>JBJMGR010000264.1:0-36046 GCA_045807805.1 Pyrinomonadaceae bacterium | reverse complement strand
CTATTGAGCATCGTCGCTGGCTACTTAATCACGATTGGATACCCTTGCGACTCGGGCTTGCGTCGGTCTCCCTCGTGCTATCTATTATCATTGTAAGTCTTCCTCGTCTTGCCAACCAAGAGATCATGAAACCGAATTTCCCACTCGTTTGCTACATTACAGCATTAGTTCCATTCTGCGGGTTTCTGAATTTCTTTATCTTGGGGGTCATGGAATGGCGATTCATGAGGCGCGAGTTGCTCAAAACAGCCGCCTAACAACGGCATGCACCCGACCGCCGACACGCCGCTTCTCATTAACAGCAAACGTGCGGAGCGGCGGGTGAGATACTGTGTTGCTTGTCAAGCAGTTTTCACCCACTCCGGGTCGAAGGGCTTGCCGGTCTTGAGCACGCCGTAAGCGATGTGGACGAGCTTGAGCATCACCGCCCCGATGACCGACATCTTACTCTTACCCCTCTGGCGTAACCCTTCGGCCCAACTCTGAAAGAAGGGGCTGCATCGCAGCGCCGTGATGGCCGGGAAGTAGAGCGCCTTGCGCAGTCTACTGTTGCCGATCTTCGACAGGCGCACCCGCCCTCGCACAGAACTCCCCGACTGCCGTTCGCGTGGAACCAGCCCGGCGAAGGCCGCCACCTCCCTGGCACCCCGGTACTGCTTGATGTCGGGTACTTCGGCCAGGAGTGCAGCGGCCGTCGCCTCCCCGATACCGGGGATCGAGTCGAGCAACTCGCGCTGCTTCTTTAAGCCTGGGTGGCGGTCGATGTGGTCGCGGATGAGTCGCTCCGTCCGCTTGATCTGCTCCGAGAGGTAGGCGATGTGCTCCTTGACCGACTCGCGCACGGCTTCGACCGAGACGCCGGAGGAGAGGCGGTTCTCCTCCATCGTGCGCATCTCCAGCAGCGAGTCGAGGCGGCGGACAAGTGCCTGCAACTCGCGCAACTCCGGCGCGGGTGGGCGCCATTCGGGCGGCCTGCGCTCCTCGCAGAAGGAGGCGATCAGCGCCGCATCCACGCGGTCGTTCTTCGTGCGCGAGAGGTGACTCTGCGCGTAGGCTTTGACTGCCGCCGGGTTGACGATACTGACCGTGTGGCCTTGCTCATGAAGGTAAGTGGCGAGCGAGTCGCCGAACGTGCCGGTGGCTTCGAGGCAGGCGTGGGCGCGCTCGACGCCTTGCTTCGCGAGCCAGTCGGAGAGTTGCGAGAAGCCGGTCGGGTCGTTCGCGAAGACCTTATGGCGCGGCCTGCCGTCTTCGCGCAGAAGGCAGGCGTTGAGCTTGAGCTTCGCGAGGTCGAGGCCGAGAGCTGGTAATGTCATGCCCGTGCTCCTAATGATGCGGCGCCCGGCCAGCCTTGCCAATGCAGGCTCAGCTCAGTGTGAGCGGCCATGAGATACTGTCCGGCCTTGAGGGCGCGCGCAAGAGAGAGGCGTCGGGGGCTTAATCTCACCCTCTGGCTCTAGTGGCCGGATGCCGGGCACAGCCTCACCGACGCCTCATGTGCAGGAGAGAGCTTGTCGCTTCGGCCCGCTTCAGTCAACATACAATGCCGGGCGTTAGGCATCTCGTTGAGAGCCCAATATAAAATAGGAATAACAAATTAGCTGAACTGGGAAAATAGCGATGTCACGAATAGTGCAAGTCTTCATTAGTTATGCTAGCGAAAATATCGAACAGGTTAAAAACCTGTATGATGGATTAAAGAAAAGAAATGTAAAGGTGTGGTTTGACAAAAGAGACCTCAAGCCCGGCAAGTGGAAACCTCAGATTACTAGAGCTATCGCCCAAAGCAGCTATTTTCTAATCTGCCTGAGTAAGGCAGCACTCATAAAAACTGGTGATGAGCCAGGGTTTCAGGATGTTGAACTCAATACGGCGTTCGATATTGCGCTAGCACAGTCAGAGCCAACTTTTACTATTGTGCCAGCCCGGTTGGAGGAAGTGGATAGAGGAGATAATAGGCTCTCAATTTACCAACAATACGACCTATTCACTGATTGGGAAGGTGCATTAGACGACCTCGCTATTTTGTTTGGCGGATCGCCGCTCGGTTCAATCAGTAAGAAAATAGATGAGCGTACTGAAGATGAGAAAATAATTGCTGCGCTACGGGGAAAAGCCGACGCGCTTTATAACTCCGGATACAGCGAAAGGGCACTGATATTTTTACATACGGTTGAGGAACTTGAAGGGGAAACTTTATTCAGTCTCGTCACCAAAGGTGCAGCTCTACATACTTTAGGCAACTTTGAACAAGCGCTCTCTGCCTTCGATAAGGCAATTTCACTTCTGCCTGATGATAAAACAAAATTATCATCAGAAGTATCAGTTGTTTTTACAAATAGAGGGAAAGCACTCAGAGATTTAGGATCCTATGAAGAAGCGTTAGCGGCTTACAATGTATCTCTTTCACTTCAGCCTAATAACTACAATGCATGGGAAGAAAAAGCGAATGTGTTCTTGGCATTGTGGGATAAACAGAATGCTTTAGAAGCGATCGACATGGCACTTTCAATAAAGCCCGATCACGCAGAGGCTCACGCCATGAGATCGATAGTTTTGCAATGTCTCGAACGATACCCTGAAGCTCTTTCAGCTTCTGAACGGGCAATTGAACTTAAACCCAATCTTGTACAGGCACTAATAGATAAAGGTAAAGCGCTTATAGCGATGAACAATCCTAAAGGAGCTTTAGAAAGTATTGAAAAGGCTCTATTGATTGAACCCAATAATGTTGTGGCCTTAACTGAGAAAGGTATCTCGCTTGGACTTCAAAAAAGGTATGTAGATGCTTTAGAGGCTTTCAACACCGCACTTAAACATGATCCCGGTCATGAAAATGCGTTGAGTGCAAAGTCAGCCACGATCGTACTCCAAAGCTTGCATGGAGAGACTTAAATAGCAGCATTTGACGATGCCTAACAACCCATTCAACCGGACTCGCAATTAGCTTGCCTTTTATCTTTGACATATAGCTCGCCGGTTAATTCGGGCGTTATGCCGCAAAGGTGCCATGAATCAAACAAGAACTAAACCTCAAATATTAGGTGAAGCGTTGCCAAATATTCACGAAATTACATGTACCTCATGGGAGGATTTCAAGGCTCGCATGATGCGGGACTACGCTGAGATAGCGTTCCCGTGTGAGGGTGATACGCTTGAAAGTACCTACCCGGTATTCCGAGGGCATGCAGGCTCAAATTGGCGTTTAGCTTCCGTGTGGGAAAGGTTTCTTTTGCAGTCCGTGCAAATAGACCCATCCATAGAACGAGTGAGATGGCAAGGGGCTCTAGACAGAATACTGGGTGACTTTAAGGAGTTGGCCTATGGCGCACCTGGCCTACAAGGTCATAACTTTAGCGAGGTTGATTGGTGGGCTATAGGACGACACTATGGGCTAAAGACGCCCTTGCTGGATTGGACTAGGAGCCTGTATGTCGCAGCGTTTTTTGCCTTCATGGGCTATGCAGAGTCGCTAAATCCGGGACTTTCAAGCCGTGGCGAGTTTGACGCGAAGACATTTATGTTTGGCAATGAATTAGGTAGTGTTTCAGTTTGGGCTCTTAAAGTAGGCCCATATCTAGCGTCGGCAACTGATCTGTCTATGCTGAATCCACAACTTGATATAGGTCACAGACAACGTGCTCAGCGCGGTATATTTTCACGACTAACACATAACACGTACTTTACCCTTGAAGATTATTTGGCAAACGTCGAACTCGCAGAGACGCCTCTAAGAAAATACATGATACCTACTAAAGAAACTGCATTAGCGCTTTCGGAACTCCGACTAATGAATATCACATTTGCTACGATGTTTCCTGACCTTCATGGAGCTGCTCTTCAGGCAAATTTTGAGAGTGCATCATTGGGACTCTTGATATTAGCAAATGTACGTTCATCGCTCCCTTGATTATATGTCGGCGCGGCCTGACATCAACTTAGAAGTGCAACACTGACTAAGATTCGTTGAAGCATTCCAGCGGCGTCCTGAAGCCCAGCCGCTTCCGGGGTCTCGTGTTAAGTTTTCTGGCGATGGCGTTGCACCGCTGCTGACTCAAGCCCGCCATGCTCATGCCCTTCGGCAGGTACTGCCGGATTAGTCCGTTGGCGTTCTCGTTGCTGCCGCGCTCCCACGAATGATACGGCCGCGCGAAGTAAAAGAGCGCCCGCGTCCGCGCTTCGATCCCTTTGTAGTCGTGGAACTCCGTCCCGTTGTCGGCCGTCACGGTCTCGAACGCCCACTCGTCTCGCCGGATGAGCCGGATGACTCTCCGATTCAGAGAAGCGGTCGTCCGATCCGCCAACTTGCCGACGAGCAGCAACCCGCTCTTACGCTCGACGAGACTGACGACGCAGTCCTTACTGCTGGTGCCCATCACGGTATCGATCTCCCAGTGCCCCGCTTGCTGCCGAGTCTCGACTTCCGGGGGCAGCTCGGAGATGGGACGTTTCCCGGACAGTTTTCCGCGGCTGTCGTAAGCGCCGTAGCGTTTACGCCGTCTCTTGCGGGCCCCCTCAGGTGGGTGTAGAGCAGCCCACCCTGCTTCTTATCCCACCAGACGTGGCGGTAGATCGACTCGTGGCTGATGGCGAGTCGCCCCGTCCGGCGCAGGTGACCCGCGACCTGCTCCGGGCTCCACTGGCGGCGCAGCAACTCATCGACAATGGCGAAGTCCTCGGCCAAGAAGCGTTGGTTGCGGCGCGAGCGCGAGCGGCGGCCGTTGGTGCGCTCCTGGGCCGTGAAGGCGCGGTAATGCCCATCGGCGCGCGTGCTGTTACGGCGCACCTCGCGGCAGACGGTCGAGCGGTGGCGGCCCAGCGAGCGCGCGATCTCGGCCTGGTGGAGCCCTTGCCTTCTGAGGGCGGCGAGCATATATCTCTCCTCGGGGGAGAGCTGGCGGTACGTCATGGCGAATATCCTCTTCATGGTAGTCGAGAATCTTCGTCAGTATCGCCGCTCACCTCCACTCGAAGGAAGCCTGTTGCACTTAGTATATGAATCCGCGGCGGCTAACAACAGCATGCACCCGACCCGCAATGGCAGGGCTGTTAATCTTAACTTCTTAGGCGGACAGGAGATGCCGAGCCTTAGCCCTTTCAACAGATGAAACAGCCTCATCCATAATCGCTAGCCAGTCCCAGTCAGTATCAAATATTTCTTGTAAACGATTGAAATATATGAACTTGCACATTTCGCATAATGGATATTTTACGAACGAGGTTTGACCAAGGTAACCAACTTGGGGCATGATTTATCTTGATTTTGCTCGCCAAATCAGCTCTGAGAGGCATACAGACTTTGGCTACCGAAGCTCTGATACCTGAAATCCTCCGCGATGGGGAAACTCACGCGGAGAGGTTTGACCCGAAGAGCGCGACTCCCTTCATCAATAAATCGGTCTCGGAAGAGACGCGGCGCGCCTACGGCCGGGCGGTGCGAGAATTCTTCCAGTTCGCCGGTATGAAGCACCCCTCGGAGGTCGTGCCTAACGACGTGGTGCTCTGGAGGGATCGTCTGCGCTCTCAGAAGAAGAGTGCTTCGACGGTCGCATTCAAGCTGTCGGTCGTCCGCTCCTTCTTCGAGTATCTGAAGGCCGCGGGCGCGATCCCCCGCAACCCGGCCTCGACCAAGCTGGTCTCGCCGCCAGAGCTGCCGTCAGAGCCCGCCGGTCGGGCGCTCTCAATAAAGGAGGTACGTTACCTGCTGTCAGAGCCTGACAGGGAGAAGCCGGATGGGGCGAGGGATTATGCCCTGATGCTGGTCATGCTGCGCCTCAGCTTACGGGTATCGGAGGTTTGTAGCTTGCGGGCCTCTTCGATTAAGTGGAGCCACGGCCGGTGGACACTATGCTGTAAGGTAAAGGGGGGCAGGGAGGAAGTCTGGCCCCTGCCGAAGGAGGTCAAGGAGGCTATAGACCACTACCTCCGGCTCGACCGAAAGCGGCGAGAGATTGTGCACTCGGGCGGCGAACACGCCCACCTCTTCCAGCCGCACACGAACTACCGCACCCTCGACTTCGACAAGGCGCTCTCGACGAGGATGGCGCAGAAGATAGTAAAGAAATGGGCCGACTATTCACGGCTCGGTGACCTCTCGCCGCACGACTTGCGAAGGACGGCAATCACCCGGGCGCTGGAGTCGGGTCTCAGCTACCGGCAGGTGCAGATGATGTCGAAGCACAAAGACCCGAAGACCGTGATGCGCTATGACCACGGCCGAGAGAACCTGGACCAGAACGCAGTCAACTTCCTCGGCTACGACGAGGAATGAAGCCGGCGATACGAGTGGCCGCCGAGGGCTTGCCATGAAACATGCTGAGAACGTGAAGCGCGGCAGCCCGCACAGCGAGAGGGCCAGCGAAGCAATGCTGGACGCGGGCACGAGGGCGGCGCTGTATCGCGCGTTGCGGGAGCTGTCGTGCTCGCGGTGCGGGGGCGTGATACGCGAAGGCGAGCTCTTCACGAGGGAGGCCGAGCCTGCGTCCGGACTGCCGCTCGTGCGAATCTGCCGCGGCTGCGCTCCTTTCTCCAGGGGAGGCGGATTACTTGACGCGCTGCTCGCCCCGGGCGGCGGCGAGGAGTCTCGACCGACAGCCGCGCGCGGTGACGCGCGTGGGAAGGTGATGGCACGGCTGGGGCCAGCTCTGGAGGCGGGCAGACAGAGGCGGTGACTTATGGACGGCAGGGAGCGCAAGGACGTAAGGCCCGGGCTCACGGTAGACATAGTCATGAAGCAGGACCAGCGCACGGGGAAGCTAACCCGCGGCGTCGTCAAAGACGTGCTGACGAAATCCCCTCACCACCCGCACGGCATCAAAGTCAGGCTGGAGACCGGCGAAGTAGGCAGGGTTAAAGAGGTAGTCGGAGAGGACCAAAGTGGCTAATCCCCGCACGGCATCACGCGAGGCAATGCCGAAGCTCCCAGAGGGCTTCCGTTACCGGCCTGACCTGATCAGCCCGGCCGATGAGGACGCGCTCCTCGCCCGGTCACGTGAGCTGCCCTTCCGCGTGTTTGAGTTTCACGGCTACACGGGCAAACGCCGTGTCGTCTCTTTCGGCTGGCATTACGACTTCTCGGCACAGCATCTGCGGAAGGCCGACGACATCCCGGAATTCCTCCTCCCGCTCCGGCGGACAGCGGCCGCGTTCGCCGGCCTCGGGCCGGAGCAGTTGCAGCACGTGCTCGTCATGGAGTACGGCGCGGGCGCCGGCATCGGCTGGCACCGTGACAAGGTAGTCTTCAGGGAGACAGTAGGCATTTCGTTGCTCTCGCCGTGTGTGCTACGCCTGAGGCGGAAGGTCGGCGTGAGGAAGTGGGAGCGGGCGAACGTCGCGGCCGCGCCGCGCTCGGCCGACCTACTGAGCGGGCAGGCGTAGGCCGTGTGGGAGCACAGCATCCCGCCGATTAACGCGCTGCGCTACTCGATCAGCTTCCGCAACATCCGCGAACACTGAATGCGGCGCGTTTTACAACGCGACCCCCGTTCATCGGCCTCAGCTTCCCGGGATGGGCCGGTTTGAGACATCGCCGTTAACAGAGCCACTCCCGAGTTTCGCTACTTCGCCTGTACCTGAGCGATGGCAAGAACGTCGCCCGCAACCGGCGGCAGCTTGCCCGTCGTGCCCGGCGGTTTATATGCAGACTTCACCAACAAGGCTGCATAATCTCTACCGAGGTGGGTGTCATTTTCCCAGTGGCCGCCTTCGCCGATTTGAGTGTCGGGGTCCGCTGTGTAAGGCTGAACGTACCAAACGTCCGTGTGAGCGAAGATAACAACCTTGGACTTCCCAGCGTCCACCCCGCTGACCGAACCGGCGATCCTCTCCATTCTCTCTTCGCCCGCGCCTCTCGGCGGCACCAACGTAATTTCGATGCTCGGTTTTGTCGGCTCCGTCTCGCTCACCTTTGTGACGGGCGGCTGACTGGTACTCGCGTTGACAGTCTGCGCCGCCCCGGCCTGTCTGTTTTCAGCCGCCTGAACTTGAGTCCGGCCGCTGGTTCCAGTCGTGCTGCTGTCCGCTGCCGGTTCGACCCGGTTACAGGCGACAAACAGGATAGCCGTGCCCGCCAGGAGCACCGAGATGCGTCTGGCGGCTTCAAGTCTGCTCTGCGCTCTGCGTTCCATCGTTGTGTTCTCCTTTCGTGAGTCATTGAAAGACGGCGCCAGCTTACCGCGCCGTCGAGCTACTTCCCGCTTGAACGATGTGGAAATCGACGACCCCACCGCCGAGGCGCTCGGGTGAGTTATGGGTTACGGTGGGAGGGGTGAAGCCATGCTTCACCAGAAGGGCGGCGTAGACTGTTCCTGGATGAATCTCCGCGGCCCATTCGCCTTCGGAATCAATGTTAGTGAACGGGGCATCCTCGAAAGGCTGGACGTGCCACGTATTCACCGCGTAGGAATAGATGACAACCTGCAACTCTTTAGGGTTGCCGCCGGTCACATGTCCACCGATCTTCAATAAAGGGCCGGGGCTTCCTCCGGCGGGAGGAATTTGAGTGATCTCGATTTTAGCCCGCGGCAACGGCGTCGGCTCGTTGATAAGCATCGACGAGTTTTCAACAGCCACTCCAACCAACAGAGCGAGACAAGCCGCGACGATGGCGAGTACGAGGTGTGACCGGAGGAATGAGATGATGAGGCAAAGGTACAACTTGACGAAGTAGAATCTGAGCGCGCGGGGGGCAAGGGCTCCCGGGTTTTTCGCCTCCAAAGCATTTAAGAGCCTTTCCCATTCCTGCTCATGGGTGGCAGGATTCGCCAAGTTGATAGCCACGAGCGACTCAATCCTCTCGGGAATCTTTTCGCTGCCCAGCAGTAGCGGGATGAGCCGGGAATTTTCGGACTGATTCGAGTCGAAGATCGTCTCGAATTCCCGAGTCAACCACCCACTTCTCTTTCGAAGCTCCTTTATGTAAGCGGGACTGATGACACAGACGGCCCGTCGGGACTGCCGGAGGGCTCTCTCTGTCTGGGCGGGGATACGTTCGCCGGGCTCGCCGTTCCACCTGTCAAGCCAAACCTCCAACCCGGCCTTCTTCAACGCATCATATAAGTCCTTCTGAACCCACTCCAGATCAGGGCATACCCGGCGGTAGCTGATGAACACATCCAACTCGAACTTCTCACACTCCATAGCTTGACCACCTGCACGAACTGACCCGCCGGCCGTCTTCGATTCGCCGCACCGAGGGCGTTCGCGGAAGCTCTATGCACAAGGTATGTTCGCGGCCTTTCAAACGTTATGCAGGGGGTTTCGGGGAGCGGGCTTCTCGCCTGATAAGCGGCGGTTCGGGGCCGGCTGCGTCGCGGGCCACATACCATCACGTTACAGGCCGGAGACCCATAGGTAGTGTAGCGGGCGGATGGTTAAGACCTTGTCTTTGCCAATCTCTAACAGGCTCGGCGGCTGAATCCGGCATGTCGCGCAAATGATTCACCAATCACGCTCACCATTCGGGAAAGCTATCGGCGACGCATCTGAACTGCTGCGGCGCTGGACGTGTCGGCTCCTTCCGGCGCTGGCACTCCTGGTGCCGTGGTGTGCGGCGAACGCGCAGTCTGAGATTACAGACTCTCAGCCCGGAATCCACTTCATCCTGCTGATCGACGAGTCGGGGAGCATGAAGAGCGCGCACAGGGCGGCCCTGGTGGCCACGCTCCCCGAGTTGTTGTACACGGGCCGTGTGAACGGCGAGGCGTTCGAACCCGAGCTGCCGAGCTTCCAGCCCGGGCGTGACCAAGCGTCGGTAGTCTTATTCACGATTCTCGGCGGGGCCGGTGCCGAAGGTTGTTCGGGCGGGCGTCAGCGTTCTTCGGCGCTGCCGGAAAACATGTTCCAACTCGTGGGGGTCGAAACCGCCACGCGGGAGAGTTTCGCCGACTCGCTCGGCAGGCAGATGGCGGAGCCTTGCCGCTTCAAAGGCAACCTCTCCCCGATCTCGACGGCCCCGCCCCTCGTCCTTCCGTTCCTACAGAAGAGGCTGCCGCCCGATAAAGTCTTCTCCAGAACCGTCATCGTCATCGTCACCGACCGGCAGCACAACACGAGCAGTTCGCCCGCCGACGAGCTTGAAGACTTCCGCCGGCCGCCCCACAACGTTCAGGACACGGCGGAGGCGAACAGGCTCAGCCACGCGGTCATGAACAGTTTTCACTTCAGCTACCCGCCCTCAATGGTTAAGCAGTCCGGCCCGGTCTTTTTCATCGTCGGCGAAGTGAAGCCGCTGCGCCCGCCCGAAACTGCCCTCTCGTACCAACGGAAGGTTGAGATTGACCGTGTGGCGCAGTCACCGGATAAGCTTCGACTGGTCGCCGCCGTCCCGCACGCGGCCGACCTGCGCATCCTTTCGTATCTAGACCAGCACGAGGCAGCCGGGTTCCACCCACTCCGGCTGCACATGAACTTCGAAGGCGCGGACGGCCGGCCCTGGCGCCTCTGGCGGCAGAAGGCTCTCGGCGAGGTCTCCGCAGGGCTGGCTCAGTGCCGACCGCCCGGCTGTGTTGACGAGGGAGACCGCAGCACGATCCCGCTGCTAGAAGTCGCCGACCCGGATCTCTCCATCTCGGCGAGCGACCCCGAGCTAACCCCCGGCCGGCTCAGGTTCACCGTGGGCCTTCGCTTTCAGAGCGCCATCTACGACCACGTCTATGTCGAAACCTCCGAGCAGCAGATCGAACTAACCCCGACGCCGCGGCTCATGCTGCCCGGCGTCTTCGGGCTGCCCGGCACGGAACTCGACAACCGGCAACTCGCCGGTCTCTGGTATCAGGACGCGGACGGACTAATAACGCAGGAGGAGGCTCAGGACAGGTTGCTGGCACAACGCAACTGGTATTGGGCGCTCGCCGTGCTCCTCGCGATGGCGCTGGTGGCGGCGGCTCTTTTCCACCTCTACCGCACCAGGTACAAACGGCCCTTCGACCCGTGTCTCGAAGGGCAGTCTGCCTCGGAGGTGGTTGTGGACTTCGACCGTCCTGCGGCGAGCCGCCTGCTGGTGGGAGTGCTCAAGGTCGTCAACCGCGGCGAGCTTCCGTGGTTCGGCCAGCTCCTGCACAACCGCGAGCAGCCGGCGCGTGCCGCCGTCGTCACCCTCGACTACCACTCGCCCCTGATACACGGACTCGAAGTCTCCACGGGGAATGTCATCGGCTTTGTGGGGAAGGCCGGCGACGAAGGGCTCGTGCTGGGCGTCGAGGAGGTCGTCTCTCACGGCAAGATGTTCTTCATCTTTCTCGCCGCCGAGTCGATTCGCGACTACGTCCGGCCCGGCGATGCCGAGGCGCGTGCCGAGACCTTCAACCTCGACCTGACCTTGCACATAAAGTGGGGCGGCGTGCGGGAGACAGGCCAGTCTTTCCCCGAGCGACTGCGTGCATGGCTGTCGCCCGAAGACAGGGGCGAGCGCGAGACGGTTTTGCCGTGCAGCCTCACGCTCAAGCCGGAAGAGCCGCGCAAGCCCGTGGTGACCTACGCCGCTTCGGCAGAGCCGCGGCGCTTCTTCGCAAAGGGCGCCCGGCGCGAGGTCGGCCGGTTCGTCTTTCGCAGCCAGGCCGGGCACCGCTTCGCGCAGCCGTTCTCGTGGGGGCCTTACGCGGTTTACACCTACCGCGACAACAGGTCCATTGGCGGCGAGCAGCTTGCGCTCGAAACTCCCAAGGTACTTGTTCCGCCAGGCGAGACGATTGAAGTCCCCGCGCTCCTGAACTGCGACGGAGCCGTCGTCTCCAACCCCAACCCCGAGAGCGACACGTACACGTTCAGGCTTGCCGGCGACTTTGACTCGGCCTCCGAGCCCGGGCCGCATGAGGCGACCCTCTACCGCGACCCGACGCGGGCCGGGGCCGTCGTCAACGTCATACACCCGGCCCCGGTGCGTGAGCTTTTCTGGACACGCGAGGGCGCGCTCGGGCAGCGCCTGCGGGTGCCCGACAACGGGGGCGCCGCGGCGAAGGCGACGGACGCGAACTCGGTGTGGCTGGGCGCGCAGGAGATCGGCTTCGACGCTTCGACCGGGCCTTACGACCTGATCCGCCTCGAACTCGGCAACTCTGCCACCTCCGGTCGCGGGCTCGTCGAGGTCAGCATCGTTACAGAGGTGCAGTGCGACCCCGAGGTCAGACCCGGCGTGCAAATGGCCGAGGGGCGCACGCTCGACTCGCTGCTCGACGTGTACGACTTCGAAGAAAGGGCCTCGCGCGTCGTCATCCGCGAAGGCGAAGCGCCGCGCCGCATTACGGTCAAGCTGTTCCCCTCGTTTATCAGCCGTATTGTCGGTGCCCTCATCCCGGCCGAGAGTTTCCGCGCGGTGGTGAAGCTGGCGGTGCGCGTCGTGACGGACGACGGCACCGAGACGCGACGCCCGCCGCTCAGCCTCTACGTCCCGCTGCAACTGGAGCAGTTGCCGAGCCCCAACTGGCTCTGCGTTGACTACGGCACGTCGGCCATCGCCGCCACATGGGGGACGGGGGGCGAGGATGAGATGTTGCCGATTCCGCTTCAGGAGATTAGAGGGAGCGACAAGCGTAGTTACGCGGAGTTCGACGAGGAGAACATGGAGAAGGACAGCCGGCATCTGCTGCCGAGCTGGGTCATCTGCAACGCCGACAAGCGCGACAGCAACGGGACGGCCGCGCTCAGGAGCAGCCGCCCCGGCTTCCCGACCTACCTTCCGGGGTCGCTTAAGCCGGGCGACGCGGCCTTCGTCGGGCTGCCGGCTTTTGACTACAACTTCATCACCGAGTCTGACCGAATCATCTACTCGGTCAAGTCGTGGCTCGGCAAGTCAGCGCAGCACATCCGCCTGGCCAAGCCGATCAGCTACGAGGAGGACGGGCGGGTCGTCACGCGCAACACGCTGCCGCTCGACGCCGCCATCGAGTCGAGCTTCGCGGCGCTCATCGAAGCCTACCTGCTGGCGGAGACCGACTACCGCGCCGACCGCGTCATCATCTGCTACCCGAACACCTTCACCCGGCACCACCGCGAGCGGCTACACGACATCGCCTACAGGGCCTTCGGCCGGAGGTTCGGAATCGAGCGGCGCGAGCGCATCCACTTAATCAGCGAGTCGGACGCCGTCGCCTACTACTACTGCGCCCGCCAGATGAGGAGCAGGCCGCGCTCCGGCACCGAGCGGCTGCTCGTCTACGACTTCGGGGCTGGGACGCTCGACCTCTCGCTCATCCGCGTCGAGTGGCAGAAGGAGCCGGTCTGTTATCCCACGGGCTGGAAGGTCGAGGGGCGCATCGGCGTGCCCGTCGCCGGAAACTACATCGATGAAGTCATCGCGCGTCTCATCGACCGGCTGCTGCGCGTGCTGGAAACCGAATCGCCGTTCAAATACCAGTACCGCATCGTTGACAAGTCGTACGACAAAAAGGACGAGGCCGTACACCGCCGGGCCATCACATGGCTGTGGCGCATGATCCGCGAGGCCAAACACAAGTGGGACGGCAACGGGCCGCTCACGGTCACTGTCGGGGTCAAGGGCGGCACGGGCGTCGTCCGGCCCGGCGGGGATCAGGGCGAGTTGCCGACAGCGGCGCCGCCGCCCGACCGGGCGGGCGTCTGGAGTGACGGCAGCCCAATCTACCTCTCGATACCGAAAGAGGATATTTACTCCGACAAGCGGATGCGTGAGTTCTACGACTTCGTGACGAACACGGTGATCGACGAACTGCTCGGGTCGGCCGGCATGCCCGCCACGGACGTTAACACCGTGATCGTCTCGGGGCGCGGCGCGCTCTGGCCCGGTCTGCGCGAGCGGGTCTGGGGCAAGTTCCGCGGGGCCGAACACCCCGACTTCGACCGCGACGCGATGAAGTCGGCCGTCGTGAAGGGCGCCATCGCGCGCCACAGCCTGAACATAGACTTCGAAGAGGCGGAGCACGCCACCAGCTTCCGGCCGCGGCTCGGCGTCCTCATCAACCACAATCAGGACATCGTCACCGAGGAGCACTGGGACGAGCCCATCGACCTCACGCGGAGCCCGCAGTTCCGCCTCGTGCAGGTGAACCTCGGGAACCCCGACCCGAGTGCCGACATGAAGTCGCTGCGCCGCCACTTCTACATCGACTTGGACGACCAGGTCTACCCGCGGCAGGCGAACAACGTCTTCATCAGACGGGGCGAAGAGCGTAACGGCCGCTTCTCCCTTTACATAGAAGATGAGCAGGGACGGAGCCGTTCCGTATTCGGCGAGGCGCGCAGTTCACAGACGGTTACAGACCCGCCGTGGCCGGTCGGGAGCCTGCTCTTAAACCCCGACGAATAGCCCGCGCGGAGTGCGCGGCGGCCGACGGCAGGAGAGTCATCAATGCACCAGCGACATAAGCTACGCACGGCCCGCGGCACGCTCGCCGCCCGCTCGCTGCTCGCTGTGTTCTTCTGCCTGACACTTTCGTCGGTCGCGCGTGCGCCGCGGCCTACCGAGGTGCGGGTGGAGGCGGCTCCCACCGCTTTGAAATGTGGGGAGGGCCGATTGGCCCTCGTGCGCGCCGAGATGCCCGCCGACCGCAACGTGACTACGAAGGCACACGCCAACGCCCTCGGCGTCGCCATCGTCCCGCCCGACGCTTCGGGCGCCGTCAAGTTCTTCGGGCGCTACTGGTTCAGGATGGAAAGCGACGGAGGCGAGGGGAAGTATTTCGAGAAGAGAGACGACGACAGCGGGACTATCCAGAAGAGTCTCTCAACTTTCCAGACTAAGGAACTGCCCGTGAGGTTCGGAAAGTTCTTCACCGACTGCGGCCTTGACGCGACCGCGCCGGATGTCTTCGCCAAGGTGTTGAACGATTCAACGACGAACGTCTCGCTCGATGACTTGGCACGAGACTTCGAGATTAACAAGCTTCCGCTCGCCCTTGAGACCGCGAAGAGTGCACCGCGAGACCTCGGCGCAGTGCGAGACTTCGACGACGCCACGCAGTTGCATTTCGCTCAAACGTTGCACGACCTCCTCGGAGTGATGTTTGGTGGTCACGGCCCTCTGAACGGCGGGGAAACTAATAACGACGAACTTCAGGCGGCCATCAAGGCGCGCGACGAAGCGCTCGCGGCCCATGACGCGGCCGAAAGAGAACTCGCCGCCGCCCGTTCGGCGCGCGACGTGGCGCTTGCGGCGAGCCGACTCTCTCTTTACCTCAAATACCTGTTCTGGACGTTGGCCGCGACCCTCACGCTGTTCGTGCTGACGGGGGTCGTGCTCGCCCTGAGACCTCAATGGCGTGACCGCCTTCGCCTCCTCTTCATACGCGAGGGTCGCACGCAAACGACCGCGCCGCCGCCCACTCAGGAGTCGCCGGCTGAGGGCTCCAATGCGGATGGAGCCGGCGCCGCCGCGAAGGGCAAATTCGAGGCTCTGGAACAGAAGGTTCAAGAGAGCCTCGACGGGATGGTGCGCCCGGACTCAAACGTTCTGTTTCGCCTCGAAATGGCCCGCAAGAAGGTCGAACAGATCTGGACGAGGGTGGGGCACGGCCCGTGCCCCGACGAAGCTCTGAAAAAGATAGACGAGCAGCTTTCGGAATATACAAAGTTGCTGGAACCGCTCAGGCGCTTCTGCCCAGAGCAGTCGCCGCAGGACACCTTGCTCTACATGCGAGAGGCCGTCGGTATCTTCGAAGACTTAAGCCAGCGTTTCCAGTTGAAACCCACGACGCCGGGCGAGATACGGAGCAAGGCGGGCACCTTCTTTACGGACCTCTTCAACACACACGCCGAGTTCTTCCCCGGCACTTCGGACGCTGCCAACACGCCCGATGGGATGCTGACCGCGCTGCTCTGCAAACTCGGCGACGGCAGGACGGCGGAGGAAGGGTTGAAGACGCTCGACAAGAGCCTCGACGGGCTGCGGCGGGAGCTGAAACTTGAGGAGAGCCAGAACGACTCGGTCGAGTTGGCGAAGAACATCTTCCGTGAGTACCGGGCGGCGCTCGACACCCTCAGCTCTCACGCGCAGGGGCACAACGGCAACCTTGTGGCCGCGTCGAAGTGGGTCGCCGATCAGATTAGTTCGTCGAAGAAGGTTATCGAACTGAGCGTGGATGATGCCTCCGCGTCACTCGACTTGATGGTCTCCGACCTGCTCCGGCAGTACCAGGGCAACAAGGAGGTTGCAGCGAGAGCACGCGAAATCGAGGAGCGCGCCGACAGAGTTCAGGAAGAGTTGACGCAGGCGCTGGCGCGGACGAGCGCCTTCTCCGAAGTCGCATCCACGCTCTCGCGGCTCCTCTACCTGAGCGCGGGCGAAGAGCTGAGCTATGAGGACGTTGCCGCAATCAGCCGGCGCCTCGCCGACGCCGAGTTCGTACACCGGCAACTGCGGCTCCGACTCTCTGCGGCCGTGTCCGCGCTCGACTCCGTGACCGAACATCTGCGCGCCGGGGGGCGCGGAGACGCGCTCGAAGCGCTACGTGTCGATAAGTTCAGGCCCGAGCTTCTCTCCCTGCTCGACAGGATGGAAGACTTCCGCGGCGACGAACTGTGGAGCCGGTGCCTTTTTCAGGGCTTCTCGACACAGGAACTCAGCCTCCTGCTTCGCGCCGAGATGCTGGCGACGACCTATTTCACGGACGACAGTCTTCTGTCGCGCCTGATCGACCCGCTGCATCAGGCCAGCGAGGCGTTGCGCGCGGCGGTCAGCGCCTGCGGGGTTGTCCTCAGGCCCGTCAAACTCCTGTCAGAGCTTCCGCGCGGGGTGCAGGTCGAAGGGCGAGTTGACCCAGCGCTGCGCGCGCTTCGGGAGGTGCGGGACAAGGTGGTGCGAGCCATCAACGACAAGCGGGAGACATTCGTCGTCGATGTCGAGGCGTTCCCCTACGACGCGGGCGGCGCCAACAGGTCTGACGGGCTCGTCATCAAGGTGATTCCCGCAGAGTGGGTCTATTGAGTCCGGCCGGCGGACGGCCGGTGGGGGAGGGCGATAGTGAAGTACGTGTGGGTGCTGGCGATTCTCTCCGCGCTTCTGCTCGCCGGGTTCCTGCTGCTCAGACCGCGGCTGGGCTCGATGGGCACGCCGAGCGCGCCCGACACGACGGGCCGCGCACGCCGACAGGTTCCCGACGGGACGACCTCCGGCCCGACCACGACCCCGGACGCGACGGGGCCGAGCGCGGCGCGCACCTCCGCCCCGACCGACGAAGAGGCCGCGCGCGCAGGCATCACGCATTCGGACGAGGTCGAGCGGCTGATTCTCGACCTCGTCAACGAGAACCGGCGCAGGGCCGGCCGCGCCGACTTGGCCCCGGACGACGCGCTGCGCGACAGCGCACGCCTGCACAGCGGCGACATGCTGCTGCGGAACTTCTTCGAGCACGTCAACCCGGACGGGGCGGCGCCGGCCGATCGCATCGCGCGCCTGCACCGTCGCCTCGTCGGCCTCACGGGCGAGAACATCTGGAAGGGCTCGGGGCTCGACGCCGCGCGGCAGAAGGAGTTGGCCGCCGAGGTTGTCCGCGATTGGATGGGCAGCCCGGGCCACCGCGAGAACATCCTGCGCCCGGAGTACACGCACGTCGGCGTCGGGGTCTCGATCAAGGGTGGGGAAGTCCGAGTCACGCAGAACTTCGCCTTCGTCCGCGCGCTGCTCGACCGTCCTTTGCCGGCGGCCGTGCGCAGCGGCGAAACGCTCGACCTTGTCACCAACCCCGCGGCCGAAAAATACGATTTCTGGCTTTCGGAGAAGGGCGAGCGGGCGGGCGATTCTCTCGACCTTAACGACGCTGCGGTGAAGGTTTCGCCCGGCAGTTACAAGCTGAGGTTCTACTTCAGGAAGCCTGACGGTTACGCGATCTTCACAGGGCCGCAGGTCGAGGTCAAGTGAGTCCGACAATGGACAACGTCGAGGAAGTCATCAAGCGCGCCGAACTCCTGACGGGCGGCACGAGGGCCGAGCGCGCGCAGGCGCGTGCGCTGCTCGAAAAGCTTCTGGGCGACGACCCGTACGCGCCCGGTGCGAGGAAGGCGTTAAAGGTTTTGGAGCGGCTCGACGGGCGCCCCTCGGCCGCCGACCTTGTCCCCGGTCTTCTCGAATTCTCGCGCCGCTGGGACGAGATTCACAGCCTCACGCACGTCGGGCTCCTCAAGTTCCTGCGCGACCTCAAGTCGGAGCCCGCCATCGCGGCACGCCTGCTACAGAGGGTCGTCAAAGATCTGCGTACGTGGATCGCCGCCGCCGTGCCGCAGATTAACGAGCAGACCCTGACCGACGAAATCGACGCGCTCGACAGATTCGTCTCGATCATCTCCGACCTGGAGACATACGGGGTGGAGCTGGAAGAGTTGAAGTCGTTGCGCAACCGTCTCTTCGATGTCCGGCTCGGCGAAGCAAAGCGGCGCATCCGCCGGGCGCTCGCCTCCTGGTCTTTCGACGACGCCTGGAAAGTTTTCAAGGCACTCGCGAAGCCGCCGGCTGGCTTCGAGGGCAACGTGAAGAGTTTGCAAGACGAAATCTATAGCTGCGACCGGATGCACTGTGAAGTAGACCTCCTGGTCAAGACCGCTTGGGAAGCGCCGCGGAACTGGATCAACGCCGTGGCGCTCGCTAAACACACGCGCTCTCTCTCCCGCTGTCGGGACGACTATAGCCTCCCGCCGAAGTGGGCCGACCTTGTCAAAGGCGAAGTTGCGCGTTGCGTTAAATCGCTCGGCGACTTTCTCCGGCGCAGAGCCGGGGAGGCTTCCGACTTGTCGCAGGTGCGCGTCTTCTGGGGCAAGTATCAGGGGCTCAAACTCGAAGAGTCTTACGGGCTCGGCGTGCCGAAGGAGTGGGTGCAGAACGCACTGGGCCGCCTCGTCCACGAGACCGGGCTGGAGGTTGCGGCGGCCGAGAACCTCGCGGCGCTCGTCGCCGCCTCCGAGAAGCTTCTCACACAGCGCGCCGGCCTTCCGCCTTCCGTCGTCGAGGAGATTGAGTTGTTGAGTGGTCAGCTCGACCAGATTGCCGCCACCTGGAAGGCCGCCAGTGCGGGTGAAGAGTTCGAAATGAGGCCAGCGCCCGACGTGCCCGTGCCGCAGACTTTCGAGCGAGACCTGGACTCCTCCGGCAAGCGGTTGAAGCAGATACGTGAAGCCTTCGAGAGGCTGGAGGAGGATGACGGCACGCTCGCCGACGAGGTCTACCTTGAGACCGCGGCGCTGGCCGAACGCATTCTGGCCGAAATGCCGAGCCACGCCCTCGCCCTCGGGCTCCGCGAGGAGGCTACGCGCCGCGGTTGGCAGCGCAGAATCGAGCGAGCGCTAGCGGAGTGGCAGGTCGGGGAACTGCTCAATCTGTGCGCGCAGCGGCCGGAGGGGAAGTACGCCGCCTATCTGACGGAGAACGCATGGGTGCTGCGCACCCTCGGCGAGCTTGCACACGCCGAGAAGTTCTCGGGATGGCACGTGGCGGCCGGTTGGTGGAGCCTGTGGCGGGCGACCTACGGGTACCTGTCACCCCCGCCCGCGCTGCTCATCGAGGCGCTGCATCGCGAGCAGGATCGGCGCGCCGACGAGTGGTACGTCCTGCTCTCAAGGCTGCTAACCGAAACGCTCGCGCCCGAGGAGTGCGACCAGATCGCCGCCTCGCTCAACATTGAGTTAGAACGACTGGAGCTTCAAGCCTTCCGGAAAAGCTTCCTGCGCAAAGCCCGCATCGGTTACGCCGAACGGTTGATTACGGAACGCGATTGGGCGGGCGCCGAGAGCAGGATCGGCGAGTTCGATGAGGACGACCGCGAGGCACGCCGGATGCGGACTCGCCTTGACCTTGCGCGCGCCCGCGTTACCAGCATCGCGGCCGTCTCCGAAGTGCTTAAGGACGACTGGTCGCGGCTCGTCGAGTATCTGGCCGACGAGGCGTACGAGATTTTAAGCAGCGCGTTGCGCGAGGCTTGGGAGGGCGGGGACGCCGAAACGCTCGGACAACTGCGAATGGTGGTCAGCCGCGTGACGACGATGAGGGAGGCGCCGCCCGCCTACCACGAAGAGTTCACACGCTGGGAGGCGTGGTTCAACGTCGAAGCGGCGGCCGCGGGCGGTGAGTTGGGCGGCGTCAAGCAGTTCGTCGCTTACCTCGCGCAGCAGAAGCCGTCCGACCCCGACCTCTCGCGCAGGCTCGCAAAGCTGATCGGACTGTGGCAGACGCGGGGCCGTGTCGAGATGCTGGCCTGGGGTTACGAAGCGTTCCGGCGCCACGCCCCGCAGCTTTTCACTTACAACCCGGCCGAGGACTTGAGGCGACAGACGGAGGAGGTGGCCGCCCGCACCGAAAACGTCATCGGCACTAACCCCGACCTTGAACAGTCAGACCTCGAAGTGTTGCGGGCCGAGGTGCGGCGACACGAGGCCGCGTGGCAGAGGCTCCGGGACTACCTGAACGAACTGCCCGAGGTGCCGGAGCGCCCACACACGCCCGAGAGATTCGAGGCGGCCAGGCAGCGACTTGAAACCCTCTACGACGTGTCGGTCTCCGTCGAGCGCCTGCAACACGCCGACCTGCGCCGACCGGGCGAACGAAAAGAACTCAACGCCATCAGGCGAACGCTCAACGGCCAACTTGAAGATGTCGCCATGCAGCCGCGCCTGCTTCGGCAGGTGACCCGGCTGGAGCCTTTGGAGCGACTGCCGTCCTTACAGAACCGAGTCATGGAAGCCGCCAATGACTGCGGTGACGTGAATAAGTGGGATGAGCCGCGCCTCTTCGAGACGTTGGCCGGGCGGCTGCGCGACGTGGCGGCCGTCTTCGACCAGGCCGAGGCGAGGGGCGGCGGGTTGTGGCGGCTGATCTCGGAAGAGTACGGGCACAGTGTCCGCGCCGCCGCCGACTCGTTCATGCCGCCGCCCGCGCCGCCGCACCTCGACGAACTCGCCCGCCAGTTCGACGAGCTGGCGGGCGAAGAGAGGACGCTCAATAAGCTTTGGGCGGAGCTTTGGAACCAGAAGCCTGTGCTGGCCGGCCCCGGCAGGTTCGACCCCGAGGCGCACCGCGATTACCTGAGCCGACTCCCGTCCCGCGCGCCCCGCTCCCGGCGCGCACTCGTCAACTTCGGAAAGCGCTTCGCGAGCAACGACAACATCCCGACGATTCTTGAGCAAAGCCGCCGTCAACTCCCAGAGTGGATATGCAAGTACCTGGACGAAGGAATCATCTTCGGCGCGCCCGAGGCGTAGCCTACACGCTCCTGCTGCTGTTGTCGGTGGGCGTGGCGGCGCTCGTCTCGCCGTCCGCGCACGCGGCGCGGCGCGACTTCACCGGCCTCGACGTGGTCATCTTAATCGACCAGTCGGGCAGCATGTGGGGGCGGCTGCCCAACGACCGCTGGGGGCACCGCATAGGCCAGGCCAAGAACATCATTTATCGCCTGGCCGAGCACGTCGAGCACACAGACTTCGTGCATCGCGTCTCGGTCGTCGATTTCGGCGACAAGGCGGCGCCCGCCTTCCCGAACGTATTGGTGCTGCGCTACGACCCGAAAGACCCGGGCGCCGCGCTGCGCGACGCCAGATTGGTGGTCGAGCGTTTCGTCACAGCGAAGGCATTAGTCAACACCAACACGCCTGAAGGGCTGGAGGTGGGACTGAAGGAGCTGGAGCGGACGGGCGCCGCCGAACCGCGCGACGGGCGCCGCCGCATCGTGCTGCTGATTACGGACGGACGGCCCGACCTGCCGGGCAGCGGCGCCGACCTTGCAGAACTCAGGAATCGCGTGGAGCGCCAGGCCGACGCGCTGAAGGCGGCCGGCGCCGAGCTTTGGGTGGTCGGGCTGAACGACGCCAGCAACTACTGGAACGCGGGTGACGGCGAGTTCTGGGAGCGCACTGCGGGGAAGGGGCGCGCGCGTTTGGCCGAGACCGCCTCGACCAACATCTCGACGCTGGTCGAGGAGTTCGTCAACGAATGGCTCGGGGTGGCGGGCACGACCGTCGGGCGCGAGTACGAGTGCCCGCCCTACCTGCGGCGCATCATCTTCAATATCAACTTCGGCCTGCCGCGCAGTCCCGTCCGCGTCCTCGACCCCGCGGGACGGGAGGTGCCGGTGTCGTCGGGCGGGGTCTCTTCGACCCCGGGCACCTTCGCACGCTTCATCGTCGATGACCCGGCGCCCGGCACCTACAAAATTGACCAGGACCCCTCGCGCTCCTACACGAGCTTCGTTGAGACCTTCTCGCCCAACATCAAGCGGCTGGCGCCGGCCGCAGCGACCAGCGCCGCGGCCGAGGCACGCATCGTCTTCCAAGCGACCGACGCGCAGGGGCGTCCGCTCGAACCGCTGCCAGCGTGGCCCATCAACTCCAAGGTCGTCGTGACCTTGCCGTCCGGCTCGTCCGAGGAGATTCCGGCCGCCTACGCGGGCGAGGGTAAGTTCGTCGCAAAGTGGAAGCCGCCCGCCGTTGGGCGGTACCAAGTGCGGCTCAAGGGGCTGGTCACACTCGCGGGCGGCCCTACCTTCGACGTGTTCGGCTCTGACGCTCACTCATACGACGAACAACTGGAGGTTAACGACTTACGCCCCTACTACCTGCAAATGGTTGAGCCCGACCCGACGGGCTCGCTGCGCGTGTTGCCGTGGCAGGCGGAGTCACGGCTCGAATTCGCCCTCATCGATGCGAAGCGCGAGCCCGTGCCCGACCCGGCCTTGGTGGTCAAAGACCCGGCGACGTGGCTCACGCTGCAACTCATCGATAAGTCGGGCGTGCCACTGGCCGCGCCCGTCCCGCTGCGCCCGAACGCGGCGGGGAGGTTCGAGGCCGCCGTCCCCGTCGCGCTCGATTGGCGGGGCGGCGAGGGCTGGTGGCGCTCGGGCCGCATGGACGTTCGTGTCAACGCCGAGCCCGAGCGGATGGACGCGGGGCAGTTCCTCGACTCGGTCGCGCTGCCTGAAGAGGCAGAGTCAATGCGCGTCGGCGACGATCCGATGACCGTCGGCCCCGTAAGCGTCCACTTCTCTTGGCTGTTCCTCGGGGCGGCGCTTGCCCTGCTGCTCTGCCTCATCGTGGCTGCGGCTCTGTTCCTAATGCGCAAGACGGTGCCGAACCTTCTGTTGTGGTGGGCGGACACCTCGCGGCGCCGCTTCGTCGAGCTGAAGATTTACGACGGCAATACCGACCCGGCCGGCGACGACGCGAAGAAGTACCCGGCCGGCCGCGCACACCATTTCAACTACGACCGGCAAGTCAGCGTCTCGGTCGGCGGGCAGGACTTCGTGGCGACGCTCTTCCGCGTAAAGCGGATGCTGACGCCCGACGACGTGAAGGCCGAGGTCGAGTACGCGTGGCTCAACGACCCGCAGAGGAAGACCTACAAGTCGCTTATCTCAAAGGGCCGGGTCGAGCGGCTCAAGGGGCTGCCCGGCGGTGGCTACCTGCTCCGCCTCGACGTGAAGACGTGAGGGCACGGCGACGGGCCGGAAGAGATTGGATGAACAACTGACGAATAACTAAGGAGAGACGGTTATGGCGATGCAGGCATTAGTGATGGGTTTTGGTGGCACGGGGGCGCACGTCCTCACGGCCCTCAAGGAGCTGACCGTGCTCAAGCATGGCTCGAAGCCCGACAGCATCAAGTTCCTCCTCTTCGACACCATCGCTGACTGGAAGCCGGGCAAGACCGTGCAGATCCTCGGCGGCGCGGCCGAGGAGATGACCGCCGCGGGCAGCGAGGAGAAGACCTCACTCGACCCGGCGACTGAGTACTTCTACCTGCGCGACCACGACCCGGACTTGAAGACGCACGTCCAGAAGTTGCTGTCGCCCAACAACGGCAGCCCCGAGCGGTACCCACACCTCAAGGACTGGCTGCACGCTCCCTGGCTCAAGGTCAACGTCAAGGAGGCGACGCTGCTCATCTCCGAGGGGGCCGGGCAGCAGCGCCAGATCGGTCGCTTCGCCATGTTCCAGAACGCCGAGCAGACGAAGAACAAGATCACGCAGCTCATCAACGAGCTCGCCTACAGCGCGGGCGGCACGCAGGTCAACGTCTGGCTCATTGGCTCGGCGGCCGGCGGCACCGGCGCCGGGTGTCTGCTCGACGCCGCCTACCTGACGCGCTACGCCGCGGCGGCCAGCGGACGCAAGGTCAACCTGACGAGCGTCATCATCCTGCCGGACGTGTACAACGACAAGCCGGGCATCAGCCGCGCGCGCGCCTACAGCCTCTTCCGCGAACTGAACCGCATCCAGGGCCTCGGCATCGACAAGGACAGCGACGAGGCGACGATGGAGTTCACCTCGCGCGTCTTCTACGATGCGCGCCGCATCATGAGCGCGACGCTTCAGAAGGGGCTCTTCGACGACCTCTTCTACCTCGGGCGCGAGTGCAACAACGACGAGGCGCGCAAGGACTTCTTTGCCTCGGTAGCGAACTCCATCGACCCCTACCTCGACGAGAACTCCGGCCCGCCGCTGCTTCAGGAGTCGGTCAACAAGACCTCGCCCGCCTCTGCGATGGGCGGCTCCAGGCTCTACGTGCCGGAGGAGACCTTCGCCGATATCTTCGCGTGGGAGCAGGTGGAGGCGTACCTCCGCGGGCTAGCCGCGCCGAACGACGAGGGGGGCCGGCTCTCGCTCTACGCGGGCGCGGCGCCCGACCGCGAGGCGAGCGCCGAGACCAAGGTCAAGAACCTGCTCGCCCTCTTCGGCAAACTGCTCCAGCGCGCCGACGAGCGCCCCGACGTTAACGAGGCTTACGTCCGTAACACCGTAACACCGGAAGAGATCGTGACCGACTGGTTCCAGTTCGGCGGCACGGCCATCGCCGGCATCACGCTCAACACGGCCGACCGGATGGCGGTGCAACTCACCTATCTCAACCCCTACGTCTCGCTCACCGAAACCGACGAGCAGAAGGTGGCCGAGGCCGACCGCCAGAGCAAGACCTACAGGGAGAACGAGAAGGCGAAGGGGGTCAGGGAGACACAGGAGCAGTCGCGTGACCGTTTCGCTGACCAGCTCGACAAGATCACGCAGCAGTACGTCAACCCGGCCGGCGGCGAGCGCACCTTCGTCAAGGGGCTGCGCCAGTTCATCAGCGTCATCTCGGACACGCTCCAGGGCCGCGTCGATAACATCTTCACGGGTGAGCTGACCAAGGCCACGAGCTTCGTCATCGACCCTACCAGCCCCTCGCAGGGGACAATCCTCACCCGCCAGCGCGCCGAGTGCGGCTACGCCCTCGCCAAGCTCAGGGTCATCGACGAGGTAGTGGCGAAGTTCATCGCCACGCTCGACGGCGAGGAGGCCGTGCGCAGCCAGCAGCCGGTGGACGCACTGAACCAGTTGCGCCAGAGTGCCGCCCCGGGCCTCTTCGCCAGGCTCGGCACGTGGGTCGAGTCTTACCAGACGGCGGCGCGCGAAGACCTCTACGAATACATCAGTTGGTACCAGAAGCGCGAGCTGCTCAAGAGCATGCAGACGCTCGTCCGCGGCGTGGCGAAGCGCTTCGGCGAGTGGCAGTCCGTCATCGACGCGGCCTGCGACCGACTGGTGCTTCAGCCGCCCACCTCCGCGCTGCACGTGGTGAAGGAGCAGTGCCTCCGCCGGGAACTCTACGGGCGCATCCACCGCCTGGGGCAGAATCGGAGCGCGCGCATTAGCTGTGAAAAGTTCGACCCGCGCGACCCCGACCTGACGATGCAGGGTTACCGCGAGGAGTTGAAGTCCTGCGTCCGCGTCGGCAGCGGCGAGACGCTCACCGAGGAGGCGCTGCGCCTCACGCGCTGGGAGGCGCTGGTGAACCGCGACGGCGTGCCCGAGCTGCGGCTCGTCGTTGGCCTCAGCATTCCACTCTCCTACACTGTCCAGACCATCGGAGACCTCCATCAGGACCTCCACGACGACTTCCGCAACCGGATGAGCGGCCACCTCAAGGATCGCGACATCTTCGACTACCTGCTCTACGCGCAGCGCAACGGCAAGGCGACGCCCGCGGCCGTCGCCGCCATCCTCAACGAGGCGGCCGAGGTGTTGATGAACGCCGCGGGCGGGAACGAAGAGTGCCGGCTCATCTTCAAGAACCCGCAGGTGCCGGAGAAGAACAACCTCGCCGTCGCCATCAAGAGCTCGCTGAGCGGCTTCCCCGGCCTCAACGTCAAGGACTCGCAGGACACCCACTCGGACAAGAACTCGATCACGCTGCTCAAGGTCAAGAAGCCGAACCTCGACCAGATCATCGACCTTGTCAAATGCCGCGACGAGTACCTCGACATGCAGACGCGCGACCTGACGGGCGACGCCGCCTACGACGACGAAATCTACCGCGCGCAGGTCTATCACGCCTTCCGCGCCGAGTTGGAGGCGTGGTTCATCGAGCGCCGCTTCATGAAGAAGAACGGCCGCCGCTCGGACGGCCGCTCGGAGCCCTACGAGATACCGCCGCGCGTCGCCCGGCTGTTGGACGAGCCGGCGATGATGCAGGCATTCGTCTGGTGTCTCGCCACCGAAGCCATCAAGAAGGTGAAGGGTCAGGGTTGGGTCTGGCACGACACCGCCAACAATCGCGACGTGACGCTCATCGACGAGGAAGAGAACCCGGGCGCCGACCTTGTGCAGGCCGCCGTCGTCTTCGTTCTTCGGCAGCGCGAGGGGCGCAAGGGCGGCATGATCCGCGTCAACTACGAGGACGCGCGGCAGAGCGCCATCGACGCCGCGCAGAAGCAGGGCAAGACACGGGACGAGAAGCTCGGCGAGTTCCGGCAGCACCTCGACACCTTCCTTAAGGAACACCTGAAGGTCAACGAGACCGCGCAGAAGAGCGAAATCATGGAGGCGCGCGAGCGGCAGGAGCAGCAGGGGCTCTACATGATTCTCGACTTCTACAGCGCCCCCGAGACGCGGACGGCGTTGCAACATCGGATGGGGCAGTTTTGAGTGGCGGCGCGGCGCTCGCCATTTGACCCGAGGATGCAGTTATGAACCTGACGGCCAAGTGGAAGAAGTTCTTGAAAGGGCTGCTCATCCTGCTGGCGGCCCCGTGCGTGGTGCTGGCGCTGTTCGCCGCCTACGTCTACGTAGCCAACGCGCGCCCGCAGGAGGGCGCGCTGCGGACGAGGGTCGAGCCCGCCGTCGTCCTGCCCGGGGGCGAGGCTACCTACTACGTTGACGTGCGCAGCGAGCGGGACGTGCCGGACGCCCCGCCGCCACCCATCGACATCGCCTTCCTCATCGACGTTTCGGGCTCGATGACCGACTCGCTGCCCGACATGGCCGAGGCCGCGCACATAGTGGCGGAAGAACTCGCTTCGGAATCGCCCGGACGCATCCGCTTCGCCCTCATCCGCTTCGACTCGCAGGCCGAGATTGCCACGCCCTGGACGGAAGACCCCAAGCAGTTGTTCGCAGGGCTCAAGCAACTCCGCCCCCTCACAGGGCAGAACGACACGCGCCCCGCCTTCGCCCGCCTCGACGAGCTACTGGGTCGTGCGCGCGCGGGCGCGAAGCGAGTCGCAATCTTCTACACGGACGGCGCACTCGAAGCGTGTGGCGACCCCTTGACCGGCCTGTCACTCTGTCCGGGCGGCCCGATGACCGAGGCCGAGATGAGAGACAAAGCCGAAGAGCTGCGCGGCCAGGGGGTGGAGCTCTACTCCGTCGGCCTGCCCGGCTACGGGTCGGCGCCGCTGATGGTGCAGATGACCGGCTCCCCCGCGCACGTCTTCGACCCCGTGGACGCGCGCGACCTGGCCGCTAACTTCCGCATGGCCGTGCGCAGCATCACGGGCGCGAGCGCCGAGGGCGGCCAACTCACGCACCTCATCGACGGCCGCCACTTCGCCGTGCCCTTGCAGGGTACGGCGTGGAGCCTCTCCGGCAGGACGCTCACGCTCGGCGTGGGGAAGTTGCCACAAGGCCCGATGACGTTCGCGCACCCGCTCGTGCCCCGCTCCTCGGGGCTGTGGCGCGTCGGCGTCGAGCCCCCGCGCCTCAGCTACGCGGGCGACGATGGCCGACTGCGCAATCTTCAGGCGACCAACCGCCCGGCCATGCTGGTCATCGGCTGGGGCGCACTCCTCTGGGCGCTCCTGCCCTCCGCACTCTGGTCTCTCGTCTTCCTCATGCGGCGCAAGCCACGCACGCACACGCTCACGGGAAGCTTGACGGCGCCGCTCCGCGCGCGTCCTCCCGCCCTGCTGCCGGCCCCGCCCGCCGATGTCGGTGCGCGCCACGAGCCAATCCCGACGCTTTTCGTCGGGCTGGGCGGGGCGGGGCGCAGGGCACTGCTCGCGGCCCGCGTCGAGGCCAAGCAGGCGCACGTCGGCCGACCGGAACAACCCTACAAATTCCTCTGGCTCGACCTCGACACCAAAGAGGCCGAGCGCCCGACGCCGTTCGAGCCGTGGCATGACTACGAGATTGTGGAGTTGGTCGCACCGTCCGAGGTGCGACGCACACAGTCGTACCTGCCGGAGCAGGGGAGGGTGCCCGACCATCTCAAGTGGTTTAACCCGCACCGTTACCTGAACTCTTCGAGGGAGGAGTTGAACCTCGCCGAAGGCTCGCGCGGCGACCGCGCGCTGGCGCGGCTGGCGCTCTTCGAATGGCTCACACGCGCGCGCGAACCGCTCAGCACCCTCGAACGGATGTGCGAAGAGTTGGCCGCCTTACCCTCGCAGGACGGGACGCGTCAGGTTGTCGTCTTCGCGACGGCCGACGGCGGCGTAGGCGGTGGGTGGCTGCTCGATGTCGGGCGTCTGCTGCGCCGTTTGACGCGGAGACGGCAGAATGCCGACGGCGGGTTCGCCCCCGAGCTTATCGGCGTGCTGTGCCAGACGCCCGAAGGCGCGCGCACACAGAACAGGAGTGCGCTCGTGTTGGAGGCCGAGGCGGCGGCGCTCTCCGGCGCCTTTCCGCAACGACTGACTTACATGCCGGGCGACGAGTTGCTCGACGCCGTGGACACGGAAGCTCCCTTCAACTGGGTCTTGACGACGGAGGCCCTCGACTCGGATTCGGCAGCCGCGCAGAGCGCCGAACTGGCGGCCGTCCTCGTCGAGCGCCACCCGCGCGCGTCGCTGCTCAGGGCGTGCAACATGGTCAGGCCGCGTTCCCTCATCTCTGCGCAGACGCGCGCCCTGCACGTCCTGCCCGCACAGCTTTACGAACAACTCCACGACGAACTGTTCCTGCGCATAATCGGCCCCGACGTGCTGCTCGACATCGAGCCGACGCCGCAGGGAGGATTCGCCCCGCGCGTCGTGGGAGAGTCACAAGTCGCGCGCCATCTCGCCGCCTGGGCCAACGCAGAGCCGCCGGGCGCGCCTCTGCAAATGCTGTTGAGCGCCGCGGCCGACCCCACACGTACGGCGGGCCTCCTGATGGCCTTGCAACGAGCGGCGCCGACGGAGGACTGGTTCCTCGCAACCTTCTGCGCCGCCCTCACGTCGCGCCTGCGCGGGCACGCCGACCCGGACGACGACGGTTGGCACCGCGACTGGATGCCGGGCGATGCGGTCGCCACGCTGCGACTGCTGGCCGCACGGTTGGAGGACTCGGTCGGCCCCGACCTGCGAGCGACGGGCGCCACGACGGCAGCCGTCGAGTCCGTCGAGTTCGTCGCCGGTCTGGCGCGCGCGTCGGCCGCGCAGTTGGAGGACTGGGTGCGAGATTTTTGTCTCTTGGCCGAGAAGGCGGGCGCACGCCGCGCAGAGGTCGGGAGGCTCTGCCAGCAACTCGGTCGGCTGAGTGGCCGCACTTATCTGGAGCCTTTGGACGAGCAGGCGCACGTCGCTCGCTGGACGCAGGAGATCTTCGAGACTTGGCTCGGGACGACGGACGTGACTTCGGCCGTCCGCAAGCACCTGTACTTCTCTGTCTCGCTGGCGGGCACCGCCCCGCGCGTCGTGCTCAACTCTTACATTGAGTCGGCACACGAGTTCGGGAGCGCGTCCAAGGCGGCCGAAGCACTCGACCACCAGACGCGCCTGCTGGCACGCGTGGCACCGGCGGCGCGCGTCGGCGGCGCCCTTCTAAGCGTGACTGAGGAGAAGCGACGAGAACTGGCACGTCAACTCGTGGACACGACGGCCGCGCCGCGTCAGGTGCTCGTCGTCACGCCGGACGCCACCGCGCTCGACGATAAAGAGGGGCGCGTCATCAACGCACTCGCCGAGGGCATCCCGCAGCCGCCCGCACACGGCACGCGTCACGACCAGTCCGGCGACGACCACGGGGCGGTTCGTCGCATCGAGTTGAGCGAGACGGTCTGGGGCGAGGTTACTGACCCGGCGCAGTTCACGTTCACCGCCGACGCCGAACGTGAGGCCGAGTCGCTGCGGCAGCGCGCCGAACGGAAGTACGAGCTTGCCGTCCCGGCTTTCCCACCCGAGTTACGTATCGCGCTCGCGCAGCGCGGCGGGTTCCGCTCGTTCGCGCGTGCCTACAAGGCCGGCCGCGTTGTGCGGCGCCACGATGCGGCCGGGGTCGCGCAGTGGGTCTTTGCAGACTCCGGCGAGTTCCTGACCTTCGGTGCAGAGCCGACGCTGGCACAGGCTGCCGCTAACTACGTCTGGTACGCGGGCGCGCCGGGCAACGGCTTCCGTCGAGAGTTCGAGACCGAAAACGGGGGCGGGAGCTTCGCCGGACTTGAGGAATGGAGGCGGCGACGCGAGACACCGGACGCGGATGTGTTGAGCCTCATCGCCATCGAGGTGTACGAAGACTGAGGGGCTAACCCATGACTTGGGTCATTCTCATGCTACTGGCTTTCACGGCGCTCTGGGTCGGCGCCGGGATGCTCATCCTCGCGCTCAACGGCCGCCGGCTCGGCGGCGACTACCGGCGCGAAGTCTCGCGGCGCGTCTACGCCCTGGGCGACGACATCGAGGTCAAGCTGCACTTCGTCCCGCCGGCTCGGATGCAGGCGGCCGACGACCACGATGTGCTGCTCGCCATCGACCACTCGGGGAGCATGGGCGGCGGGCCGGGCAGCCCCTTGCGCGAGGCCGTTAGGGCGGCGGAGAACTTCGTCCGCCGCCTGCCCGACAACATACGCGTCGGTGTCGTCACCTTCGACCACGAGGCGCGTCTGCTGGCCCCGCTCGGCTCCGACCACCGCCGGGCGTTGCGCGCGATGGGAAGCATAGGCTCCGGCGGCGGCACCTCCATCCACGAAGCCCTCAACGCGGGCCGCATGGCGATGCGCGAGGCGCGGCCCGCGGCAAAGAAGACGGTCGTCCTACTCTCCGACGGTGCGAGCGACTACGACGCCGCGGTCAGGGCCGCGTCGCGGCTGTGCGAGGAGGTCGAGGGCCTCAACATCATCTGCATCGGCGTCGGGGCGGAGGCCAACGAGGAGTTGTTGCGCGCCATCGCCAACGCGCCCGGCAACTACCTCAAGGTCGGTAGCGTGAACGACCTCTACGCACTCTTCTCGCTGCTCGCCTCCATCATCAGTGGTCAGATGGCCGGCCTCATCGACGAGTGCGCGCGTGCCCCCCGTCCCTTCCGTCTAGCGGGAACAGGAGAACTCTATCCGATTGGCGTGCAGCCCGGCGAGCCGACGCACATCACATGGTCTGTCTCGCTGACGGGCGAAGCGCTAGCCCCGCTGACTTACAATCTCGTGGCCGCGTGCCCGGGCTGGCACGCCGTGGCGGCACCCGGCAGCAAGGTCGTGTGGCGCATGTGCGACGGGGAACGCCGAGAGCAGACGGCGCCGGACGGCCCTCGCGTACTCGTCATGCCGCGTTGGTTGGGTTGGGCGTGGCCGCTACTGAACCCGCTCTTCTGGATGCTCTTCGGGAGGTTCTGGCCGTGCGCGGGGGCGACGCGCGACATCGCCCCCGCCCCCGCGCCGGAGCCGCTGCCGCGCAGGACGCTGCCGACCCTCCTGCCAGCGCCGCAGGAACGCCCCTACCGTCCGCGCGTCCGCCCGGCCCTCGTTGTCGGGCTGGGCGAGACCGGTGAGTGGACTGTCTGCCGCCTCAAGGAGCGCCTACACGACCGCGATGTCGATCCCTCACTCGTTGAGGTGCGCGCCGTCCACGCGACGCACCACGTCAACCGCCGTCCCGTCAGAGTCGGGAGGCCCGGGCTGGATGAGAGCGAGCGGGTCGAGCTCTTTCAGGACTTGCGCCCCTACCTCGAATCGCTACGCGCCGCGGGCGCGCCGCCTTCGCGCAAGTGGGTGCCGTGGCGGCACTGGCTGGAGGAGTTGCCGCCATTGACTACCGTGCGTGACGTAGCAGACGACCGGCGTAAGGCACGCCTCGCACTCATCCGCCAACCGTCCGCGGTCGAGAGTGCGCTCAAGGCGCCGTTGCGGCGTGTGATTGAAGCGGATGGCCTTATCGTCGTCGTCGGCTCGCCCGTAGACGCCGAGTGCTCCGGCATGTTGGCGGAGGTCGCACACATCTGCGCCGCCGCGGGGGCCAGCGTGACGGCGGTCTTCGCCCCGACCTCCTTCTTCCGTCAATCCGCGGAGGCCGAACTCGCGCTCGCGCAGGAGCTGGAGCGCATGTCGCTGATGAGGGGGCGAAAGATAGTCTCAGATCGTAGTCAGCCGCCGGCCGAGGCGGCACAGCTCTTCGACCGCGTCGTCGTGCTCGAACTGCAACGTGAGTCCACCGCCGAGTCGTCGCTCCCCGCGGCCGAGCTCCTCTGGCACATGCTGGCTTACGAGGAGGTGTTCGAGAGGCTGCCCGTGCTGCGGGCCGACGGCGACGAGGTGATTTGCAGCGGGGTCGTCATGGATGGGCTGGCGACGCCGGCGGCACACCTCTGGGAGTGGCTGCGCGAGCGGACTCTGGCCGTCGGCGTCAACCGCCAGCGCCTCGGGCTGAAGGAGGAGCAGGGGCGGCTCACGCTGCCCGCGCCCGACCGGCAGGCAGTTCGCGACGACGTGGAAGCCTTCTGGTCGGGGCAGGGCTGCACGCGACCGCAGAGCCCGCTGCTCCGGTCTTCGCGCCACGTGCTACAGGCGACCGGCGACAACGTTTCGGCCTTACTGTCGATGCGGGAAGAGATGCCCGTTGACCGGCCCTACCACGAGCAGGTCGCCTACGGACGCCGCGAGCGGCAACTCTTCGCTGCCTACCTGGAGGAGTGGGCGCAGGGCATGCTTAACCGCGAGCAGGCGGCCGGCTCGTGGGGGCTACATGCGCTGATGTCGGCGGTGCTCCGCGTCGAGGACGACCTGCAACTCGTTCTTGACAGGCTCAACCGGCTCTCGGGCAACGCGGACTTTGCCAGCCTCGTCGGTTTCGCCTCTTCGCTCTACGCAGACCTGCTCGCCACGACGGCGGGACTGCGCAGTGGCTTGGCGCAATGGCTCTCGCACCTCGCAGGCCCACAGGTGGAGTTGCGCGTCGGCCCTCCGCCGGCCGGAGTCTTCCCGGCCGCGTTCGACATTGAACGGGAGAGGGCGGAGTCGGAGAAGGCGCTCGCGCCGTTTCTCGCACGCGGCGGCAACTTCCTCGAACGACAGTTCGAGCAGTGGTACGGGGCCTACGCTTCGCCCGCCCTAGATCGCCTGCGCTTCGAGGTCAAACTCGACGTGTCGCGCGAGCGTGTGGAGGCCCGACTTATGAACGGTGAGACGGCCGTCGGGGTAGGGGACAATCTCGCCGCGGCGTTGCGGGGTCTGCTCGAACCGTACCGGAACGTACCGCTTGCGTGGCCGCTCGAACAGTTGCTCCCGCCCGTGGAGGTCGCAGACCCGCTCGACCGCTTCCGCGTCGGCAAACACTCGGCGCTCATCTTCCCGAAGGTGACGCAGGCGGCCGACGAGGAAGACCCGCACGTGGCGGCCGCCATCCTCGTGCGCCAGCGAACCATCAGGGAAGCGCTTTGGGTCGCGACGACGCCCACCGGCGAGATACCTTACACGTGGCCCGAGGAGGCCAACGCCGCGCGCATCGCCGAGAAGATTCGTAACCGCCTCCTGCGCACGCCCTCGCCCTTCTCCGCCCTCGCCGTGCATCTCATGCACAACCCGCTGAAGCTCTACGGGTTCTTCAACGATCTGGCCTCAAGTAGTGTGGAGGCGCGCGGCAGCGTGTTCGTCCTCCGGCGCGGCGGGCGCGAATACGTCGTCGGCCCCCCGAGCGACATGCTGCGCGGCATTGACCTCTTCGAGGCGGTCGCGCAGCAGGTGGTCTCCTCCGAGACTTCACTCGACGGCGAGTTGATTGCGTTTCAGGCGGCGGCCCCGATGAGTCTGGAAGAAATGATCCAGTGCGTCGAGGCACACCCGCTCGTCTTTGAAGCGACGCGCGCGCCCGCGTGGGCGATGTGGCGTGACGTTATCTGCGGCCTCTGGCTTGACCACAGCGCCGCCGACGCGGGTTGAAGGTATGTCGTCGGCAGAAGGACAAATATTCGTCAGCTACTCGAACAGGGACAGCGATTTCGTCCACGGCGAAATCAGGCGTTTGGAGGGGCTGGGCTTTAGGGTCTGGTACGACAAGGAGGGGCTCCAACCCGGACTCGTGTGGGATAAAGTGATATGCCAAGCCATATCAACCTGCGCCTGCTTCATGGTGTTTATTACGCGGGATGCCCTACGCTCGGAGCACGTACCCGATGAGATAAGGCAAGCACTCGGGGAGGACAAGCCATTCATCTGCGTCTACCTGGAGAAGGTCGAACTGCCCACCGACCTTCAGCGCCCCATGGGGAGCATACAGGCGTTGGAGCGGTACGCGCAGCGCAGGTATCAATACGAGGGGAAACTGAGCAAAGCCCTTGCCGAGTACCTTAAGGTCGAGCACCCGCCCGAAGAGAAGGACAAGGTGCGCGAGCAGGAGCGCGTCCCGCCGCCGCCGCCCGACGTGCGGCCGGACCCACTCCCGAAAATAGTCTTCTTCGTGCTGGTGCTGTTGGGCGCCGTCATGTTCTTCCTCGCTCTCGTAGCAATCATCGCACCCTTCTTCGCCTCCGCGACGCCGGGCGACCCCCTCGGCAACCCCTTTGTGGGACTCGTCGGCGGCGTCTTTTTCACCGGCTTGGCCCTCATTCTGGAAGGGGGGGCGTACGTTGTGTACAGGGTATATCTAAGGAGGAAGCATGGCTGAACCCAACCCTCACCGGCAGGGCGCGCGCGTCCTGGCCTTTACCTGCTACATTATCGCCGGCTTTGTACTGGTGGTCGGCGCTTTCTTCACGCTTGGGGCCGCCTTGACGGAGTTGCCACAACCGGCACACGGTCATATCACGAACGAGCGCATGGTCGTGATGACGGCGAGCATGTTCACTGTCATCGCCCTGCTCATCGCCCTGTTCGGGTGGCGCGTGCAGTCGCTGTTCGGCCAGCCGAAGCGTCAGGAGAAACTAGTCGCCAAGTCGGCGGTCGGGTGTCTGAGGTTGAGCAGTCTGGGGTGCGGCCTCTGGACTGCGCCCTCGACGCTCACCGTACTCATTACCGGCCGGCTCCCCTTCGGCGAGCCGGCCGGGTTGAAGGAAATCTGCGTTGCGTTGTCCGGGTTTGCCCTCATCATCGCCTTGATGCTGGCGGTCGCATGGTTCATCTCGACGAATGTCGTGCGACCTAATCCGGCCGAGGCCAGACGTGCCTTCCAGTCATACCTGAATCTTGTCCAACCCAGGCTGCCCGCCATGGCCGACCCGGAAACGCGCGCCTACGTGCAGGAGCAGACGATGGATGTCTTAACGAAATTAGACACGACCTTCAAGAGCATCCTGCTGGACTTCCTCAGTAAGTCGGAGTTGCTCAGCGGGCCGACGCGAGTCGTGCTACAGGACGCAGACTTTCGCGGCGTCGATCTGCGTTCGGCCGACCTGCCCCGTGCGGACTTGAGTGGGATTAATCTTGAGCAGTCTCAATTGCAGGGCGCAGGACTGTTCGAAGCCAATCTGTCTAGAGGCTGTTTAAAAAGCTGTCAGCTAACGCTTTAACCCCAACCTCTGGCGGCTTGCCACTCCGTACGGGGCTTTGAGTGCCAGCCGTTGCAGCATCAACCGCGTCATCACCAAGTGGAGCATCGCCTCGCTACTCTCGGTCAGGTACTCGTAGTCTTTGCTCATCCGGCGGTAGCGCCCCACCCACGCGAAGGTTCGCTCAACCACCCACCGCCGACGCAGCACCGTGAAGCGCGGCATCGGGGGAGGCTCG
>JBJMGR010000263.1:0-20749 GCA_045807805.1 Pyrinomonadaceae bacterium | reverse complement strand
GTTGATAATCAACGACCGCGCGGACATCGCGCTCGCGCTCGGCGCGGACGGCGTGCATCTCGGGCAGGACGACATGCCGCCGGAGGCCGCGCGCTCTCTACTCGGCGGCGGCGCGGTCGTAGGCTTCTCCACTCACGGCGTCGAGCAGGCGATTGCGGCGGCGCGTCTGCCCGTTGACTACATCGCCGTCGGGCCGATCTTCAAGACCGCGTCGAAGGAGAACCCCGACCCGGTCGTCGGGCTCGAAGGCTTGCGGCGCGTGCGCGAGGCCGTCGGCCGCCTCCCGCTCGTAGCCATCGGCGGCGTCACGCGCGAGAACGTCCCTTCGGTGCTCGACGCTGGCGCGGACTCGGTCGCGGTCATCAGCGCCCTCCTCAACCACGAAGACCCCTCCGAAATTACACGCCTGACGCGCGACTTTCTCTGCCTCCTTTGAACCGCCGAACCCCTTCCGCGAAGAGCTAACTGTTAAAATATTAGTGGTTGGCAAAGTTTTAACTTGCTTTTCCACTACCGTTCGGTCAGAATCAGTCTGTCTGCCGGCGGCAGTGCCCCGTCGCCGGCTTTCGAGGCGCAGTTGGCCTCGCAAGAAAGCCCCCCAATTAAACCCGCCGGAGCCGAGCGCCCGCACATGAGATACTTCGACCTGCCGCCCGTCATCGAGCAGATGCTCAAGGTCTCTGAGACCATCAGCGACCTGAACTTTTCCGTCGGCCAGCCGCCGCAGGTGGAGGTCAACGGCCGCCTGCGACCCTCGAAGGTCATGGGCCTTGAGAAGCTGACTCCCTACCAGACCGAGGTCGTCGCGATGACCCTCATGCAGGGGAACCCCGACGCCGCCAACCGTCTGGCGCACACGGGCTCGACCGACCTCAGCTACTCGCTCCCCTCGCGCACGCGCTTCCGCGTGAACATCTTCCAGCAGCGCGGCACGTACTCCATCGTGATGCGCGTCATCCCTACGGAGATACCGACGCTCGAAGGGTTGGGCCTTCCCTCCCAGCTCGCCGACATGGCCGAGCTTCGCAACGGCATCGTGCTCGTGACGGGGCCGACGGGCTCGGGCAAGTCGACGACGCTCGCGGCCGTCATCGACCTCATCAACCGGAATCAGCAGTACCACATCGTCACCATCGAAGACCCGATTGAGTTTCTGCATCAGCACAAGAACTCTACGGTCAACCAGCGCGAGATCGGCTCCGACGCGAAGGACTTCCCTTCGGCTCTGCGCGCCGCGCTGCGACAGGCACCGAAGGTCATACTCATCGGCGAGATGCGTGACTACGAGACGACGGAGATCGCGCTCGAAGCAGCGGAGACGGGCCACCTCGTCCTCTCGACTCTGCACACGATTGACGCGTCGAAGACTATTGACCGCGTCATCGGCCTCTACCCGAAGAACGAGGAGCAGGTCATACGCACGCGGCTCGCGCAGACGTTCCGCTTCATCGTCTCGCAGCGGTTGATACCGCGTGCCGACGGCGACGGGCGCATCGCGGCCGTCGAGGTGCTGAAGTCAACGCCGCGCACGCGCGAGTACGTCGCGGCGGGCGAGTCCGAAGGTAAGACCCTGCTCGACGCGATGCGCGACAGCAAGCTCGAAGGCATGCAGGACTTCGACTCGGTCATCAGGGAGATGATTCAGGGCAACGTCGTCACGCTCGAAGACGGACTCTCGTTCGCGACGAACCCGAACAATCTCCTGCTCGCGCTCAAGGGGATGTCAATCACCGACGACTTCCAGGCGGCGGACGGGACGCCGCAGCCGACGGCCTCGAAGAAGCCCGCGCCCACCACGCGCCAGTACCCTTCCGCACCCGCGCGCGTGCAGACGCCCCAGTCCATGCTCGACATGATTGAATAAAGGAGAGGTTGGAGGTTGGAGGTTAGTGCTTGAGTGTTGATGAAGGCATCACTTCATCAACCGTCAATGATGAAGGTGGACGTGGATTTAATCTCAACTACTAACCTCTGACCTCCAACCTCTGACCTCTGACCTCCAAGCTTATGATTGTCACCTGCCCGAACTGCACCACGCGTCTACAGCTCGAAGCGTCGAAGGTTCCTTCGCGCGCCTTCAGCGTACGCTGCCCGAAGTGTCAGCACATCGTCACCGCGCAGCCTCCCGCGCAGTCGTCGCAGCGCGACGCCGTCGCGGCGGTCGGCGACATGCCAGCCTCCACGCGCCAGCAGCCGGGCGGCGGCGCGGCGACGGCCGCGGCGACGCCCGCTGCCGCGGAGCCGCAGCCGCAGGAAGGCGCGTCCGAAGAGACCGACGTGCTGCGCCTGCTCGCGTCGCTGCTAAGGCGCGAGGGCGGCGTGGCGGGCGCGGGCTCTTCTTTGCGTCACGGCGCGGAGCGCAGGCGCGCTCTCGTGTGCACGGGCGCGGCCTCCGGCGGCGAGGTCGTGCGTGCGCTCGCGCGCGCGGGCTACGACGTGCTGGCTCCGGACAACTCGGCGCAGGCGGGCGAAGTGCTGCGCGAGGGGAACGTCGGCGTGGTCGTGCTCGACCCGGAGTTCGACGTGCGAGAGCGGGGCGCGTCGTTCATCTGCGGCGAACTGACGGCGATGCGCATGCCCGAGCGGCGGCGAGTGGTCTTCGTGCAGATGTCGGGCACGGCGCGCACGGGCGACGCTCACGCGGCGCTCGTTGTGGGCGCGAACCTCGTCGTCAACACGATGGACGCGGAGGAGCTTCCGCGCGCGCTCGAAAGAAACATTCGCGACCTCAACGAGCTTTACCGCGACTTCAACAAGGCGCTCGGCGTCTCCGAGCTTTAAGTCGCGCCGCGTCGGAGCACGGCACATGCGAAAGAGGGGAGGCCGCGCGCGACGCGGCCTCCCCTCTTTCTTCGTCTCACTCTTCAACTAACGGCTGACGCCCCTCGGCGCAATCTGTTAAGCTTACACGCCTCAGCGGGGACGCCGACGGCGGCGGGCTTTTCGGGCGCATGGCTTCGACAGACGGACACGTAAGGCTTCAGGACGCGCACGCGCACTCGCACGGCAGCCTGCTCGAAGGCGGCCGGCGTCGCCTGCTCGTCGTGCTCGTGCTCACGGCCGCGTACATGTTCGCGGAGGTCGCGGGCGGGTGGGCCACCGGGAGCCTTGCGCTACTCGCCGACGCGGGCCACATGCTCGCCGACGTTGCGGCGCTGGCGCTCGCGCTCGTGGCCGCGTGGTTCGGCTCGCGCCCCGCGACGCCGAGCAAGACCTACGGCTACTACCGCCTCGAAATACTCGCGGCCTTCGCAAACGGCGTCGTGCTCGTGCTGGTCTCGCTTCGCATACTGTTTGAGGCTTACGGCCGCTGGTCGCAGCCGCCAGAGATAGAGCGCGGCGGGCTGATGGTCGCGGTCGCGGCGGGCGGACTTCTCGTTAACCTCGTCTGCGCGTGGGTGCTGCACGGCGACCACGCGACGGACTTGAACGTGCGCGGCGCGTGGCTCCACGTCTTAGGCGACGCGCTCGGCTCGGTCGGAGCGATTGCGGCGGGCGCGCTCGTCGCGGCCTTCGGATGGTACAGGGCCGACCCGTTCTTCAGCGGCTTGATTGCGCTGCTCATCGTCTGGAGTTCTTGGAACCTCATACGCGAGGCGACCAACATACTCCTCGAAGGCACGCCCGCGCACATCAACCTCGCGGCGGTAGAGGAGGCGATACGCCACACGGCGGGCGTCGAGGACGTACACGACCTGCACGTCTGGACTATCAAGTCGGGGCACGAGGCGCTCTCGGCGCACGTCATACACGCGCCCGAAGTCGTGCAGCCCGAACTGCTCCGCGCCCTGCGTTCTCGACTCCACGAGCAGTTCGGAGTCGGCCATCTGACGATACAGATGGAGACGGGCGACTTCGAGGACGAGCCGTTCCACTTCTGCACCTCGGGCGTCGCGTGCTTCCGGTCGTCGAAAGAGTGAAGGAGCTGTCAGCGGTCAGCACTCAGCTTTCAGCTTCGATTTTTTCGCGCTCTTGGCCGTTAAGAGCGAGCGGTCTAAACGCAAAGGCCGCGAAGAAGACGTAAAGGCGGCGGAGTGTTTAAGCTGAGAGCTGAAAGCTGACTGCTGAGTGCTTTTATGGAAATCAGCCTTCTCATCGTCCTCGACCTGCGCGAGCAGGCTGCATTGCAGGCGGCGCTCGTCACTCACGGCGCGCCCGACTCACTCGTGACGCTGGCGCTCACGGGCGCGTGCCGCATAAGGACGCTCGACGAGGCGCGACAACTCCGGCGCTGGCTCGCGGAGACTCGCGCGTCGGGCAAGACTGACTTCGCCTCGCTCAACGTCATCGAGCGCGAACTCGTACGCTTCGGAGTCTGAGGAGAGTGAGCGGTGAGCAGTAAGCGGTGAGCAGTTTATGAGAAGCCGCGCGCGGCACTATTACGCTCAATCGCTGCTCACTGCTCGCCGCTTACTGCTTACTCTTTTATGTCAATCGTTCAACTAGGCTACGGGCGCGGCACGCTCGACTTCGAGACGGAGGGCGGGCGCTTTCGTGTGTTGGAGGCCGAAGGCCCCGACGCGCGCCCTTTGACCGACGCGGAGGTCGGCGCGGCGATTGACGACCCCGTCGACTCGCAGCCGCTCGAAGACATACTGAGTCCGGGCGAGAGCGTGCTCGTCGTCGTCTCTGACGCGACGCGCGCGACGGGGAGCGCGCAGGTCGTCAACCTGCTCGTGCGTCGCCTCATCTCGCTCGGCGTCGCGCCTTACGACCTCCGTATCATCTTCGCGACGGGCCTCCACCGCGCCGTGACGCGCGAAGAGAAGGCGGAGCTTCTGACCCCCTTCATCGTCCAGCGCGTGCGCACGCTCGCGCATGACGCCGCGGACGAATCCTTGCACGTCTCGATGGGCGAGACCGAGCGCGGCACTCCGATAGAGTTGAATCGCGCGCTCTTCGACCACTCGCACGTGATACTGACGGGCGCGGTCGGCTTCCACTACTTCGCGGGCTTCACGGGCGGGCGCAAAAGCGTCTGCCCCGGACTCGCCTCGCGCCGCACGATTGAGGCGACGCACCTTCAGGCGCTCGACTTCGAGCGCGGCGGCCGTCGCGCGGGAGTCGGCACGGGACTGCTCGACGGAAACGCCGTGCACGAAGAGTGCGAGCGCATCGCGGCCGAGGTCGCGCCGTCGTTTCTCATAAACACCGTGACGGACGCGCTCGGCCGCGTCGTGCGAGCCTACGCGGGCGACTGGCGCGTGGCGCACCGGCTGGCCTGCGCCGAGTACGCCGACTCGCACACGGTCGAGATAGAGTCGAAGCGCGGGCTGACAGTCGTCTCGGCGGGCGGCGCGCCGCACGACCTGAATCTGATTCAGGCGCACAAGGCCCTTGAGATGGCTTCGTACGCGTGCGAGGAGGGCGGCGACATCGTGCTCGTCGCCGAGTGCTCGGACGGGCTCGGCCGCGAGGACTTCCTGAAGTGGTTCGACGCGGAAGACTCGCGCGCGCTCGAAGCGCGCCTGCGCGATTCCTACGAGGTGAACGGCCAGACCGCATGGTCGCTTCTGACGAAGGCCGAGCGATTCCGAGTCCAACTCGTCTCCGCGCTCTCGGACGAAGACGTGCGACGCATGCGCATGACTCCCGCGCGCTCAATCGAGGAGGCGCTCGCGCGCGTCCGCGGCGACGCCGAAGGTTACGTCATGCCGCGCGGCGCGGCCCTCATGCCCGTCGTCTCCGTCGGCGCGGTTTGAGCCGGGGCGGCCGCCCTCTATTCACACGCCCGCGCTTGAAACGTTTCGCCGCCGGACGGCATATAGATTCGGGTGCGGGTAGTCGGGGCGGAGGACGCCTCCGGCAATGAGCGGAACGGAGATGGCAGCGGCAGGTTCTTAATCGAATCACTACCGCAAACTCTTGACCGCGGGTTCCGGCGCGCATACTATGTCGGCGCTTTCCGCAAAGCCCTAAGCGAGCGGCCTCGCCCTCGCCGCTCAAAACCTTCACCCGTTAGCGAAATCCCTTTCAACTACAGACAGGAGACGAGACCATGCCCTTACTCAACGCGGTAATCGACCTCTCGCACCACAACAACGTGACCAGCTTTCAGGAGATCAGGAACGCCGGTATCGTCGGCATCATAAACAAGGCGACGCAGGGCCTAACAGTCGTGGACGGCACGTACGGGACGCGCAAGCCGCAGGCGCTCGCCGCGGGGCTCCTCTGGGGCGGTTTTCACTTCGGCACGAACGCCAACGGGCAGAAGCAGGCCGACCACTTCCTCGACGTTGTACAGCCGGGGGCGGCCGACCTGATGGTGCTCGACTTCGAGCCGAACGCGCACGACGGGACGATGACTCTGGCGCAGGCCGAAGCTTTCGTGCAGAGAATCTTCCAGCAGACGGGACGCTTCCCCGGCCTCTACTCGGGCCAGGCGTTCCTCAAGGAGCAGCTCGGCAGCAAGCGTAACGACACGCTCGCGAACTGCTTCCTGTGGGTCGCGCGCTACTCCGACCAACTGCCGCAAATCCCGACCGCGACGTGGAAGACCTTTACGCTCTGGCAGTACACGGACGGGAACATGGGCCCGCAGCCGCACCGCGTCAACGGCGTCGCCACGGGTTGCGACCGCGATAAGTTCAACGGCGACGAGTCGAGTCTCAGGCAGCTTTGGGGCGTGCAGCCCGCCACGCCGCCCACGTCGTAGGACGGCCAACTTATTGCGCGCTGAACGATTCGACGTTAGAGTATTCACGCTCTCGAAACTCCATGAAAGCTCCCGGCCGCCCTGTGCCGGGCGGGTTAGGAGGAGGCGTGAAGAGACAGTTCTTCAAGACGGCGATTCTCACGCTCGCATGCGCCATGTGTGTCGCGCTCGCGCACAACGACGTGTCGGCCCAGTCGCAGCAGTCTTCAGAGACGACCGCCGACGCGCGCCCGAGCGAGCCGCGCGTGCCTCTGGCGCAGGCCGCATCCGCCTTCGACGTTGAGGGGCGCGAGGCTCTGGGCGGGCGTCTGCGCACGCAGACGCTCGCGGGCACGCCGGACGCGCCCGTGCGCGACACGCGCATCGTCGTCGAGAACCGGAGCCCCGTCTTCTACAACTACGTCGCGGGCTGGGCGACCTTCTACGGCGAGGACGGCGTGCGTTGCGGCGAAGGCTTGTGGAAGCTTGAAGCTCTCGCGCCGCGAGAGCAGGTCGAGGTGGACACGCCGGGCCTTCGTCTGACCTGCACGCCCTCGACTTGGCGCATCGTCGCGACGACGCTTCTGACGCGCACGGGCGACGTTGCGAAGCCTCGCCAACAGACCGCGCCTCCGCCCGCCGAGACGGGCGGCACGCAGTCGAGCGCGGCAGCCTCGCAAGCCTCCGACTCGGGCGCTACGAACGCGACGGGCGCAATACCGCCGCTCGAAATCAACGTCAACGGCAAGACCATCCCCTTACAACTCGGCAACCCGCTCGAAATTCAGGTCGGCAAAGAGCGCGTGCGCATCGTCGTCCAGCAAGCACCGTGAAGCGGCGGAGGGATGCTTGGGTGTCAGGTGCCGGGTGCTGGTTAAGACCAGAACCTAAAACCCAGTACCCATAACCCTTCTCCCTTCATCCTTCATCCTTGCATTTTCGGCGCGGCGGGACGAAACTTGGGGCAAACGACAACCCCGACCACGGCGTTCGCAAGAAGGAGGTAGGCTTCAGAGATGGCTGACGAAAAGAATCAGGGCAAGTGCGCGCGAGAGACCTGTGGCTGCCCCGCGGCCAAAGACAGCAAGTACTGTAGCGAGGAGTGTGAGGACGCGGCCAAAGTTCACATGATGGAGATAGGCTGCACCTGTCACCACCCCGACTGCGGTTAAGGCAAAAGTAAAAAGGCAGAAGGCAAAAAGAGGACGAGAGACACGCTGGCTCTCGTCTCTTTCACTGAAGACGGAAGCGGCCTTCATCAACGGTTGATGAAGGCCGCTCCGTCTTTCGTCTCAACTTTTGCCTTCTTCAGCGCAAGCGCAATGTAACGCAAACGCAACCAAGCGCGGGCTACCTGCACCTACCATTACGTTCATCATACTTGTGCCCGCCGCCGTCCCTGTGTCGCTGCCGCACGCGGAATGCGTGGCGTCGATGCTTTGGCCGTCGGCGGGCGTAGGTAACAACCAGTAAATTTAAGTTCAATCGAAAACAAAGAGGGGCGGCGCATAAACATCGCGCCGCCCCTTCTCTTTAGCCGCGTCGTTTCGCGCGGCCTCATCCTTGACCTACTCGCCGTCTCTTACTTCGCCCAGTCGCCCGTGAACTTCAGCGCGTCGAAGTTCGTCGGGAAGTAGGGTTCGAGCGGCGAGCCGTCCGTCTTGCGCACGTAGGCGAGCGTCGTGTCGAGCGGGATGCCGCCGTTCTTAGGGTCTTTGATGACGGGGCAGATGCCGTACATAGGGCCTTCCGAGCCGTTCGGGTTGCGGAATCGCTTCGCCGCGAATCCCTTCGAGAAGAGGCTCTCCAACTCGCTCAGGGTCTTGATGATGGGCGTCCCGTCGAGCGCCGTGCCGTTACGCTTCTGCAAGTCCGCGAGAGTCTTCTTGCCGTCGGCCGTGTTGAAGGCCGCGTCCGTATAGCTGACCCAGATGTGAATCCACAGGCCCAAGGGGTTGTTGCTGAAGTAGCCGTTGCGCATGTCAACGATGTCAGCCTGCCGGTTGTTGCCGAGGCCGATGGGGTTGCCCGTGCGCGTCGGGAAGACGTAGAGAGGCATGTTGTCGGCTATCTGCCGCGCGCGCATAAATACCCACGGCGCGAAATTGTTTCCGCGCCATCGGGCCGCGACGTTCCCGCGAAATTTGATAGAGAGTTATCGCCCGGCCGGTGTATCATCTGCGCCGGACGTTATTCACCTTCTGCTCTCTTAATCTTAATGTGAACAACACCTCACCTCTATGATGATTCCGGGGACACTTAAGAAGCGTTTGCGCGAAGGTAAGGTCATCCCGTTCGTGGGCGCGGGAGTCTCTATGTCCGTGCGCGAGCGCGACGGCGGCGGGCCGCTCTTTCCGAGTTGGCGTGAGATGTTAGAGAGGGCGGCGGGGCGTCTAGAGGCTGAAGGAGACGAGCAACACGCGGGGCTCGTCCGCGGCTTTTTAAACCCCAAGACACTCGACTACCTTGAGGCCGCGCGGTACGCGCGCAAAGGGATGGGCGAGGCAATATGGTTAGACTTCCTCAAAGGGCAACTGGACAAGCCTCTGGAGAGCGCCGCACCCGAAAGCCTCGAACTCGCCGAAGCGGTCTGGAGGCTCGGAAGCAGACTTGTAATAACGACGAACTTCGACCGCGTCATGCACTGGGCGTCTCCGCAACAAGGCGGGCCGGTATCTTTGGACATAGACGCTCCATCCACGCTGGCGTCTCTATTGCAGAGAGGACTGTCTAATCCAACAGTCTGGTACCTGCACGGCCGGATTCATAACGCGACGAAGTTGATTCTTACTCCCGACAGTTATCTCTTGCTCTACGCCGACGCGAAGACAGGCGACTCGGAAAGACCTTACCGCGCGGCCATTGAGACCCTACGCACTCTACTCGTCTCGCACAGCCTCTTATTCATAGGCTTCAGCCTCGACGACATCTTCTTCCGCCGCCAACTCGACGATGTCAATCAAACTTTCGAGGGCGCGGGCGGGCCACACTACGCGCTCATGCGGGAGGCGGACGTTCCGCTCGGACTCAAAGATGAAGGGTCTGTGAAGGCCGTAACGTTCTCGGACTTCGGCGAGCCGCTCCTCAAACTCGTGCGAGAGTTGGGCGAGGCCGCCGAAGTCAAGGAGCCACGGCCCGCCACACCACCGCCGTCGGCCGAGAGAAAGGAAGAGATACACGTAGCGGATTACGACCCACGCCACACGCCCTTCTTCGTGCCATTCCGGCAGAAGGGAGAGCAAGTCATCGGGAGAGAGGCCGCGCTTCTGGCAGTGCGCGAACAACTAACGAGCGGGAATCGCACGGCCATAGGACAGACGGCTTCGTTCATGGGCTTGGGCGGTCTGGGTAAGACGCAACTCGCCGTCGAGTACGCATACCGCTTCAGAGATAATTACCCGAACGGCGTCATCTGGCTCAACGCCGACCAGGACATAGACGCGCAACTCACAGAGCTTTCGGAGAAGGCACGGTGGGTCTCGCCCCACTCCGAGCACAAGTACAAGCTCGAAGTCGCGCAACGCCGCCTGCGCACATACTCCGACTGCCTCATCATCTTCGACAACCTCGAAGACCCTCGCGCGATAGAGGACTACCTGCCCGAGCCGCAGGCCGACCCGCACATACTCGTCACGAGCCGCACGCAGCAGCCCGGCTTCAAGCCGATACCGCTCGACCCGCTCAACGAGGCGCTCTCAATCGAGCTTCTTTATCAGGAGGCCGGGAGGCATGCCGAGGGCGAAGACGAAGAGGCGGCCGCGCGGGAGATAGCACAGACTCTCGGCGGCCTGCCGCTGGCGTTAGAGTTGGCGGGCGCTTACCTACAGTACCGCTCGATAAGCTTCCGTCAATACCTCGACCTCCTGCACAAAAACCTGAAGACCGCGATGCCGGTCAAACTTACCGGCGGCGGCTTCACACAACACGAGGCAGACCTCTACTCCACGCTCAAGATAAACGAAGAGGTCTTCACCGAAGAGCCCCGCCTACGCGACATCCTCGACCTCCTCACATGGAGCGGCACAGCCCCGATGGGCATCTCCCTAATGTGCAAGCTCCTCGACGTTGACGGCCCCGTCGAAATGACCGGCGCACTCGTCCTCGGCGTCTCCCTACGCATGCTGCAAAAGTCGCCCGACGCCGAAAGCTACTCCATACACCGCCTGCTCAGCGAAGTCAGGCGTGAAGAGATACCGCTCGACGGGTGGAAGGAGTGGGCAAATCGCATATGCGTGCGGGTGGGCGATTGGTTTCAAGATCGAATGAAAGATTTTTCAACCCTATCCGTGCTCGAAGCCGAGATAGACCACCTGAGAGCATGGCAGAAGCACGCGACGAAGTATGCCCCCGAACAAATCAGCCGCCTGCTCTGGTTGGAGTCTTACCCCCCTTACTGTCGGGGCTATTATCGGGAGGCCAAAGCGCTAATTGAAGACGCATTGAGACTGTTCGAGCAGAACCAGACAGAGGACGACGAGCTAAAGGCCAGTTTGCTGAATGACCTTGGCCGCTGTCATCAAAGGCTGCTCGGTAGTCGGGGCGCCCTTGGCCTCTACGAAAAGGGTTCGGAAAGTCGTCAAAGCACATCTGGCGACCGGCCTGCCCCGCCGCTGGCCGCAGGAAAGTTGTCGTCGCCCGATGAGGGAGGCCAAGCACCTACGCGCGCGCAGGGCGTCCGCTCGTCCAAACTTATAACCCCGCGCAAAAAAATCTTCATCAGCTACAGTCACAAAGATAAGACATGGCTAACAAGACTACAGACGGTGTTAAAGCCGTTAACGCGAGCAGGCGAACTTGAAGTTTGGGATGACACGTTGATAAAGGCTGGGGCGAGATGGAAGGACGAAATTAGGGCTGCACTTGCCTCTGCCAAGGTTGCTGTGCTTTTAGTTAGCGCTCAGTTCCTCGCTTCCGATTTCATCGCCAATGATGAATTGCCGCCGCTGCTCGAAGCCGCCGAAAAAGAAGGTCTAATCATCATTTGGGTAGCTATCAGCAAGTCCTTTTACGATAAGACTGAAATCTTTAAATACCAGGCGGCTAACGACCCGGATAAACCTCTCGACTCACTTCGCTCGGCAAAGCGGAATAAAGAGCTACACGATATTTGTGAGAAGATTAAAGAGGCGGCGGACAGGTGACTCTCGCTAGCGTGCCCGCGTTGCTGTGTCGGCGAGCGGCGCGATAAAGTAGTGCGTGCGCAAGAGAGAGCAAGAGTCTAAAGGATGAGCAGGACGATTCACTTCGTGGATAGGGGAGTGCGCGCGCGGACGGCGGCGAGTGAGCCGGAGGTGTTGGCGCGGCTGCGGGAGATTGTGGGCGCGGAGAACGTGCTGGTTGACGAGGAGCGCGTGGAGCCTTATGCGGGCGACGCGTTGAAGGAGAAGTTTCCTCCGGAGGCCGTCGTGCTGCCGTGTGCGGCCGAAGAGGTGTCGGAGGTTTTAAAGCTCGCGAATGAGCGCGGGTTTCCCGTGACGGCGCGCGGGGGCGGGGTGGGTTATACGGGCGGGGCGGTGCCGGTCGAGGGCGGCATCGTCGTGGGCACGGATCGCATGAACCGCGTGCGCGAGATAAGCGTCGAGAATCTTTACGCGGTGACGGAGCCGGGCGTGACGACCTACGCGCTGCAACAGGCCGTGGAGGAACTCGGCCTCTTCTACCCGCCCGACCCGGCCTCTTATAAGAACTCTTTCATCGGCGGAAATATCGCGGAGAACGCGGGCGGCATACGCTCGGCGAAGTACGGCGTGACGAAGCACTACGTGTTGGGCCTGCGAGTCGTTCTGCCGACCGGCGAGATAGTCCGCACGGGCGGCTCGACGAGTAAGAACGTCGTCGGCTTCGACTTGACGGGCCTCATCTGCGGAAGCGAAGGCATGCTCGGAATCATCACAGAGGCGACGCTCAAACTCCTCCCGCTTCCAGAGGCGACGCGCACTGTGCGCGCGACGTTCAAGACGATGCACGCGGCATGCGCGTGCCCGACGGCGTTCACGCGCGCGCGCTTGACGCCCGTCGCGATAGAGGTCTTAGACCGAAACTCGATACGCGCCGTCGAGTCGGAGTTCGCCTTCGGCATAGACCCGGACGCGGGCGCGCTTTTGCTCGTCTCGGTTGACGGCCCGCGCGATGAAGTGGAACGCGAGGCGCGTCTCGTCGAAGAGGTTGTGAAGGAGTCGGGCGGCTACGACGTGCTTCGCTCGGAGTCGAAAGAGGACGAGGATAGGCTGTGGGACGTGCGGCGCGCGCTCTCGCCCTCGATAAAGAAGTTCGGCACGCTGAAGTTCAACGAGGACGTGGTCGTGCCGCGCTCGCGCGTGCCCGAGTTGATAGAGCGCGTCGAGGAGATTGGACGACGGTACAGCACCTTCGTCGTCAACTTCGGACACCTCGGCGACGGAAACATTCACGTCAACTTCATGTGCGAACGCACGGACGCCGACGCGGTCGCGCGCGCGCGCTCGGCCGTCGGCGAGACCTTCGCCGCGTCTGTGAACTTAGGCGGCACCATCAGCGGCGAGCACGGCATAGGCTACGTCAAGGCCCCGTATCTCGACATGGCGCTCGACGCCGAAACCATCGAAGCCATGCGTCGTATCAAGCGCGCGCTCGACCCCCGAGGCATTCTCAACCCCGGAAAGATGTTTGTTTGAGCGGTCAGCTTTCAGCGGTCAGCTTTATGCGCGCTGACCGGGCCGAGCTTTGAAAAGCTCGCAGGCGATTCGTCGAGGAATCAAAGCTGAAAGCTGACCGCTGAAAGCTGACTGCTATTCATGCTAAGCGTTCTTCTCGAACTACAGCGGCTGAAGAGGCTCGACCGTACGGGGTGGGTCTTGCGCGGACTGCCGCCGGGCGCGGAGTCGGTCGCGGCGCACAGTTACGGCGTGGCGCTCGCGGCGATGCTGCTCGCGGACGAGTGCGCGGCGCGGGGCGTGGAGTTGGACGTGGCGCGCGTGCTGCGGCTCGCGCTGCTCCACGACTTGCAGGAGACGCGCACGGGCGACATGCCGCGCACCGTGGCGGACTACTACGGCGCTGGCGTGCGTCGCGCGGCCGAGCGCGCCGCCTTCGACGACATCATGCGAGGCGCGGGCGCGTCGCACGCCGCGAAGTACAGCGAGCTTCACGAAGACTATGAGACGCGCGCGAGCATGGAAGCGCGGCTCGTGAAGGCCGCGGACGTGATAGACCTGTTCGCGCAGGCGCTCGCCTTCGAGCGGGCGGGCGCGCGCGGCCTCGCGGAGTTCTGGGAGGGCGCGGCGGAGCGAGACTTCGGACTCGACGGCGCGGCGCGCGAGGTCGTGCGAGAGACAATCGCGGCGCTCGTCCGCGCAAGAAGTGAGCAGTGAGAAGAGAGTGAGCGGTGAGCAGTAAGCGGTGAGCAGTGTTTGAATGAGGGTGCGAATCGCTCCTTACTCTTCAAACGGCTCACTGTCCACCGCTCGCTTCTTGACTGCTCACGGCGCACTGCTTACTTTCTATGATTGACTGGCTGACGCGTACGATTCACGAGTGGGGGCTGACGTGGGGGCAGGTTCTGTTCGGCGTGCTCTTCTCGGCGGCGACGTTCGTCATGAGCATCGCGGTCGTGACGTTGGTTCTGGTGAAGCTGCCCTCGAACTACTTTCACTCTTCGCACGCGCGCGAGTTTCTGGTCGAGCGCCATCCGGTGCTTCGCGCCCTCGGCATCTTCGCGAAGAACCTTCTGGGGCTCGTGCTCGTCTTCGCGGGGATAATAATGTCTCTGCCGGGCGTGCCCGGTCAGGGCGTGCTCACGATACTGCTCGGCATAATGCTTCTGGACTTCCCCGGCAAGCGCGCGCTTGAGACGCGCATCGTCGGCCGCCCGCGCGTCAACTCGGCCGTCAACGCCCTGCGCGCACGCTTCGGCAAGCCGCCGCTCATGCTGGACTGAAAGGGTTCCGGGTTCTGGGTGCCGGGTGCTGGTGCAAACCAAAACCCAGAACCCAGAACCCTTTCCGCGTTGACAAGGCGGAACGGCGTTTGTTAGCTTCCCTTGACTGTTACGAATGATATTGCGGGGCAGACTTCTTTCTGATGCATAAGCCGAAAGCCTCGAAGTGTGTTCCGACGCGGCGCGCGGCCATCCTGCTGGTCGCGGCGCTCCTACTGTCGGGCTGTGGACTCGTCAAACCGAGCAGAAAGATTGCGGTGCCGCAGCCGCTCGGGCCGCTCGTCGAGGCCGCGACGCCGCAGATGTTCGCGGAGATAAACCGCCTCGCCGCCGTCAACGCGCTCGACGGCCGCGTTGACATACAGTTCCTCGACAACAGCTTCGCGGAGTGCGGCATCGCCGAGAAGTACCGCACGGCCGACGGCCGCCTCGTCACGCAGCGCCCCGGCCAGATATACCTCGTCATAAATGTCCCCATCATCGGGTCGAAGATCGCCGAGATGAGCTCGAACGGCGAGCGCTTCTGGGCCGCGGTCTATCAGGGCGACCCGAAGTACAAGCGCTTCGTGACGGGGACGAACAACGCCACGTACGAGAAGTTGGACGGCGACGCGCGCGGCGCGACGCCCGACTGCAACCAGGGCGGGAAGAAGCGCGATGCCGCGATGCAGCGCGCGACCGTGAGCGCGCTCTCTTCCCTGCGGCCGCAGCACTTCACGGACGCGCTGCTCATCCCACCCGTCTCGACCGCCGGCTCGAACCTCGTCTACGGCGTCGCGGAGACCTTCGAGGAGGAGGCAGACCCGCGCCCCGGCGCGAAGGTCGGCTCGCGCGTCATACGCGCATACTACGTGCTCACGGAGTTCGAGCCTTCGGGCCAGAACTCGGCGCGCGTCGTGCGACGCTTCTGGTTCGACCGCGTCGGGCAGCTTCGCCTCGCGCGCGTGCAGACCTATGCCGAACGCGGGCAGTTGATAACGGATGTGGTCTACGGCGCGCAGCAGCCCTTCGGCGAGGAGGGCTCGCGCCGACTCCCTTCGCAGATAGAGTTGACGCGGCCGCAGGATCACTACTCGCTGCGAGTCATCTTTCAAGACCCCGGCGCGGTCAAAGTTGACCAGCCGCGCCCCGCGGAGTCGTTCGTCCTGAAGAACTCGCAGAACCTCCCCGTGGCGGACTTGGACGCGAAGAAGTAAAGGCCGGTGAACCGTAAACCGTGACAAGAGAAGGCGGACTTTAACTCGTCACGGTCTGCGATTCGCGGTTCACGACTTGTCACGGTTTACGATTCACCGTTCACGCGATGGAGAGTCTTGTCACAGCGAACGTGAGGCAGCGGCCGGTGCGCGCGATTGTGAGCGCGACCGGTGTGGCGCTCGGCGTGTGTCTGGTGATGCTCTTTACGGGGCTGGCGCGCGGGATGTCGAACGACCTACAGCGCCGCTCGCAGAACCTGAAGGCCGAGATAGTCTTCACGCGTTCGAGCGGCACGGAGTTGACGAGCAATTCCGCGAGCCTCTCGGTCAAGTACGTGCCCCTACTGCGAGAGATTGACGGCGTCGTGGCGGCCGTGCCCGCGATACGCTACATTTCGCAGGGCGGCAAGGGCTTCGGCTTCGAGCAGGTTGAGGGCGTTGACTGGAACGAGTTCGCCGCGATGAACGAGATGCATCTCGTCGCCGGGCGCGCTCCCGAAGCCGTCAACGAGGTGGTGGTTGACGAAGCGAAGGCCAAGAACAACAACCTCTCCGTCGGGAGTCAGTTAAGTCTCTTCGGGAACAGGCCGTACACGGTCACGGGCGTATACTCGCCGGAGGCCGGGCCGCGCGTGAAGATGTCTCTGGCCGCCTTGCAGGACGCGCTTCAGACGCCGGACAAGTGTACTTGGATTTACGTGAAGGTCAGAAACCCCGAGCAGGCGGTCGAGGTGGCGCGGCGTATTGACGAGAGACTGCACGGGAACAAGATTCAGCTCACGCGCGACATCGTCACAAACATCGAGAAGAGCATCCCGTACCTCGGCGTCTTCCTGCGCGCGCTCGTCGGGCTCTCGGCGGTGGTGAGCATGCTCGTCGTGATGCTCGCGATGTACACGACCATTACGGAGCGCACGAAGGAGATAGGAATCCTAAAGGCGATGGGCGCGTCGCGCGCCTTCATCGTCGGAGAGATCGAGAAGGAGGCCATTCTGATAAGCGTCGGCGGCGTCGTCGCGGGCTTCGCCATCTCGTTCCTCGCCGCGTACCTGATACAGCACGCCTACGGGCTGCTGTTTGAATATTCGTGGACGTGGGGCTTGACGGCCGCGCTCATCGGCCTGCTCGGCGGCGCGCTCGGCGCTCTCTACCCGGCCGTCCGCGCCGCCAACCTCGACGCCGTCAGCGCGCTGGCGTATGAATAAGAGCGGTCGGCGTTCAGCGCTCAGCTTTCAGCCAGACCCGATAACGGAAGAGACCAGTTGAATTGAGTTCGACAACTATTGCCCGGCTGAAAGCTGAAAGCTGAGTGCTGACAGCTTAAAGATATGAGAACAATTCTACAGGCGGAGAGTCTGACAAAGGTCTACCGCGTGGGCAGCGTTGACGTGCCCGCGCTGCGTGGGGTTTCGCTCGACGTGGAGGAGGGCGAGTTTCTCGCCCTCATGGGGCCTTCGGGCTGCGGCAAGTCCACGATGCTGCACCTGCTCGGCGGGCTCCTGACCCCGACCACGGGGCGCATCATCATCGACGACGAAGACCTCACGGCCGCCACCGACGCCAAGCGCACAGACATCCGCCGACGCAAGATAGGCTTCGTCTTCCAGCGCTTCAACCTCTTCCCGACGCTCACGGCCGAAGGGAACCTCAAGCTCGCCGAAGGCATACACGGCGGGCGCGGCAATAAGAAGGGCGACCCCGAGCGCCGCCGCGAAGTCCTGCGCATGCTCCAGCTCGAAGACAAGATGCATCACAAGCCGCTCGAACTCTCGGGCGGCGAGCAGCAGCGCGTCGCCTTAGCGCGCGCGATAGTCAACCGCCCCGCCATAATCCTCGCGGACGAGCCCACCGGAAACCTGGACACCGAGAACTCCGCCATAGTCCTGAACATGTTTCAGGAGATGAACTACCGCTTCAACCAGACCATCATAATGATTACCCACAACCCGGAGGCCGCCGCGATGTGCCGACGCATCATCCAGATGCGCGACGGCCAGATCGTTGCCCCCGCCGCGCGCGTACAGATATAATGCAGAAGGTAATAAGTGATAAGTGATGAGTAATGAGAAATACTGCAATCCTTTCTTATCACTTATCACGTACTACTTATCACTTAGCTTGCATTTGTCTTATTTTTCATGCTCCTGAACGTCTTCAAAAGAATCGTTTTCTGGTCTCACGGGCGCACGACGTGGCAGTACGACATTCTGTGCGTGCTCATTCTCGCCTTCGTATTTCTAACTCCTAAGGGCTGGTTCGTTTGGGGGAAACTTGCGTGCGCCCCCGCGCATCAAAGTGGGCTTGAAGCGGCACACAAGCTGCTTATAAGGGCACCGGGGGCCGCCGCCGCGCAGCCCGATGCGCACGACATAGAGCGCTGCGCGCGCAACATCACCGACGACGACGATCTGCGCGTCACGGGATGGCGGGAACTCCGGAGCGTGGACGGCCGTACGGTCGCTTACGAGGTTGACATAGAGCCTTAATTCCCTATACTTATCCGGTCTTTCGGGGGCCGGGCAGGAGTCTCCCTAACTGTTTGAAGGAGTTTGCATGAAGAAGTTATTCACGGTATCCCTCGCCGCGCTCGTGCTGGTCGCGTCGCTTGCATTCGTCGCGCAGCCCGCGCAGGCGCAGGGTCCCGGCCTCGTCAGCTCCATCCTCAACAAGATGGATCGCAACCGCCGTTCGCTCAGCTCTCTTCGCGCGTCGCTCACGATGCAGAAGTACAACGCGCAGCTCGACGACCCCGAGATGTCCTTCGGAGAGATGGCCTACATCGCGGGCAAGGGCAGGGAGGCGAACGTCCGCGTTGACTGGACGAAGCCCGTGCGCGAGTCGCTCGCCGTCACCAACGGCGAGTACACGCTCTACCGCCCGCGCCTCGGACAGGCCATCAAGGGCTCGGCGCGTAACCCCGGCAAGAACGGCAAGGTCAACAGCGTGCTCAGCCTCGCCTTCAACATGACGGGCGCGCAGGCGAAGAGCCAGTACAACGTCGAGATCGCGGGCGAGGGCACGCTTGAGAACGGCGGCCCGCACGTCTGGTGGCTGAAGCTTACGCCGCGCGGCGGCGCGAGCTACCAGTTCGCGGAGGTCTGGGTCACGGACGACGGCATGCCCATACAGGCGCGCGTCACCGAGAAGAACAACGACTCGACGACCGTCCGCCTGAACAACGTCCAGCGAAACGCGCGCGTCTCGCCCTCCGACATAGAGATTCCACTCCCCGCGGGCACGAAGATCATCAGGGGCTAAAGTCCCCGCGGAGTTTGAAAGTACGGAGGCGAAGGGTTCCGAACGCCGTCAAAGTGTTCAGAGCCCTTCGCCATTTTTACGCCCCGTGCCGAGGGGCTCTTTCGCGGCCGGAGCGGCGCTTGATTTGCACGCCCGCTTTGCGTATTGTCTAGCAGTATTTTCCCGAAGGACGCCCTGCGCGCGCCGCTGTCGAGCAGTTACTTTCCCAAGCGCGTGGCGAGTTAAGACGACAAGCCTTGATGAAGCGAAGCACGTTTCTTAAGTTGAAGCTGCGCCAGGCCAGTTTCATCACCCGCGCGCTGATGCGCACAGACCATCCTGTGCTGGCGCACATAATCCCCATGCGCCGCTGCAACCTCGCCTGCACATACTGCAACGAGTACGACAAGACCTCAGACCCCGTACCCTTAGAAGCGATGAAGAGCCGCCTCGACGCTCTGGCGCGACTCGGCACCTCCGTCATAACCATCTCGGGCGGCGAGCCCATGATGCACCCCGAGCTTGACGAGATAGTCCGCCACATACGCCGCCGGGGCATGATCGCGGGCCTCATCTCGAACGGCTACTACATGACGCCCGAGCGCATACGTCGTCTCAACGAGGCGGGGCTCGAATACCTCCAAATCTCGATTGACAACGTCGAGCCCGACGAGGTCTCGAAGAAGAGTCTCAAGAACCTCGACAAGAAGTTGCGGAACCTAGCCGAGCACTCGGACTTCCACGTCAACATCAACTCCGTCATCGGCGGCGGCATCAAGAACCCCGAAGACGCTCTCGTCATCGCGCGCCGCGCGCAGGAGCTAGGCTTCGCCACGACGGTCGGCGTCATACACGACGGCCACGGGCTCCTCAAGCCGCTCGGCGAGCGCGAGCGCAAGGTCTACGACGAGTTGAAGCGCGTGTCGAAGTCCGACTACGCGCGCCTCGGCTGGTTTCAGGATAACCTCGCGTCGGGCAAGGCGAACGAGTGGCGCTGCCGCTCGGGCGCGCGCTACCTCTACATCTGCGAAGACGGCTTAGTCCACTACTGCTCGCAGCAGCGCGGCACGCCCGGCGTTCCCGTCGAGCAGTACACGAAGGCCGACGTGGTGCGCGAGTACAACACGGAGAAGTGGTGCGCGCCGCTCTGCACCGTCGCGTGCGCGCACAAGGTCGCCATCCTCGACAACTGGCGCAACCCGCAGAAGGGCGAAAGCGGCACGGAAGCCGCGCCGCAGCGACTGCGCGACGCGATCATGCGCACGCTCCGCGCGGGCTGAGGGCGTGTGCGCCCGCGACGGCCGCGCCCACGAGATATGAGACCCACGCGCCGCGCACTCTTCCCGTCACTCCCGATAATCTGCACGCTCGCCGCCGTCCTCGCGGCGGTCAACGCACGCACGGCCACGGGCACCGCCGCCGCCGCTCAAACCAACGCCGCTTCGCAAAGCGCCGCGACTCTTCAAACTTCATCCGCGCAGGAGCCGCGCGTCTTCCACGTCACCGTCGTAGACTCGAAGGGGAATTTAGTCACGGGCGTGAGGCGCGAAGACCTGAACGCGTTCGACGGCGGCGAGCAGCGCGAGATAGTCTCCTTCGGCACGGACGACGTACCCGCGAGCGTCGTGTTCCTCATAGACACTTCGTCGTCGGCCTTCGGCGAGAACAAGGGCAGGAGCGGCTCGCGCCGCACCGCCGCGCTGAGGGACGCGGTCTCGGCATTCATGGAGGGCAGCAACCCGTCGAACGAATACTCCGTCATCGCAT
>JBJMGR010000262.1:0-34959 GCA_045807805.1 Pyrinomonadaceae bacterium | reverse complement strand
TTCATCTTTATTATTAGCCCGGACTCAGTCACCTCCGGAGCCTGTCTTAAAGAGCTGACCCTCGCCGTCAAGCTCGGGAAGCACCTGATACCCGTAACGTACCGCGGCGTAGAGGCCAGCAAGTTGCCCCTGCCGCTAAGCGAGCCGGGGGGGATAAGTTTTCTAGACGAGCATAACTTCAAGCAGTCCTTTGAACTGCTGGTGGCGGGATTCGACCCGGTTTTAAGGTTCGACGCCTTCATTTCCTATTCGCGTAAGGACCAGACATTCATCCAAACGCTGTACGAAGCTTTAGTCCGTGGCGGGCGGAAGGTGTGGATTGATAGCAAAGAGATACAGCCGACCGAGCCCTGGATGAAGGCCGTCGAATCCAGTATCGAGGCGGCCGATAATTTCATCTTCGTTCTCAGCCCCCACTCCATCGCCTCGCGTATTTGTCAGAGGGAACTCGCCCACGCCGTCCAAAACTACAAACGCCTCATCCCCCTGGTCAGACAGGACGTGGACGTCGAGACGGTAGCCACGGAACTGTCCGAGTTGAACTGGATATATTTTCGCGACGGCGACGACTTCCAGACTTCTTTCGACCTCCTGGGCCGGGCGCTCGATACCGACCCCGAATACGTGCGCGAACACTCGCGGCTACAGGTTCACGCCCTCGAATGGGAGAGGTCGGGTCGGGGGCACCCCAAGCCCGATAAAAGTCTCTTGCTGCGCGGCTTGGAACTACGGAACGCGAGGAGGTGGCTGGCCGCGGCCGAGCGCGGTAAAAAGCCCGCCCCCACCCCCTTACATAAGACCTACATCGCGGAAAGCCGCAGGGATGTTCTCAGGCGCCGCGCCGTCATCTCGGCCGCCGTGGCGGTCTCACTCTTGTTGACGCTCTTCCTCGTTCAAGTCATCAGGCAGCGGACGAAGGAGGTTAACCAGCAGACGAACATCGCGGACGCGCGCCGCCTGGCAAATCAGTCAAATCTAATCAGGGCGCAACAAGCCAACCTCCTGCCGGCTAGCGCCCTCTACGCCGTCGCGGCCATGTCGCGCTCCCCTTCGCTCGACGCCGACCAGGCTTTACGACAGAGCCTTTCGCCACTCCCGCTGCGCGTTGCCTCTTTTCCGCATGAGGCGAAGCTTAACGATCTGGCCTTCAGCCCCGACAGTAACTACCTGGCTACGGCCAGCGAGGACGGCTCGGTCCGGCTGTGGGACACCAGAAGCGGCCGGGAGGTGTGGGGACAGAAGAAAGAGGGGGGCGCGAACGGCATCAGCTTTAGCCGGAGCGGGAAATATCTCGCCGCCGCGAATGGCGACGTGCTGACCGTTTGGGAAACGGCAGGTGGGCAGCCCGTCCTGAGCTTCAAACACGGAGGTAATGTCATCTCCATCGGCTTCAGCCCCGGTGAGGAGTCTGTGACCACCGGGGGCTACGACGGCGTAGTGCGCGTCTGGGACTTGCCCGGCGGCAGGCTGCTCTGGGATAAGCCGATTCGGAAACCTGTCATCACCTCCGCCTTCAGCCCGGATGGAAAGTACTTGGCCACAGCCTCCTTCGACTATGTGGTCTTGATTTGGGACGCGGCCACGGGCGCGCAACGGGCCAGCCTCAGGAATGAGGTGGGGGCCCCACGGCTCGCCTTCAGCCCCGACGGTAAACAGATCGTGACGGCCAGCGCGGGCGAAGCGCGGGTCTGGGTGACGGCGACAGGCCGCAAACAGTTCGCCGTCAAGCACGGGACGTACATCAGCGCGCTGGCCTTCAACCCGGACGGGTCGAGCTTCGCCACGGGCGAGCAGGACGGCTTCGTACGTCTGTGGGGCGCGACCGACGGGCAGGAGTTGGCGAACATCAAGCACGGGGCCGAGATAAAAATACTGTCGTTCAGCCCTGACGGCGCGTACGTGGCCTCAGCCGGCGCGGACTACACGGCGCGCGTGTGGAGCGTCGCGGGCGGGCTGGAGGTCACGCGCATGTGCCACAGCGGGGAGATCGACGCGCTGGCCTTCAGCCCCAGCGGGGATTTGGTCGCCACCGCGTCCTCCGACAACGTGGCACGAGTTTGGGAGTCCGTGGGCAGTTTCGAGCGGCCCGCGATATACAGGTTTCCCGTCGAAGCCGTGGCGCTCAGCCCTGACGGGAGGTACATGGCATCGAAGAGCGCTGACCGCAGCACGCGGATTATGGAAACGGCCAGCGGAAAGCTTTACTGGGGCGAAAAATTCAGGGGCGAAATTCAGGACATCGCGTTCAGCCCAAGCTCGGAATATTTCGCGGTAGCCAGTCGCGCGGCGGGGCCGGAAGACGACGCATCCGATCAGAGAAGCGCCGTCAAGATAATACGCGTCTCAGACCGCCAGGAAGTCGGAATCCTGAATTTCGGCTCGGTGGTTCGGGCCGTGGCTTTCGGCGGCGACGGCGAGTCCATCGCGACCCTCAGCGACGACGGGCTAATAGCCATGTGGGCGTTGACCACCAAGTCTGAAATCTGGAGCGGAAGCGCCAAGCAGGCTGTGACGGCCATGACCGTAAGTCCGGATGGGAGATTCCTGGCGACAGTCGGCGATGCCGTTTCGGTGCGCAGGGCCGCCGACGGCAGCGTCGTCCGGGAGTTCGAGCCGAGCAAGCAAGTCGCGGTGACGGCCTTCTCCCCCGACGGCTCATCCCTGGCCGTCGGGGATGGCGAAGGCAACGTGTCTTTACTTGACATCGACTCGGGTGAGACACGCAATATAGTCACTTACGAGAGTTACGTAGTCGGCGTGGCCTTCAGCTCTGACGGCAGGTATTTAGCCTCTGCCAGCTTCGACGGCTCCGCGGTTCTGACGGAAGTCATGAGCGTGAAGCAGGCGGCGGCATTCAAATTCCCGGACTCTATAACGACTCTGGCGATCAGCCCCGATGCCAGGTATCTAACCGGGGGCGGAGGTTCCGCTGCACGGGTCTTTAATTTCGCAGGCGGGCAGGAAGTGACGAGCGTCTCACACGGCATCGAGGTGAAGAGCGTCGCCTTTAGCCGGGATGGCAAGTATCTGGCGTCGGGCGGCGCCGACAACACCGCACGTTTATCGCCATTGCTCCCCGGGGACCTGATCGCCGAAGCCTGCGCACGAATGACGACCAACATCCTGCCTTCCGAGTGGGAAGAGTATACCAAGGGCCGGCCGGATTTTGAGGTCTGCGCCAGACCACCCAAGTAGGCCCGTGCTCAAGGATGCGTCGCTGTCACTCACATGTATAAGGCATTCATCTCATACAGCCACGCCGCCGACGGCAAACTCGCGCCCGTACTCCAATCGGCCCTTCAGAGCTTCGCCAAGCCTTGGTACAAGGTTCGGACTTTCAAAATTTTTCGGGACGATACGAACCTCTCCGTTTCACCCGCGCTGTGGCCGGACATAGAGTCCGCCCTGAGTTCGTCGGAGTTCTTCATCCTGCTCGCCTCCGAAGAAGCCGCGAAATCGAAGTGGGTAAAGAGGGAGGTAGACTTCTGGCTCGCGCAGCGCTCGATAGACAAACTTCTCATCGTGCAGACCGGCGGGAAGATCGTGTGGGGCGAGAGTGAAGAGGATTTCGACTGGGGAAAGACTACGGCGATCCCCCCGAACCTCAAGGCCAAGTTCAGCAGCGAGCCGTTCTACCTCGACCTCTCATGGGCGAAGTCGCCCGAGGCGCACCTCTCCCTACGCCATTCGGATTTCAGAAAGGCGGTGCTCAAACTCGCGGCGAGCCTCTACGGGCGCGACGCGGCCGAACTCGACAGCGTCGAGGTCAGACAACACCGGAAGAATATTAGGACTGCGTGGGCCGCGGGCATAGCGCTGTTAGGTCTGACGGTGGCCGCCCTCGTGGCCTCCTACTCCTTCGTGGTGCAGAGAAACCTCGCCGTGGCGCAGAGGAACCTGGCCGTCTCGCGCGAACTCGCGGCGAGCGCCCTCGCGCTGTTGGCCGCCGACCCTGAGCTGAGCCTCTTCCTCTCCACGGAAGCGGCCGGCCGGGCCCACACGCCGGAGGCCGAGGAGGCGCTGAGGCAGTCTCTGGCCCGCGCGCCCATGCGCGTGATGCGCGGACAAAACGGGACAAACATCTCCGTCAAATATAGCCCGGACGGGCGGGAGGTGCTGGTAACCACGGGGCGAAAAACCGCCCAAGTGTGGGAGGCCGTCAGCGGCCACCTGCTCTTCGAGTTGAGCGGTCACGAGGACGGGGTAAACGACGCGGCATTCAGCAGCGACGGCCAGCTCATCGTCACGGGGAGCGATGACAATAGCGCGCGAGTTTGGGACGCCGGCGACGGGCACATGCTGGCTGTGCTGCGCGGGCATACCTCCGGGGTCACGTCGGTCGCGTTCAGCCCCGACGGCAGGGTCGTTCTGACCTCCGGCTATGACAACACGGCGCGGGCGTGGGACGCGGCGAGCGGCCGCAGCCTGTTTGAAATGCACGGCCCGAAAGAGGCGGACGGCAGCGACTCTGCCATGAGAAGCGCGGAGTTCAGCCCCGATGGCAAGCTGATTGTCACCCTCAGCAACGTGAACACGGCCCAAGTGTGGAGCGGGAGCGATGGGCGCAAGGTCGCGGACTTGCGCGGGCACAGTAAACAGATATTCAGCGCGACATTCAGCCCCGACGGCCAGCGTGTCGTCACGGCGAGCAACGACGGCACGGCAAAGATCTGGGACGCCGCGAGCGGCCGCACGTTGCAGACGCTCGCGGGGCACAAGGACGGGCTCAACACCGCTGCCTTCAGCCCCGACGGCAAGTACCTCGTGACCGGGAGCAACGGCACGGAGAATAACGACAACACGGCCCGCGTGTGGGACGCGGGCGACGGGAGCAACGTCTTCGTGCTACGCGGCCACGAGAGAAGCGTCGAGCGTCTCTCCTTCAGCAAGGACGGCGAATTGATTCTGTCGGTGAGCTTCGACGACACGGCTAGGGTCTGGGAGGCGCGCAGCGGGCGCACGCTGGCGGCGTTCGGCAACCACACCGACGGGGTGGCCGACGCCGCCATCAGCCCCGACGGGAAGTCCGTGGTGACTGTTCACAAAAGCGGTACCGTGCGCGTCTGGGACGCGGGCCTTTGGCGCAGCCGACTCGAAATGCGCGGCCACGGCCTTCAGGCTCTCCGGGCAGCCTTCAGCCCCGACGGTAAACGCATCGTCACGGCGAGCCTCGACAACGCTGCGCGCGTATGGGACTCCGCGACCGGGGCGAAGCTCCTCGAAGTCAAACACCCTCACGTAGTGAATAGCGCCGCGTTCGGCCCCGACGGCAAGACCATCGTCACCGCCTGCATGGACGGCGTCGCGCGCGTCTGGGACGCGAACGACGGCCGCCTCGTGCTTGAATTACGGGGCCACGGCAGCGTCGAGGACGCGGCTTTCAGCCCGGACGGCGGCTTGATAGCGACGGCCAGCTACGACGAAACGGGCCGCATTTGGGACGCGAAAACGGGCGCGGTTAAACTTGAGTTTAAAGGGGGCATCAGCTCGCCGAAGACCGTGTCGTTCAGCCCCGACGGGAAGCTGCTCGTCACCGCCAACGGATTCCTCGCGATAATCTTCGACGTGGGCAGCGGGAAGAGCCTGCGCGAATTGGAAGGGCACGGCGACGTGGTTAACAGCGCCAAGTTCAGTCACGACGGCAAACTAATAATCACGGCCAGCAGCGACAACACGGCGCGCGTCTGGGATGCCGCCACCGGGCGCGGCATCCTGGAACTGCGCGGTCATTCGGACGCGGTGCAGAGCGTGGAGTTCAGCCCCGACGGCAAGCTGATAGTCACGTCGAGCGGCTATAACAAGCTGGTGACGCAAGACCCGCCGGAAGACGGCGACGAGGTGCGCCTGTGGGAGGCCGCTACCGGGCGCAGCCTTCTGGAACTGCGCTGGCACGGCGACGTGGTGGCGAGCGCTTCATTCAGCCCCGACGGCAGATCGATCGTCACGGCGAGTTCGGACGACTCGGCGAGGGTGTATTCCTGCGAGCTGTGCGGCGCCTACGAAGAACTCCTCGGCATGGCGCGCTCGCGCCTGACGCGGCAACTGACGCCGGAGGAGCGTCTGAAATACCTCCATTAGCCTCCCGCGCTGCGTAGTGTGATCGAGCGGGACCACCGTCTGGCGTGAGCTTCGCAGTGCTTGTACTCACTCTAAAATCCTCTTGCAAATTGCAGGTTCCTTGTCATAATACACCGACCAAACGGCAGTTCGTCCGACTCTCAACTCTGAGATGACATCTGCGACTGAACTCACAATATCTGGGTCGTACTCGTCAAGGCGGGCGGGCTAAGGGAACGTGGGCATGGCACCGTTTGTCCGTGGGATTATATGGGCCACGCCCTGCATAGCGGCTTCCGCGAGGAAGGAGTTATATACTCATGGCTGAGTCGAGCGGGAACGATCAGGTGAAGACCAAGATCACTGAACTCCGCGAGCGCCTTATGGGCGATCTCTCGATGGAAGAATTACAGCGGCTGAAGCTACAGATAGATGTGCTGGAGGGCCTATCGAACCTGAGCGGCGACGAGAAGCATGACCACGACAAGGATTCGGACGGCGACCACGATCACGAGCACGCTTAATCGTCGCCGAGAGCCGGTCATTGTCGTCGGTAGCCTGTGAATAGCACGGGCCATGCCCTCCTTAGAATCCGCGGAGTGTGAGCGCTCAGGCCCAGGGAGTTTTCTACACTCTGCGTGAGTGGCGATGATCGACTGTGTTCTCTCAAAAGGGGAATTTGATTATGCCACCGATTCGTTCCGAACTACCCGACGAGCCGCCGGCGGACTGTCAGAAGTTTGAAGACCCGTTAGATGACGGCGGCCTCCTTCGGTAGCTCACGGAAGCCTTAGTCGGGCGCGCTCTCTAGGGCGAGATCACTCATCTCAGCTAAGCGAGGCGCTCGTCCTGCTTCGACATCCCCGACGAGAAGATCATCTCTCTGCGCACCCACAACGTGACGCGTTGCAAGATACCGAAAGTTGCTGTGTCCCTGCGCCCCGCCCCGCTTGTGCTGGTGCCGGAGCGTCGCTAAGCACAATCCAACCGTCAACATGCGCATCTGCATTAAGCTAGCGTCGCTCATACTCACTCACCGTTGCCGTCGATGAATCAGACCTTTTTTCGGCCGGTCACTTCTAGGAGGGTAAGCGGATGTCACGAATTCAACCCGAGATACTAGCGGTGATAGAGGAGGCTCTCGCAAACCATCGACCGTTCGGCGAGAGCGAGTACATAACCGATCAGATGGAGGTCTCTTACACGCGTCGCCTAGATGGTATCGCCCCCCGTCTGCCCGGTGCCGGGGAACTGTTGCTCACGCTGGAGCACACGAACGACGACGTGCGACACCGCCTGTTCGGGAATACCGTTGTTCGTTGTGCAATCCAACACGCTCGCTCCCAGATCGAGGCTGACATGCTCTACGGCCTGCCTCTCGCGGAGTGCGAGAACGTATTTGCGGCGGCACAGGCACACATCAGTTCCGGGAAAGCCGGCATGCCTCTTGAGAATGGGCCTGTGCCCCTACGTCGATTGGGTTCTGCGCCGTGTCACGGTTGGATTTGGACTGAGGAGCATGCCGACGATATCTTCGGCAGATCTTTTCGCTATTTGATAAAGCAGAACTACGGCGACCGGCTCTCGTCACCGACCGACGACGAGATTGAGACCCTTTCAGACGGCGCGCGACTCCTGGAGACCCTTCTGCCGACGTTGGGCCCTAGCGCCATGCGCCACGCCCACCTAATCGCCTGCTTTCCCGAGTTCGGCTCCTGGAGGGGCAAACAGTCGAGTTCCCAGTACAGAATCGGCGGGACGATTTTCTTGGGCCGCCGACTCCTGAACAGCGCCTGGTGGGTGGCCGAGCATCTGTTCCACGAATCCCTGCACCAAAAGCTTTACGATTTTCGTCACGGGCATTCTGTTATCGAGCCTCGCCCGGCGGATAAGGCTCCTGTCCGGGTCTGTTCGCCCTGGAACGCCGAGAAGCTAATCAAAGCCAACGATTGGGACACACACCGTGTACTCGCTGCTTTTCACGTCTACGTTCACCTCTCCCTCCTGTCCATGCTGGCCGAGGAGCGCGCGGCGGAACTGGAGGCTGAGTTCGGCCCCAAGCTCGGAATGATCGAAAGCCGAAAGGCTCTCGACCGGGCCCGTTACCTCGGGGAGCAACTGAAGAACGAGTGCTGGGACGAACTTGGGTTGGCCGGCAAGAGCCTGGTGGACTGGTTGATTTCAGTCCTCGATGCCCTTGATCCATCTCCGGCCCCTGCCGGGGCATATGTTCATCTCGTTCTCGACCTCTACTTGAGGGAGGCAACGGAGGCTGAGTCAGCCTTAAACAGCGGGAGGCCCGTGCATGAGAACCTCGCGTCTCAGTTAACGCCATTGGCGAAGGAGGAGGTGGAGCGCACCCGCACCGTCCTGTCGGCGATAAGTGCCGACCATGCGCTCGAACGCTTCAACGCCTCTGTGGCTCAGTATTCAGATACTGCACTGGGCGCAAAGTTCCCTGACGTGCGGCGGACCATCGTCCGGACACTTCTGGACTCGTCGATAGATGGCTATAGGCTGCCACCCAACGGGCCAACGGCGGGCGACCCTAACGAGCGTGTGCGAGAGATGGTGGAGCAGAGTAGCGAACATCTTCACGTCATACTCGCGGGCGTCCCGAGAGTCGTCGCCGCGGCCAAGCAGCGTGCGAAGGAGTTGTGTTATGGCAAGTCCTGCCGTGACACGGTGGGGCGACTCCTTGCCACTCTGGCCGCCGCGGTTCCCCAAGGCGGCAGAATCCTGGAGATCGGCACCGGCGTTGGCGCCGGGACTGCATGGATTTGTGAGGGGCTGGGCGAACGAACCGATGTCGAAGTAATTAGTGTCGAAGTTGACGCCCGGCGTAGTAACGCAACACGTAAGTGGCCGTGGCCTGCTCACGTACAGCTCCTTAACGCCGACATCTTGGAGGTGTTAGCCGAACTTGGCACGTTCAACTTAGTGTTCGCAGACGCAAGCCCGATCAAGTTTAGCCACATTGAGCCTGTGATCGGGGCGCTGCGCCAGCGGGGCATGCTTGTTATCGATGACTTAGAGCCGAGCATGGTGGACTCGGAAGCGCTCCGCGCGGAAGTAAACGGGCTGCGACGGCATCTTTTACATCACCCTAAGCTACAGGCGGCCGACCTCGATTGGTCGAGTGGCGTGATCATAACTACGTGTACTTATGGGGCGAGCTAGATATGGCGCTTTCTCGAACGCCTGTGGGCCGATGACCCAGGGCTGCAAGAGTAGTGATTTAAGTAATATCCCGGTTGCGTTGCAAAGATTGTTTTCAAGCGCGAAAGGTCATCGAGCGCCTTTCGCTATGCGGCTATTCCAAACAGCCAAGCGAGGAACTTCGCCTGCCCTTGTGCATCTCTTACAGCTAACCTTCTTACTCGACCCGAAGCCGATCTTCAACCTCCTCGAAGGCGCGCTCGAAGTCGTGCTCGTCAACGCCCGCCACGTCAAGGCGGTGCACGGCAGAAAGACCGACATGCGCGACTGCGAGTGGCTCGCCGACCTGCTGCGCCACGGCCTACTGCGACCCAGTTTCATCCCGCCCCCCGAGATCAGGCAGTTGAGAGAGCTGACCCGCTACCGGCAGACCTTGGTCAAGGAGCAGACGGCGCTGGCGAACCGGGTGCAGAAGCTGATCGAGTCGGCCAACATCAAGCTCGGGCAGGTGGCCACAGACGTGCTCGGAGTCTCCGGGCGGCTCATCCTGCGGGCGCTGGCCGACGGTGAGATCGACGCCGGGCGGCTGGCAGAGTTCGCGCGGGGTCGTCTCAGGAGCAAGGGCGTCGAACCGCGGCGGTCGTTTGAGGGACGGCTGACGAAATCACAACGCTTCGTCCTCTCGGAGTTGCTCCACAGGCTCGACGAAGTCGGGGCGGCCATCCTCCGCGTCAACGAGCGGATAGAGGTGGAGGTGCGTGAGTGCATAGACCCTTTCGTCGTTGAAGCCGTCAGGCTGCTGCAAACCATCCCGGGCGTGGGGTCGCGGGCGGCCGAGGCGATAGTCTCGGAGGTCGGAGTGGCTATGAATCGCTTCCCGACGGATGCACATCTGGCGAGTTGGGCCGGGATGTGCCCCGGCAACAATGAGAGTGCGGGGAAGCGGCTATCCGGCAAGACAAATAAGGGGAGCACGTATCTGAGGAATGCGCTGATGCAGTCGGCGTGGGCCGCCTCGCATACGAAGGGGATTATAGACGTAGAAGCGATTCCTGCAACACTACCCTCAGAACTGCATGAGCTCAACGATCCCGAACCGTATGAGGTAAGAGTCTTCGCCCATCGGCGCAAGCGAAGGCGACAGAACCTCGAAGGGTACGCCGAGCCTCTGAAGCTCACGCCTGAGCCGCGCGATGACGAAGCCGTAGAAGTGCGTCTTGCCGCGCTCGGCGCAGTGCTTACACGCGGCCTTGATCAGCTCGGAGAGGACGCGCTTGCCGTTGTGCGACGGCTGCGAGATCGCGAGCCTGCCGAACTCCACGCCGTTCTGCTTGTCGTACTCGAAGTCGAAATAGTGATCAATCGTCCACGTGTCGCCGGCGATAATTCGGACAGCGCCTATGATCTGCCCCTCGTCGTTGTACATGACGACGTGCGTCGCGCTGAGGTCGAACTCGTCGCTCGCCCACGCCTGCGCCTGCTCGGGGCTCCTCCCGCTGTTGAGGTAAGCCTCCCCCCTGAAGCGGACTATGTCTTCGACGAGCTGCGGGTCGTACTCCGTTATCTTGACCATCACTACTCTCCCCTCACGTGTCCCATGCGGAACAGGATTCTCCTGCGCGGGTCTATGAAGCCCTCGCGGCCGTGCATGCACCTGGAGTTGTCTATGAGAAGTATGTCGCCCTCCGCGAGCCGCACGCCGCGGGTCTCGGCGCGCGCGTGCTCGGCTATCTCGGCGAGCACGTCCGCAGGGAAGGGCGAGCCGTCGCCGAGGGTCGGCGTGTATATGTGCTTCGGGTAGAAGTCGCTCACGGAGCGGTAGTGGTATATGAGCAGGGAATTGCAGAAGGACTTTTGGCCGCCCCATCTGGTCGGGATGACGCAGAGCGTCTGGTAGACGCCTTCGAGCATGTCGCCGTCGAAGCGCGCTTCGAGCCCCTCCCAGTCGGCGAGCCTTGCGCGTATGTACTTGAGCCTCGCTTCCGCCTCCCCCTTCGAGGAGACGCCGAGCGCCGCCTTCCAGCGCTCGGGCTCGACCTTCCAATGCCACTTCAGAACCGCGCCCTCGACGAACTCGCGCGCGCGCGCGGGCAGCGCCTTGAGCAGCCCGACTCCGTCGCAGAAGATGGTTTCGCCGCCCTCATCCGCAGGGCGGACGCAGTAGAGCATGAGCATGTCGGGGCAGCCCGGAGCGTAGGAGCCCTCGCGGTGAAGGGGTATCGCGTCGATACCTTTGTTGACGGTGGCGGTCGTGGCGTCGCGGTTGACGGGGTCGCGCTCGACCGCGTAGCTCGTGCTGTGGTGAACGACGGGCGTCATCAGCGCGTCGCTCAGCGCCTCGAAATCTTCGGCGCGGGCGCCAGCCCTCACGAGCACCGCCCCGTTCTCCTTGATGCCGTTTTTGACGAGCGCCGGGTCACATTCACTCAGCGTAGATAAATGCCGCGCGGGGTCATGCGTAACAGTACGAGAAGTGGTCATAGGTGTGTCCAATCCGAGGCCGTGGCGTTGAATGTATGAGACTGCTGTGATGTGTCGTCTCGACAGCGGGGCGGTAAGGTGTGGAAAAAATACTCCTGTCAGGGTAAAGTTTCAATGTTTTTTTTGGCGCGCGTCGCCGACGATTCATAAAGGGCAAGACTCTCAAAGGGCAAGAGTCTCACTTTCGACATGCCTTCAGACACACCAAACGTGGAAGCGCGGGCCGACCGCGGCTCGCTCGAACTGCCGACGCTTCGGGGCGAAGTCACGATCCGCCGCGACGGGCGGGGCGTCCCTTACATCGAAGCCTCCAACGATGACGACCTTTATTTCGCGCAGGGCTACGCGACGGCGTGCGACCGGCTGTGGCAGATGGACATCCTTCGCCGCACGGCGCGCGGCGAGTTGGCCGAAATCTTCGGCCCCGCGGCGCTCGAACAGGACAAGACGCACCGCGTCTACGGCTTCAGTGGTCTCGCCGAGACGATGCTCGAACGCGCCACGGCGCGTACGCGCGCCGCGCTCGAAGCTTACGCGCGCGGCGTCAACGCGTTCATACGCGCGTGCGCGGCAGACTCGCTCCCGGCCGAGTTCAAGATTCTTCGGTACGCGCCGAGGGAGTGGGCCGCGGTCGATTCGCTGGCGCTCGGTAAGCTCTTCGCCGAGAGCTTGTCGGTGACGGCCGACGCCGACATATTGCGCGCGCTGATGGGCTTCCTGCCGCCCGAGAAGATCGACGAGATGCTCCCCGCGGCTTCTCCTCTCGACGTGTTGATAGTGGGCGGGGATGCGGGTGAAGGGAACGCGCCCACGGGCACGGGCCGCGACTGCGTCGCCGCGCGCGCGAAGATGGGCGAGGCGGAGGTCGCGGCGTTGACCGCGCTTTTGACGGCGATGCGCCGCTCGCGCGCGGCCTCGGGTGGCGACGGCGAAGTCGGCAGTAACAGTTGGGTCGTCGGCGGCGGGCTCACGGCGTCGGGCAAGCCGCTGCTCTCGAACGACCCGCACCTCGCGGCGACTTCGCCTTCAATCTGGCACATCACGCACCTGAGCGCGCCCGGCGTGGAGGTCTCCGGCGTCGCCGTCACCGGCATACCCGGCGTGATGATTGGACACAACGCGCGAATCGCCTGGGGCCTAACAAACCTCTGCCCCGACGTTCAGGATATCTACCTTGAGCGCTTCGATGAGAACGACCCGTCCTCCTACATGACGCCCGCGGGCTGGCGGCGCGCGGAGGTGCGCCGCGAGGTGATAAAGGTTCGCGCGTCGGCCGACGGCTCTTCGAGCGAGAGCGTCGCCATCGACGTTAAGGTGACGCGCCACGGCCCAGTCATCTTCGAGAGCGGCACGCTCGGCGTCGCGTTGCGGTGGACTGCCTTCGACACCGAGACGAGCGAGCTTGAGACGTTCTTTGAACTCAACCGCGCGCGCGACTGGGACGACTTCGTCGCCGCGCTCAGCCTCTACGGCGCCCCGCCGCAGAACTTCGTCTATGCGGACACGGACGGGCACATCGGTTACTACAGCGCGGGCCGAATTCCCATACGTAGGTCGGGCGACGGGAGCCTCCCGTACGACGGCGCAACGGACGATGGCGAGTGGGTCGGCTTCATCCCTTTCGAGGAGTTGCCGCACGTCTTCGACCCGCCCTCCGGCGTCATCGTCACCGCGAACAACCGGCTCGTCGGCCGCGACTACCCGCACCACATCACGCACAACTGGCGCGTGCCATACCGCGCGCGGCGCATCCACGAGTTGCTGACGGCCGGGCGCAATCTGACCGCGGAAGACTTCCTCTCGGTGCAGGGCGACACCTACTCTTATCCGGACGTGATATTAGCGTCCGAGGTCGTCAAGCTCGCCGAGCACACGGACTCGCCGCAGTGGCGCGAGATGGCCGAGGCTTTCCGTGGTTGGGACGGGCGCTCGAACCCCGAATCGAAAGTGCTGCCGCTCGTCACCGAGACGCGCAAGGCGTTCCGCCGACGCGTGCTCGAAGGCGCGCTCGGCGCGGAGCTTGCGCGGCTCTACGACTGGCGGAACGAGGGCACGTTCCTCGACAAGCTGATCACGCAGCGCCCCGCCGCGTGGCTGCCCGAAGGGAGCGAATCTTACGAGTCGCTCCTGCTGGCCTGCTACGGCGAGGCCCGCGAGTCGCTCGCGAAACGGCTCGGGCCCGACCCCGAGCGGTGGACTTGGGGCGCGCTCGCGTCCGTGCGCTTCCCGCACCCGCTCGAAAAACTGGGGCAAGTCGGCGCAAGGTTCTCCGCGCCAACGTCGCCGCAGAACACGGGCGGCTCCATGCCTACGGTCAATGCCGGAGACAGGGTCTCGATGCGCTTCGTCGCGGACTTGAGCGACTGGTCGAACACGCGTCTCTGCATCCCGCTCGGCGAGTCGGGCGACCCTTCGAGCCCGCACCGTGCCGACCAGTTCGACGAATGGCTCAACGTCGCGCCCCGCGCCCTACCCTTCGACCGTGACTCGATAGCGAGCGCGGCGCGTGAAGTGCTCACGCTAAGGCCCTCGCCGCGGCAATGACTGCGGCCTTCTGCGACTAAAATGTTTACGTTTCTCCGCGCGCCCGTGCGGGTCGGGCAGGAAAATTTTCTTGACAGGCAATTTCCCGCGTGCAATATTATGCGCATTGTCACGCCAGGGTTAAATCTTCCAAACGCATTTTTCATGGGCGTGCCGTCACGTAAGTCTCAGTCAACTAGTCGCGGTGGGAGTCGACAGTACGTATATCGGCTCTTAGTGGCGGTAGCCTACATAATAGACTAAAACCCACGTCCCCAAACCTCAAAAAGCCGACAAAACGTAACGTGTAATACTGCATCCCGGGATGGCTTCGGGAATCCGACTCCGTTCGTCCCACTCAAGCCCCTCCTCTCACTTCTCGCCCCAGATTGTTTCAACCCTTGCCCGCGCACGTGTGGGCATTCATCGCGCTCAAATCTGAGACGATTCACCTGACAACGGTTCGCCTCTAAGCGCCGCGCGACGACGCGCCGGGGGGGCTCGCCGCGTGCGGGGGAACTGACGCCGGTATCGAGGGCGGCGCGCGCCCGCAGGGCAGACGTGTCTTCGCGATAAAGAACGCGGCCTTACGACCGCCTTGACGGCGCACGGGTAGACAGCACCCTCTTATGGACAGAATCGAAAAACTCATCCTCGGGCAGGCCGAACGGACGCCGGACGCCGTCGCCGTGGAGCACAACGGCGCGCGTCTGAGCTACGCGGATTTGAGGTCGCGCGCGCGGCAGGTGACCGTGGCGCTCGAAGGCTTAGGGCTGAGGCCAGGCGAGACGGTCATGGTCTGTCAGGAGAGGTCACTTGAGACGGCGCCGCTCGTCGTCGGCATCTGGGACGCGGGCGGGGTCGTAGTGCCCGTCAACCCGAACGTGCCCTCGAAGATGTTGGAGTGGGTCATCCGAGATTCGCGTCCGCGTATCGTAATCACCGACGCGTCCGTCGAAGACCGAATCAAGTGCGCGGTGGGCGGAGGCGACTCCGGCGCCGCGCCCGTCGTCGTGACTGGCGTGCCGGACGATTCGGGTAAGACGGACTCGCGCGCGGCTAACACGGAGGGCGTGGCCGAGGGCGGGGTCTTCGATGAAGACGCGTGCTACGTCATCTACACCTCGGGCTCCGAGGGCCGCCCGAAGGGGGTCTTGGGGAGCCACCGCAGCCTGACCCGCTACGTGCGCTGGCAGGCCGAGGCGTTCTCGACCGGCGAGAAGGACAGGTTCAGCCAGACCGCACACCTGTCGTTCGACTTCTCGCTCAAAGAGCTTCTCGTCCCGCTCACGCGCGGCGCGTGCGTGTGCGTCGCCGACAGGGACAAGGTCATGGACGCCGAGAGGTTCTTGAAGTGGGTGTACATGAGCAGAATCACAGTGATGTGTTGCGTGCCTACGCTCGTGCGCTCGATCCTGCAACTGCCCGAGGCGGCCGACGCCGCGCGCTCACTCCGCTCGGTGCGGCAGCTCCTCATCTCCGGCGACATGCTGCGGTGGGAAGATGTGACGGGATGGCGCAAGCGTTTCGGCAGCTCGATGTCGCTCTTCAACCTCTACGGCCCGACGGAATCGACGGTCATAAAGTTCTACTACCCGATCCCCGAGGAGAGGTCTCCCGAGTCGGTGAACGTGCCCGTCGGCCGCCCGATTGAGGGCGCGGACGTTTTGATTCTCGACGAGGGCGGGCGGCCGTGCCCCGACGGGCAGACGGGCGAGGTCGTCATCCTCTCCGAATGGCTCGCGCGCGGCTACGTCAACGAAAGTCAGGCGGGCGGCGGCGCCTTCTGCGTGCTCGAACACGAGGGGAAGAGTAAGCGCGTCTACAAGACCGGAGACCTCGGGCGTATGCTCGGCGGCGGAAACCTTGAGCTGGTCGGGCGCAGGGACAGGCAGGTCAAAATCCGCGGGCACCGCATTGAGCTCGACGGGATAGAGAGCATCCTGTCGGAGCGCGCGGGGCTTCGCGACGCGGCCGCCGTCGTGGCGTGCGATTCCGACGCCGACGCCGTGGAAGACTCGACGCTCGTCGCGTGCTTCTTCACGGCCGACGACCCCGCGCTCACAGAGAAGGAGATGACGGCTTACGCGAAGGAGCGCCTGCCCCCGCAGGTGATCTCGCTGACGCGGTTCAAGCGCCTCGAAGAGCTGCCGCTGACGACCAACGGGAAGGTTGACAGGCTCAGGCTCAAGTCGCTCGCCGAGCAGGCCGTGCGCGCGGCGCGCGCGGCGGAGTCGCACGACGCGCCGCTGACGGTGAGGCAGCGGATGTCGAGGATGTGGGAAGAGCTACTCTCGGTAGACGGCGTGGACGCGGAGGCCAACTTCTTCCAGCTCGGCGGCGACTCGATGACGGCCATACGGCTTCTGCGAAGGCTTCGTGACGAGTTGCACCCCGAAATCAAGCTCGGCGATCTGTACAACTACCCTAGCTTCTCGCAGCTATCGGACAGGGTGGAGCGACTTATCACGGGCGGGCAGTAAACACAAAACGGAGGACGGGTCATGAGTGAGATGGAACTTATAGAGGCGGTCAAGGCCGGCGACAGAGAAGCCGCGAAGGGCTTCATCGAGTCGGGCGCCGAAGTCAACCGTCAGGATAAGCAGGGCTGGACGGCGCTGAACTGGGCCGCGGCCAGGGGCGACCTTGGGATGATAGATCTCCTGCTCCAACACGGCGCAGACCACACCGAGGTGGGCCGAGACCTTAGAACCCCTTCGATGATAGCGCTTGCCGCCGGGCAGGCCGAGGCGGTCAAGCGGCTGCGCCGAGCTGACGCCGAGCGCAAGGGCGAGGGCGGGGCGCAGTCAGAGCGGCAGTACTGCGCGGCCTATCACGTCGGCGAGTTGCGCGGCTACCCCGGCTGGGCCGAGAACAAGAACGGCGGCGGGGAGGTGCAGGCCGAGTCGAACGGCTCGCACGGTGGGCTCCCTGATAACGAGGTCGTCTTCATACATCAGGACTACAGTGTCACGAAGTCTATCTTGCCCGACGAGGACGTAATCTTCGGCGACGTGACGGAGGAGTGGAAGGAGTACTGCCGAACCCGGCTCGGGTTCTCAGTCATCGACGACCTTGACCTTATGGGTCGGCCCGCCGAAGCGCCGCCGAGCGCGGCCTAAAACCCTCCGGGACTCTCCCGCCCTCGCGGCCCCGCCCCGGCCCCCGACGATTCAAGCAAGCCTTTGAGCAGAATGGACGGCGCTCTACTGACACGCAGCGGCGACCCGGCCCGTCTTCGGACGGAATGGGGGAGCCTCGTGGGGCTCTTGCGCGCGAGGGCGCAGAGCCACGCGGGACGCACGCTCTACAGCTTCCTTTCCGAAGAGTTGACGGCGGAGACGAGCCTCACCTACGCGGAGTTGGACGAGAAGGCGCGGGCCGTCGGCGCGTGGCTGCAAGAGGCGGGCGCCGCGGGCAAACCTGTGCTCTTGCTCTTCCCGGCCGGGCTCGAATACATCGCGGCCTTCTTCGGCTGCCTCTACGCGGGGGCGGCGGCTGTGCCCGCGTACCCGCCGAGCCGCAACCGCAACATCAACCGCCTGCTCGCAATCGTCAAGGACGCCCGCCCGTCCGTCGTCCTCACGACGCAGTCCGTCCTCTCGAAGATAGAGCCGCGCCTGAACGAGACGCCCGAGTTGAAGGGCCTGCGCTGGACGGCCACCGACTCGCTCGGGCAGTCATGGGCGGGGCTCTGGCGCGAGCCCGACGTGGACGGCGAGACGCTGGCCTTCCTCCAGTACACCTCCGGCTCGACGGCGGCCCCCAAGGGCGTGATGGTCACGCACGGGAACCTGCTCCATAACGAAGAGCTGATCCGACGCGCCTTCGACCAGAGCGAGGAGTCGGTCATCGTCGGTTGGCTGCCGCTGTTCCACGACATGGGGCTCATCGGCAACGTGCTCCAGCCGCTCTACGTCGGGGCGCGCTGCGTCCTGATGTCGCCGACGGCATTTCTGCAAAGTCCCTTCGGGTGGCTCGAAGCGATTTCGCGCTACAGGGCGACGACGAGCGGCGGCCCGAACTTCGCCTACGACTTCTGCGTGCGCAAGGTCACGCCCGCGCAGCGCGAGACGCTGGACCTGAGTAGTTGGGAGGTCGCGTTCGACGGGGCGGAGCCCGTGCGCGCCGAGACGCTCGAACGCTTCTGCGCGGCCTTCGGGCCGTGCGGCTTCCGCCGTGAGGCTTTCTTCCCGTGCTACGGCCTCGCCGAAGCGACCCTCTTCGTCTCGGGCGGCCCGAAGGGCGGCGGGCCGCGCGTCGGCGAGTTCAGGCGCTCGGCCCTTGAGCGTAACGAAGTCCTGCCCGCGTCGGATGACGGGCAGGACTCGCGCAGCCTTGTGAGCTGCGGCGACGCCCCGCGCGAGCAGCAGGTCAGAGTCGTCGACCCCGAATCTCTCAAGCAGTGCCCCGCGGGCCGCGTCGGGGAGATCTGGGTCACGGGCGCGAGCGTCGCGCGAGGCTACTGGAACAGGCCCGAAGAGACCGAGCGCGTCTTCGGCGTCCGGCTCGCGGACACGGGCGAAGGGCCGTACCTTCGCACGGGCGACCTCGGTTTCGTCGATGGCGACCGCCTGTTCGTCACCGGCCGCCTCAAGGACTTGATAATCATCCGCGGGCGTAACTGCTACCCCGAGGACATCGAGCAGACGGCCGGCCGCTGCGACGAGAGTTTGCGGCCCGGCGAGGGCGCTGCCTTCTCTGTCGAGGTCGCGGGCGAAGAGCGACTCGTCGTAGTCCACGAAGTCGTCCGAGGCTACGACGCCGCCAAGCTCGTCGATGCCGCTGAGAACATCCGCAAGTCACTCGCCGAAGAGTACGACCTACAGCCCCACGCCGTCTCGCTCATCAAGCCGGGCACGCTCCTTAAAACGTCGAGCGGCAAGATTCAGCGGCAGGCGACGAAGCGCGCCTTCGTCGGCGGCAAACTCGAAGTCCTCCTCCATTGGAGCCCTTCAGAGTCGCGAGAGGACGAGGCGGCGTCCGCCACACCGGGCGCGGCGCCGACCGGGCTCGAAGCGACGAAGGAGTGGATAGCCTCGAAGGTCGCGGCCGTGCTCGGCCTCTCGCGCTCGCAGATAGACGCGGACGAGCCCATAACGAGCCACGGTCTCGACTCGCTCGCCGTCGTCGAACTCGCACACGGCATCGAGTCGGGCCTCGGCGTGACGCTGCCCTTCACGGCCCTGATGCAAGGCTTGAGCATCTCGGGGATCGCCGCGCGAGTGATCTCGGAGGAGGCGCGGACGATAGCCTCGCGGGCCGCCGCGCCTTCAACCTTGAGCGTGCAGACTCCGTCCCCCACGCGCGCGCAAGCCTCCTCCGAACTTTCGCACGGCCAAGCCGCGCTATGGTTCCTGCACAGGCTCGCGCCGGACAACGCCGCCTACAACGTCGTCGGCGCAGCACGCGTCCGCGGCTCCGTAGACGTGGACGCTTTGAGAAAGGCCCTACAGACTCTAATCGAGCGGCACCCGCAGTTGCGCAGCAGTTTCCGGTCGCGCGGCGGCGGGCCGGTTCGCGTCGTCGAAGAAGGCGCGGAGGTCGCTTTCCGCGTGGAGGAGATGTCCGGCGCGGACGACGAAGAACTCAGACGCCGCGTCGCCGAAGAGGCGCGGCGGCCCTTCGACCTTGAGAACGGCCCCGTCTTCCGCGCAGTCCTCTTCGACGCGGGGGCCGGGGGGCGTCTGCTCATCATCACGGCTCACCACATCGTGACAGACCTCTGGTCGCTCGCGGTGCTGGTCAAGGAGTTGGGCGCGGCGTACTCCGCGCACGCGGCAGGCGCGGCGATAGAACTCGCCGCGCCCGAAGCCGGCTACGAGGATTACGTCGGCTGGCAGCGGCGGGTGCTCGCGGGGCCGCGCGGCGCGCGGCTTCTCGGGTACTGGCGCGGGCAGTTGTCGGGCGAGCTGCCGGTGCTCGCGCTCCCCACGGACTACCCGAGGCCGCCCGTGCAGACCTACGAAGGCGGGTCGGTCTCAACCAGACTCGGGCCGGAGACGGTCGAGGCGCTTCAGGCGCTCGCGCGCCGACACCAGACGACGCTCCACACGGTTCTGCTCGCGGCCTACTTCGTGCTCCTCCGCCGACACACGGGTCAGGAAGATTTGATAGTCGGCTCGCCGACGAGCGGGAGGGTCGAGCAGCGCTTTGAATCAGTCGTCGGCTACTTCATAAACCCCGTGCCCGTGCGCGCAGAGGCCGACGGCTCGCTGACCTTCCGCGAGTTCGTCTCGCGGTTGAAGGAGACGACGCTGGCGGCGTTCGAGCATCAGGACTACCCCTTCCCGTTGCTCGTGGACGGCCTGTGCCCCGACCGCGACCCGAGCCGCTCGCCGATCTTCCAGACCACGTTCGTCTTCGAGCAGTCGCCGCCCTTCGCCGACTCTTCGCTCGCGGCCTTCGTCCTCGGCGAGGCGGGCGCGCGGCTTGAGGCGGGCGCGCTCACGCTCGAATCCTTCAAGGTCGAACAGGCGGTGTCCCAGTTCGATTTGTCGATGGTCGCGGCGCGCGTCGGCGGCGCGCTCGCCGTCGAGCTTCAATACAACAGAGACCTCTTCAAGGCGACGACAATGGGGAGGATGCTCGGCCGCTTCGGGGCGCTGATAGACGAGATAGTCGCGCGCCCCGAGCAGAGGATCGCCGAGATTCCAATCCTCACGGAAGAGGAGCGGCACCTCCTCGAAGGGTTCAACGCTACCGAAGAGTCATACCCGGCTGCCGGCGGCCTGCACCAGCTCTTCGAGGCGCAGGCCGCGAAGACCCCGCGCGCGGAGGCGCTCGTCTACGAGGGCGGGAGATTAAGCTACGGGGAGCTGAACGCGAGGGCCAACCGGCTCGCGCACCATCTCATGTCGCTCGGAGTCGGGCCGGAGACGCGCGTCGCCGTCATGCTCGAACGCGCGCCCGAGCTGGTCGTCTCGCTGCTCGCGGTGCTCAAGGCGGGTGGCGCCTACCTGCCTCTAGACCCGGCCTACCCGACCGAGCGGCTCTCCTTCATGTTGGAAGACACGGGCGCCGGCGCACTCATCTGCCGCGAAGAGTCCGCGGCGCGTCTGCCCGCTCACACGTCGAAGGTCGTGAGCCTTGAGAGCCACGCCGATTCCATCGCCCGCCAGAGCGACCACGATCCGCCCGCGCGTTCCGTCCCCTCGAACCTCTCGCACGTCATCTACACGTCGGGCTCCACGGGCAGGCCGAAGGGCGTCGCGATAGAGCACGGCTGCGTCGTCAACTTCCTTAACTGGGCGCGGCAGACCTTCACGCCCGAAGAGTTGGCGGGAGTCCTCGCCTCGACCTCGGTCTGCTTCGACCTCTCGGTCTTTGAAATCTTCGCGCCGCTCTCGTCGGGCGGCTCGGTCGTGCTCGCCGCCGACGCGCTCCACCTCGCGACGCACGAGGCGGCCGCGCGCGTGACCCTGATCAACACGGTGCCCTCGGCGATGGCCGAGTTGCTGCGTCTGAAGGCGGTCGGGCCGGGCGTTCGCGCGGTCAACCTCGCGGGCGAGGCGCTCAAGAACAGCCTCGTGCAGCAGACCTACGCCGAGACTCATGTCGGCCGCGTGCTCAACCTCTACGGCCCGACCGAGTACACGACCTACACGACGGGGACGGAGGTCGTGCGCGGCGCGCGTCGCGAGCCGACCATCGGGCGGCCTATCGCGAACACCGTAGTCCACATACTCGACGAAGAGTTGAGGCCGGTGCCCGTCGGTGTAATCGGCGAGATTTGCGTGGGCGGCGCGGGGCTCGCGCGCTGCTATTTGAACCGCCCCGAGATGACGGCCGAGCGTTTCGTCCCCGACCACGTAGGCGGCCGCGCGGGCGCGCGCCTGTACCGCACGGGCGACCTCGGGCGCTACCTTGAGAGCGGCGACATAGAGTATCTCGGCCGCAAAGACCATCAGGTGAAGGTACGCGGCTATCGCATCGAGCTAGGCGAGATAGAGGCCGTGCTGCTTCGCCATCCTGAGATAAATGAGGCGGTGGTCGTCGCCGGCGAAGACCGCCGCGGCGAGAAGCGGGTCGTCGCCTACGTGGTCGCGGGGCAGGGTCGGCACGTCGCCGCGGGCGAGCTTCGCGACCACCTCAGACAGACCTTGCCCGGCTACATGGTGCCGCAGACGTTCGTGACCCTGGACGCGCTGCCGCTGACGCGCAACGGCAAGGTTGACCGCAAGGCTCTGCCCGCGCCTGACGCTGACTCGGCGGCGGGCGAGCGGGTGAAGCCCTCGGGGCCGGTCGAAGAGGTCGTCGCGAACGTCTGGGCAGAAGTGCTCGGGCTCGAAGGGGTGGACGCCGCCGACAACTTCTTCGACATCGGCGGCCATTCGCTCAGGGCCGTGCAGGTCGTCTCACGCCTCTCCGACCTCTTCAAGGTCGAGTTGCCCGTGCGTCTCCTGTTCGAGGCGCCGACCGTGCAGAGTCTCGCGGCCGTCGTCGGGCGCGCGACGACGCGCGAACGCCACGTCGCGCGTCCCCCAATCGAGCGTGCGTCGCGCGGCGTGCGCCCGCCGCTCTCCTACGCGCAGCAGCGCATGTGGTTCCTGCAACGCATGGAGCCCGACAACCCCTTCTACAACCTGCCGGCGGCGGTGCGCCTGCGCGGCGCGCTCGACGTTGACGCGCTGCTGCGGACGCTGACCGAGGTCGTCAGGCGTCACGAGGTTCTGCGCACGCGCTTTGAGGAGGCCGACGGCGAGCCCGTGCAGGTCGTCGAGCCCGCCGCGCCGCTGCCGCTGCCGTTGACGGACTTGAGCGGGCTCGAAGAGTCGGAGCGCGAGGCCGAGGCGAGGCGGCTGACCGAAGAGGAGGCGCTCAAGCCCTTCGACATCGGCGTCGCGCCGCTGATAAGGGCGGGGCTGCTCCGGCTCTCCTCGGAAGAGCACGTCGTGCTCGTCACGATTCACCACATAGCGGGCGACGGCTGGTCAACCGGCGTCCTGACGGACGAAGTGCGCTCCCTCTACGGCGCTTACGCCCGCGGCGAAGAGTCGCCGCTCGCCGAGTTAGAGATTCAGTACGCGGACTACGCCGCGTGGCAGCGCGGGTGGTTGCGCGGCGATGAGCTTGAGGGGCAGCTCTCCTTCTGGCGCGAACGACTCGGGGGCGACCTGCCCGTGCTTGATCTCCCCGCCGATAGGCCGCGCCCCGCCGTGCAGACCTACCGCGGGAGCCACACGAGCGTCACCCTCAGCCCGGAGGTCGAGGCGGGCCTGAGGGCGCTCGGCCGTCGCGAGGGCGTCACGCTCTTCATGACGCTTCTCGCCGCGTTCGACCTGCTGCTGCACCGCTACACGGGGCGGCGCGACATACTCGTCGGCGCGCCCGTCGCGGGACGCGCGCGCAAGGAGACCGAGGGGCTCATAGGTCTCTTCGTCAACACGCTCGTGCTGCGCGCCGAGGTCGGCGGCGATCTGAGCTTCCGCGACTTGCTCGCGAGGGTGAGGGAAGCGACGCTCTCCGCCTACGCGCATCAGGACGTTCCCTTCGAGAAGCTCGTCGAGGAGTTGCGGCCCGAGCGCAGCCTCAGCCACTCGCCGCTCTTCCAAGTCGCCTTCGCCCTTCAGAACGCGCCGGCCGGGCGACTCGAACTGCCCGGACTTGAGACGCTCGAAGTGAGCGAGGGCGGCGAGACCGCGAAGTTCGACTTGACGGTGACAGTCGCCGAGGGCGGCGAAGGGCTCCGCGTGTCGTGGAACTACAACACGGACTTGTTCGACGCCTCGACCGTCGAGCGGATGGCGCGCCACTACGCGCGCGTGTTGAAGGCGGTCGCGCTCGACCCCGAACGGCGCGTGTCGGAGGTGGAGCTTCTGAGCGCCGAGGAGCGCCGTCAGCTTCTCGTCGAGTGGAACCCGGCGGCTGGCGTCCATGCGCCCCCGCGCTGCATACATGAGCTATTCGATGACGTGGCCGCGAAGACGCCCGACGCCGTCGCCGTCGTCCACGCGGGCGAAGAGCTGACCTACGCCGAACTGAACGCGCGCGCCGACCGCCTCTCGCGTTACCTCCGTTCGTTAGGCGTGGGGCCGGAGTCAATGGTCGGACTCCTGTTGGAGCGCTCCGCCGAGATGGTCGTCGCGATACTCGGCGTCCTGAAGGCCGGCGGCGCATACGTCCCGCTCGACCCTGAGTACCCGCGCGAGCGGATTGACTTCATACTCGAAGACGCGGGCGTCAGCCTCCTGCTCACTCAGAGGCGGCTTCGCGGCCGCGCGCCCGTAGGTGTTGCCGTCTGCTGCGTGGACGACGACGCCGACGACGCCTTCGAGGCCCATGCGCCCGACAGCCTCGCGAAAGTCTCGACGCCCGATAACACGGCTTACGTCATCTACACCTCGGGCTCGACGGGGCGGCCGAAGGGCGTGCAGATAACGCACGCGAACGTCGCGCGCCTCTTCGCGGCGACGCGCGAGTGGTTCCGCTTCGGCCCGCGAGACGTGTGGACGATGTTCCACTCCTACGCCTTCGACTTCTCGGTCTGGGAGCTGTGGGGCGCGCTGCTCCACGGCGGGCGCGTTGTCGTCGTCCCCTTCGTCGTGAGCCGCTCGCCCGAAGCCTTCTACGAATTGATGCGCGACGAAGGCGTGACCGTTCTGAACCAGACGCCCTCGGCCTTCCTGCAACTGATTCAGGCGGCCGAGCCCGCGGACGAAGCGGAACGACTCCCGCTCCGCCTCGTCATATTCGGCGGCGAGGCGCTTGAGCCTCAGAGCCTCCGCCCATGGTTCGAGCGCTACGGCGACCGGACGCCGCAACTCGTCAACATGTACGGCATCACCGAGACGACCGTGCACGTCACCTACCGGCCGCTCTCGGCCGAAGACCTGAGGCCCGGCGCGGGCAGCATGATCGGCAGGCCCATCCCGGACTTGCAAGTCTACGTGCTCGACGAGTACCGGAACCTCTGCCCCGTGGGCGTGCCGGGCGAGCTTCACGTAGGGGGCCGCGGGCTCGCGCGCGGCTACCTCAACCGCCCCGCCCTGACCGCCGAGCGCTTCGTCGCGAACCCATTCGGCGAAGGGCCGGGCGCGCGGCTCTACAGGAGCGGAGACCTCGCGCGCTTCCTCCCGAACGGCGACATAGAGTACCTCGGCCGTATCGACCATCAGGTGAAGCTCAGGGGCCACCGCATCGAACCCGGCGAGATAGAGGCGGCGCTCGCGGGACACCCGTCGGTGTCGGCGGCGCTCGTCACGGTCAGGGAGGTAGCGCCCGGCGACGAACGACTCGTCGCATACGTCGTCGCGCACGCGGGCGCGAATGCCGAAGAGTTGAAGGGCCACCTCAAGGAGCGCCTGCCCGCTTACATGGCGCCGGGCGCGTGGGTCTTCCTCGACGCGCTGCCGCTGACGCGCAACGGCAAGGTTGACCGCAAGGCTCTGCCCGACCCCGACATCACACGGCGCGACTCGGGCGAGGAGTTCGAGCCGCCGCGCACGCAGGTCGAAGAGGTGCTCGCGTCCATCTGGTCGCAGGTGCTCGGGGCCGAGCGCGTCGGCCGGTCTGACAACTTCTTCGCGCTCGGCGGCCACTCGCTCCTCGCGACTCGCATCATCTCGCGCGTGCGCGAAAGCTTCCGCGTGGAGCTGCCCGTGCGAAGCCTCTTCGAGTCGCCCACGCTTGCCAAGTTAGCCGAACAGATTCGGGCGGCGACGCGCGCGCCCTCTCACGCGGCGGCTCCTCCCATAACCCCGCGCGGCGACGCGGGCCACTCCCCGCTTTCGTACGCGCAACAACGTCTGTGGTTCCTCGACCGGCTGACGCCCGGCGGCAGCGTCTACAACATACCCTTCGGCGTGCGCCTCGCGGGCGCGTTGAACGTGGCCGCGCTTGAGCAGGGCTGCGGCGAGATAATCAGGCGGCAAGAGTCCCTGCGAACGAACATCGTCGCGGCCGAGGGCGAGCCGTTGCAAGTCGTCGCGCCCGCGCGCTCGCTGCGTCTGCCCCTGATTAATCTCTCGCGGCTCGCGGAGGCGGACAAGATTTCGGCGCTCAGGGGGCTCGCGGAAAAGGAGGCGCGGCGCCCGTTCGACCTCGCGAAGGACTCGCCCCTGCGCGCCGCGCTCGTGCGCCTCTCTGACGAAGAGCACGTGCTGCTCGTGACGATGCACCACGTCGTCTCGGACGGCTGGTCGATGGGCATCTTCAGCAGCGAGCTTGTGAGTCTCTACAAGGCGTTCGGCCGCGGCGAGGCGTCGCCGCTAACGGAGCTTTCCGTCAGCTACGCGGACTACTCGGCGTGGCAGAGGGAGTGGCTGACGCGCGCGCGGCTGGCCGGGCAGCTCGGCTACTGGAAGGCTCAACTGTCGGACGCGCCTTCGGCGCTTGAACTCCCGACCGATTACCCGCGCCCCGCCGTGCAGAGCCATCGCGGGGCGGTCGTGCCGCTCTCGCTCTCGCCGGAGCTTACGGGCGAGTTGAAGGCAACGTGCCGCGAGCACGCTGTGACTCCGTTCATGGCGCTCGCGGCCGCGTTCTCGCTGATGCTTTCGCGCTACAGCCGGCAGAGTGACGTGTGCGTCGGGACGCCCGTCGCGGGCCGCACACGACTTGAGACGGAACAGCTCATCGGGCTCTTCGTCAACACGCTCGTGCTTCGCACCCGCTTCCCCGAAGGGCAGACCGTGAGTGAACTGCTCGCGCAGGTGAGGGAAGTGACCTTGCAGGCGCACGCGCATCAGGACGTTCCCTTCGAGATGCTCGTTGATGAGTTGCGTCCCGAGCGGAGCCTCAGCCGCGGGCCGCTGTTTCAGGCGGCGATAGCGTTGGAGGAGACGCCCGCCGGGGGCGCGAGGATAGAAGGGCTGCGGCTGAGCGAGGTGGAGGTCGAGGCCGGGAGCGAGAAGTTCGACCTGACGCTCATAATCGAGGAGCGCTCGTCGGGGTTCGCCGGCCGCCTGAGCTACGCGACAGACCTCTTCGAGCGCGAGACGGCCGAGCGCATGGCGCGCCACTTCGAGCGGCTCGTCGGCGAGATGGTCAAAGACGCGGGCCGCCCGGCCGACGAAGTCGAGATGCTCGGCCCCGCCGAGAGGCGGCGGCTGCTCTACGAATGGAACGACACGGGGAGAGATTTCGGTGCCCAGTGCGTCCACGAACTCGTCGCGGCGCAGGCAGCGCGAAGGCCCGAGGCGGTCGCGGTCGTCTGCGGGGGCGAGCACGTCACCTATGCGGAGTTGGACGCGCGCGCGAACCGGCTCGCGAACTACCTGAGGCGGCTCGGCGTGGCGACGGAGGGCTTGGTCGGCGTCTACCTCGAAAGCTCCGCGGAGATGCTGGTCGCGCTGCTCGGCATCCTCAAGGCGGGCGGCGCGTACCTGCCGCTCGACACGCAGTACCCACAACCGCGGCTCGCCCTCATGCTCGAAGACGCGCGCCCCTCGGCCGTCATCACGCAGGGCGGCTTGAAGCGCGGCCTGCCCCGCACGGCGGCGCACGTCGTCTGCATCGACGCGGACTGGCCGGACGTTGCGCGCGAAAGCGACGTGGCCCCGCTAGTCGAAGTCGGTGCCGACAACCTCTGCTACGTCACGTACACGTCGGGCTCGACGGGCACTCCGAAGGGCGTGCAGGTCACGCACCGCGGCGTGCTGCGGCTGCTCGTCGGCGTCGGCTACGTGGGGCTCGACGAGCGGCAGGTGATACTGCAAGCCGCGCCGCTCGCCTTCGACGCCTCGACCTTCGAGATTTGGGGCGCGCTCGTTCACGGCGGGCGCTGCGTCATGTTCGAGGGCCGCGTCCCGACCGCGCCCGAACTCGCGGAGGTCATCGAACGCAACGGCGTGCGCACGATGTGGCTGACGGCGGCGCTCTTCAACGCCGTCGTGGACGAGGACGCGGGCGCGCTGCGCGGGCTGAGGCAGTTGCTTGTAGGAGGCGAGGCACTTTCGGTCAGACACATACTGCGCGCACGCGCGGCACTTCCGCGCACGCGGCTCGTCAACGGCTACGGCCCGACCGAGTCGACGACCTTCGCATGCTGCCACGACATCGACGGCATGCCCGAGGGCGCGCGCTCCGTCCCAATCGGCCAGCCCATCTCGAACACGCGGGTCTACGTGCTCGACGGGCGGATGCGCCCCGTCCCCATCGGCGTCACGGGCGAGCTTTACATCGGCGGCGACGGCCTCGCGCGCGGCTACCTGAACAGGCCCGACCTCACCGCCGAGCGGTTCGTCCCTCACCCGTTCGGCGCGTGCTCGGGCGAGAGGCTCTACCGCACGGGCGACCTCGTGCGCAGGCTCGCGGGCGGCGAGATAGAGTACCTTGGGCGCACGGATCGGCAGGTGAAGATTCGCGGCTTCCGCATCGAGCCGGGCGAGGTCGAGGCCGCGCTGGCCGCGTGCCCCGGCGTGAGCGCCGCTGCGGTCGTCGTCAGGGAGGACGAGTCGGGGCGCAAGTGCCTCGTCGGCTACGTCGCGGGCGAGGTCGAGGCGGACACGGCCGCGTTGCGCGCGCACCTTCAGTCGGGCCTGCCGAGCTACATGGTGCCCGCGAGTCTGACGTGGCTCGGGCGTATGCATTTGACGCCCAACGGCAAGATAGACCGCGACTCGCTGCCGGAGCCCGCGCGCGATGTCGGGCGCGACGGCTACGTCGCCCCGCGCACGCCCGCCGAGAAGACCCTGGCCGCGATATGGGAGGAGGTCTTGAAGGTCGAGCGCGTCGGCGCCGACGACAACTTCTTCGACCTCGGCGGCGACTCCATCCTGAGCATACATGTCGGCGCGCGCGCGGGCCGCGCCGGTCTGAAGCTGACCCCGCAACAGTTCTTCCGCGAGCAGACGCTGGCGAGGCTCGCACGCGCGGCCGAGGAGGCGACCCCCGCGCAAACTCACTCGGGCGCGGCGCGGGCCGTAGAGCCTGCGCGCGACCCACGTCAAGCCGAGCCCGCGCGCGTCGAGTTGAGCCGCGAAGAACTCTCCCAACTCGTCGCGGAAGCAGACGTGGACAACGTCGCGGAGGTGTACCCGCTGACGCCCTTCCAGCAGGGCCTGCTCTTCCACGTCCTCAACGCGCCCGACGCGGGGATCTCCCTCGCGCAGCAAAGCTACACGTTGCGCGGGGAGTTGGACGCCGCGGCCTTCCGGGCCGCATTCGAGTCCGTAGTGGGCCGCCATCAGGTCTTGCGGACAGCCTTCGTCCTCTCGTCGCAACGCGGGCCGCTTCAAGTGGTCTACCGAAAAGTCAGTCTGCCGTGGGCCGAGTACGACTGGCGCGGCCTCACCCCGGCCGAAGAGTCCGTGCGAATGGACGAGATGCTGCACGCGGACTTCGAGAACGGCTTCGACCTGTCTCGCGCGCCGCTGTCGCGCATGGCGCTCGTGCGCAAGGGCGAAGACCTCTACGAGTTCGTCTGGTCGTTCCACCACCTGATCATCGACGGCAGCTCGTCGCCGATAATCCTCAAGGAGCTTCTCGCCTTCTACCGCGCCTCGCGCGCGGGCCGCGCGGCGGAGTTGGAGCGGCCCGTCCGCTACAGCGACTACATCGCATGGCTGCAAAGGCAGAGCCACGAGGAGGCGGAGTCGTACTGGCGGCGCTCGCTCGCGCGCTTCCACGGCCCCACGCCCCTCGGCGTTGACAGGATGCCCCTGCCTGGCGCCGACGAGCAGCAGGGCTACGGGGAAGAGACGCTCCTTCTCGACGAGGCGGAAACGTCGGCGCTACGCTCCTACGCCGCGCGCCACAGGCTGACCCTGAACACGCTCATACAGGGCGCGTGGGCCTTGCTCCTGAGCCGGCGCAGCGGCGCCGACGACGTTCTCTTCGGGAGCGTCGTCTCGGGACGCACGGCCGACTTCCCGAGGGTCGAGTCGGCAGTCGGCGTCTTCCTGAACACCTTGCCCGTGCGCGTGCGCGTGCCCGCGGAGGGCGAGCTTGCGGCGTGGCTGAAGGCGCTGCAACTGCAACAGTCGGAGGCGCGCCGCTTCGAGTACTGCTCGCTCGCGAGCATCCACGGGTGGAGCGAGATACCGCGCGGCCAGCGCCTCTTCGAGAGCATGCTGACCTTCCAGAACATCCCGCTCGACTACGCGCAGTCGGAGGCGGAAGGCTTGAAGGTCGTTGAGATAAGGACGACCGAGAGGACGGACGCGCCGCTCGCGCTCGTGGTCGAGCCGGGGCCGCGAATGCTCTTCAGGCTCGCTTACCAGCGCAGCCGCTTCGACGCCTCGACCGCCGAAAGAATCCTCGACAGCCTGCGCAGGTTTTTGAGCGAGATGTCGACCAATCCCGGCGCGACGCTCTTGACACTCTCCGCCCACTCCGAGACGGAGCGGCAACTCTTAATCAACAGCTTCAACCAGAGCCTTTCGGGCCTCTGACGGCGCCGCCGCCGGAAGGGCGCGCGCTCGGCCTCCGAAGAGAAAAACAGATGTGCGGGATAGCCGGTTACTTTGACCTGCGCGGCGAAGGCCGCGTGAGGCAAGACATCCTCCGGGCGATGGCCGACGCGCTCGTCCACCGCGGCCCCGACTCGCACGGCCACTTCTGCGACCCGAACGCGGGGCTCGCCACGCGCCGCCTGAGCATCATTGACCTTGAGACCGGCGACCAGCCCGTCTTCAACGAAGACCGCAACCTCGTCTTGAGCTGCAACGGCGAAATCTTCAACTACCGCGAGCTGAAGCAGGGGCTCGCGGCGAAGGGGCACGTCTTCAGGACGAAGACGGACGTGGAGGTGTTGGTACACCTCTACGAGGAGGAGGGCGTCGGCTTCCTCAACAGGCTCAACGCGCAGTTCGCCTTCGCCATCTATGACCGAAGGGACGGGACGCTCTTTCTCGCGAGGGATCAGTTCGGCATCTGCCCGCTCTTTTACACGACCGTCGATGGGCTCTTCATCTTCGCCTCCGAGATAAAGGCGATACTCGCGCACCCGCTCGTGCGCCGCGAGGTGAACCTGACGGGCCTCGATCAGGTGCTCACGCTGCCCGGCGCCATCAGCCCGCAGACGCTTTTCCGCGACGTGCACAGCCTCCCGAGCGGTCACTACCTGCTGGTCAAAAACGGCGACGTGTCGGAGAGGGAGTACTGGGACTTGGAGTACCCGACCGTCGAAGAGGGTGCGGACGACAGGCCCGAAGAGTACTACGTCGAGACGCTGCGCGGCCTGCTCGAACGCTCCGTCAGGTACCGCCTTCAGGCGGACGTGCCCGTGGGCTTCTTCCTCTCGGGCGGGCTCGACTCGTCCATGATAGCGTCGCTCATACACCGCGCCTCGCCCGACGTGCAGAGGCACTCCTTCTCGATAAGCTTCTCGGACGAGAGGCTGTGCGAGGCGAAGTACCAGCGCCTGATGTCGGAGTCCGTGGGCTCCATCCACCACGAGATTCCTTTCGAGGACGCGGACATCCCCGCGCGGCTGAGACAGGCGGTCTATCACTCGGAGTCACCGCTCAAGGAGACCTACAACACGGCCTCGCTCGCGCTCTCAAGGGAGACGAGGGACGCCGGCGTCAGGGTCGTCCTCAACGGCGAGGGCTCGGACGAGTTGTTCGCGGGCTACGTCGGCTACCGCTTCGACAAGCGCCGGCAGCCGGGAGACGGCGGCCACGACCTCGACACGATGCTCGGCAACGAGATAAGGGCGAGGCTCTGGGGCGACGAAGACCTCTACTACGAGAAGGACGAGTACGCCTTCAGGGATGTCAAGCAGGCGCTCTACGCCGGGGACGTGGGCGAGCGCCTCCACGAGTTCGAGTGCACGAACTTCCCCGTCGTCAACCGCGAGAGGCTGCACGGCCGCCACCCGCTCCACAAGCGCTCTTACCTCGACTTCAAGCTGAGGCTCGGCCACCACCTGATAGCCGACCACGGCGACCGAATGACGATGGCTAACTCGGTCGAGGCGCGCTACCCGTTCCTCGACATCGACCTCGTAGAGTTCTGCCGCCTGATACCGCCCGACCTGAAGCTCAACGGGTTCACGGAGAAGTACATCCTCAAGAGGGCGGCCGAGGGCCTCATCCCGAGGCAGATAGTCGAGCGCGAGAAGTTCGGCTTTGTCGCGCCGGGGAGCCCCGCGCTCTTACAGCAGGAGATCGAGTGGGTCTCCGACCTGCTCTCCTACGACCGGATTAAGCGGCAGGGCTACTTCAATCCCGACACGGTCGAGTTCCTCAAGAAGAAGTATGCGGAGAAGGGCTTCCGGCTGAACCTGACGCTGGAGGACGACCTGCTGATAGTGGTGCTCACCTTCGGCCTATTCCTTGAGCTGTTCGGGATGCCGGATTTGAACTAGCGATGCTCACGGCCGCCGCGGGCGGCGCGGGCCGTGGTCTTAAGTCTGAGGCCGATTCACGCAGGACGCGAAAGGCTGACAAAGCGGATGCAGGGGCAAACATCTGAGGGCAGGGGCGAGGGGCTAGTGGGGCAGGCGACCCCCTACGCGGCGGTTCAAGACCTCTTCAGCCAGGCGGCCGCGAGGTTCGGCGACTCGCTGGCCGTGGACAACGGCCGCAGGCGCGTCACCTACCGAGAGCTTGAGACGAAGGCCGACAGGCTCGCGCGCTCTCTCTCCGCGCTCGGGGTTTCGAGGGGCTCTATAGTCGGCCTCTTCGTCACCGACCCCGTCGAGATCATCACGGCGATACTCGCGACGCTCAAGGCGGGCGGAGTCTTCTGCCCCTTAGACCCGACCTTCCCTGTGAAGAGACTGCGCGCGATGTTCGAGAGCGTCTCGCCCGCGTGGTGCGTCACCGAGTCGCAGTTCGTCGCGAAGCTCGACGAAGTGGTCGTGGGGTTGTCGCCTGCCCCGAAGTTAATACTGGTCGACGACGCGCCGAAGGTCGAAGGCCGCGCGGACGTTCTGCGACTCGACGACGAGACGTTCCTAACTCAAGGCGGGGAGTTGCCGAGTTATTCAGACCCGGACGCGCCGTGCTCGGTCTACTTCACGTCAGGCTCGACGGGCAAACCCAAGGCGATACTGGGCCGCCTCAAAGGGATAGACCACTTCGTGAGGTGGGAGATAGGGGCTGTGGGTGCGGGCCACGGGACGAGGGTGAGCCAGTTGGCCTCTCCGTCTTTCGACGGGTTCCTCAAGGATGCCTTTGTGCCGCTGTGCTCGGGCGGAGTGGTCTGCGCCCCCGAGAGTAGGGACATCATCCTGAATACGGAGAAGTTGATTAGCTGGCTTGGCGCGGAGCGGGTGGAGGTCTTGCACTGCGTGCCTTCAGTCTTCCGGTCGTTGATCAATCAAGGGCTGAGCGAGAGCTACTTCGGCTCGATGAGGTGGGTGGTGCTGACGGGCGAGCCGCTCTATCCGGCGGACGTGAAGCGGTGGATGGAGGTGTTCGGCGAGAGGATAAAGCTGTGGAACATCTACGGGACGACCGAGACGAGCATGTCGAAGTTCGCGCACGAGGTGACGAGGGAGGATGCCGAGCGCCCCTCCATCCCCGTCGGCAGGCCCATCAAGGGCGCCGCCGTCATGGTCATTAATTCGAGGGGACAGCTCTGCCGCGAGGAGTCCATCGGCGAGGTCTACATCCGGACGCCGTACCGCTCGCACGGGTACTACGGGGAGCCGGAGTTAACGGCAGAGGTCTTCGTCCCCAATCCCTTCGGCTCCGACCCTTCAGACCTCATCCACCGCACCGGAGACTTCGGGCGGCTACTCCCCGGCGGCGAGTTGGAACTCCTCGGCCGCAGAGACCAGCAGGTCAAGGTGAGGGGCGTGCGGGTCGAGTTGGGCGAGGTCGAGAATCTGCTGCGCGGGCACGAAGCGGTGGCCGACGTGGCGGTCGTGGACAGGGAGGACGGCGGGGGGGGCAAGAGCCTGGTGGCCTACGTGACGCTGGCGAACGGGGCGGGGGCCGGGGCGCTGCGGGGCTACCTGATGGAGCGGCTACCGGAGGCGATGGTGCCCTCGGCGATAGTGGAGATGGAGAGTCTGCCGCGTACGCTCGGCGGGAAGATAGACCGCAAGGCCCTGCCGGCGGTGGGAGAGTCGCGGGGTGGCGAGGGCGGGAGTCTGCGGGGGCCGGTCGAGGAGATAGTGGCGGGCATCTGGTGCGAAGTGTTGAGGGTGCCGGGGGTGGGCAGGGATGACAACTTCTTCAACCTCGGCGGCCACTCGCTCCTGGTGACGCAGGTGCTTACGCGCGTGAGAGAGTTCCTCGCGGTAGAGCTTCCCGTGCGGAGCATCTTCGAGGCCCCGACCGTCGAGGAGTTCTCGCGTCTAGTCGAGCAGCAGTTGAGCGCAGGCCGCCAGAGCGCGCTTGAGCCCATCGAGAAGGTCTCGCGCGAGGGCGAGCTTCCGCTCTCCTTCGCACAGCAGCGGCTCTGGTTTCAGGAGAAGCTCGCGGGCGGAAGCAGCGCCTTTAACATCAACCTCGGCGTGAAGCTGAAGGGCTCGCTCAACGTCGCGGCGTTCGAGCAGAGCTTCGGCGAAGTCATACGCAGGCACGAGAACCTACGCACTACCTTCCCGTTGGTGGGCGGGGAACTGACACAGGTCATCTCTAAGCCTTCGAGGCTGACCATTCCCGTAGTTGACATACGACGACTGCCCGAGGCCGAGCAGGAGGCCGTCGGCAAGCGGCTCGCCGGGGCGGAGTTCAACCGCCCATTCGACCTGGAGGCGGGGCCGCTCGTGCGCGTCGTCCTCATAAGGCAGCGCGACGACGAGCACACGGTAGTCTGCGTCTTACACCACATCGTCAGCGACGGCTGGTCGAGGGGCCTTCTGGTCAAGGAGATTTCCGCGCTCTATGAAGCCTTCAG
>JBJMGR010000261.1:0-2494 GCA_045807805.1 Pyrinomonadaceae bacterium | reverse complement strand
GTACACGCCGACGGGCGGCGAGGTTCGCGTCGAACTTGCGCGCGCGGATTCAGGTTATGCGATTCGGATAGAGGACACGGGCGCGGGCGTCCCCGAAGAGGCGCGGGCGCACATCTTCGAGCGCTTCTACCGCGCGGACAGAGCGCGCTCGCGCAATGGCGGCGCGGGCGGCGGCGCGGGGCTCGGTCTCTCAATCGCTTCGTGGATTGCCGAAGCGCACGGCGGGCGCGTCACGCTCGAACGCACTGACGAGCGCGGCAGCACTTTCCTCATCACCCTCCCCGCGCCGGACGTTGCGGCCGACGCTTAATCATGCTGTCATCTTCTTAAAGGTAGAATCGCCCAACGCAAGAAGCAGGCGGAGTCTTTATCCAAGAAGCAGGCGGAGTCTTTATCAAAGTCCCGGCGGGCGCGTCTGCCCGCTCGGACATTTACAGGAGGGGGTTTACTATGAGCCATTACCTTAAGTTGTTGGTCTTCGCGGCGGCGGTCTTGACGGCCGGTGCTTCGCTCGCGGCGTCGCCTGTCGTGTGGCAGGAATCGTCGAAGGAGAAGGGCGGGGAGAGCGAGCATTCCGTGAAGATGAAAGACCTGCCCGCGCCCGTCCAACGGACCGTGCGCGAGCAGAGTCGCGGGGCGAAGATACGCGGGCTCTCCGTCGAGACCGAGAACGGCGTCACGAGCTACGAGGTGGAGTTGAAGGTCAACGGCCACAATCGCGACGTTCTGATTGACCCGAGCGGCGCAATCGTCTCGGTCGAAGAGCAGGTAGCGCTCGCGGCCCTGCCCGATGCCGTGAGGGTTGCCATCATGCGAAACGCGGGCCGAGGCCGTGTCCTCATAGTTGAGTCAATAAGCAAGGGCGGCGCTATCGAAGCATACGAGGCGCACGTCAGGCGCGGGCGAAAAACGGTCGAGATAAAGGTCGGCCCCGACGGGCAGTTGATTCCGTAATGACAGGGATGAAGTTGAAGGGCGAGGGGAGGGAAGGGCCGCGTGCGCGGCTGCTTCAAGGCGTCTCGGTCTTCGCGGCGTGTGTGGCGTTGACCGGCGCGGCGCACGGCCGCCCATACAGCCCCGCGCCGCAGAGTCCGACCACGACGACGCAGGCCCCCGCAACGTCGCAGACACCCGCCACGCCCGCGCAGACACCGCAGACAGGTGCCACGCCGCAGACGCCTCCGCCCACGGCCCCGAACGTTACGGCCGCGCCGCCCGGCTCGATGCCTGCGGGCGCACAGGCCGGTCAGACTCCGTCGCAGTCTACGGGGCAGGTCAGTCTTGACGAAGTCCTTCGGCTCGCCAACGCGCAGGTCTCGGGCTTGCGGCAGGCGCAGTTGAACGAGCGCGTCGCGGAGGAGGACGTGCGGCAGGCGCGCGCGGCCTTCCTTCCGAAAGTCTCCGCGCCGCTCGACTACATCTACACGTCGCCCTCGTTGGGTCTGACGCGTGGCGAGCCGCGCGTGCAGAGCTACATCGCCAACAACGCCATCGGCGAGTATCAGGCGCTCTTGAACGTCGCGGGCGACATAGACCTCTCAGGCCGCCTGCGAGCCACGCTCGCGCGCAACCGCGCGCTGCTCGACGCGGCGCGCGCCGGCACCGAGGTCGCGCAACGCGCTCTCCGGCAGGCGAGTACGGAAGCCTACTACGGGCTCGCGCTCGCGACCGCAGCGCGCCGCGCCGCCGAACAGAACCTCACGGCCGCTCAGGAGTTCGAGCGCATCACTTCGCTGTTGTTGAGCGGAGGTGAAGTCGCGTCCGTTGACCTTACGCGCGCGCAGTTACAGACCAATCAGCGCGAGGGCGAGCTTGAGCAGGCGCGCGCGGCCGAAGAGGTCGCGGCGGCGGCGTTGCGCGTCTTCGTCGGCTACGAACAGGCGCGCGCGATCTCGGCCGCAGACCTCTCGACACTCGTGCCAGCGCCGGGCGAGGTCGAGCGCTTCACGGCAGACACGACTCGCCGCCGGCCCGAGTTCACGCAGTTCGAGGCACAGGAGCGAGCCGCCGAGCAGGAGATACTCGTCGCGCGCGCAGACCGACGCCCGCAACTCTCCTACACGCTCAACGGTGGCTTCGACACGGACTCTCTGATGCCGACGCGTCTGAAGGAGCACACGGGCGTCTCCGCGGCGCTCAACCTCTCGATTCCGATATTCGACTGGGGCGCGACGAAGAGTAGGGAGCGACAGGCGCGCGTGCGTTTGCAGCTCGCACGGAACGAGCGTGCGCAGGCCGAGCGCGGCTTCGCGCAGGAGTTCACTGCGGCGCGCTCTCAGGCTCTTTCAGCCTCGACGCGCATACGGCTCGCCTCCGAAGGCATCAGGCTCGCGGAGAGCAACCTCAACACTTCAATCGCGCGCTACCGCGCGGGCGAGGCGCAGATTGTGGAAGTGACCGACGCGCAGACCACACTCGCCGCTGGGCGTCTGGCCTTCTTTCAGGCGCTCTTCGACTATCAACTGGCGCTCGCGCGCCTACGTCAGGCGGCAGG
>JBJMGR010000260.1:0-15412 GCA_045807805.1 Pyrinomonadaceae bacterium | reverse complement strand
GTGACGCGCGCACAGGCGTTCTTCCTCGGCGGCCTCGTCAAGAAGGTTGCACGGCGAGTCAAACAACTTCAGCGACAGACCGAAGCGGGGCGCGCGCTCACGCGCGAAGAGCTTCGAGAATTCCTGACCATCTTCGGACGCAGGGCGCTCGCGCGCGCCGGATTCACGATGACCCCGGCGCGCGACAGCCGCCAGCAACAGCAGCAGAGTGCGGAGGAGCAGGCCGCGTCACTCGGCCGACTCCTCGCACGTTTCGACGACCACATGTCGAAGAAGGCTCGGCGCGTCGAGGGTCTTCGCGACCGCGCCCTCGGCGGCTACACGCTGACCGACGACGAGCGGGAAGAGATTGCCGAGTTGTTCGGCAAGGTGGTCGCGGCCGAAGAGCTTGAGCTGATGGACGCACGCTCGCTCGGCCCCGCGTCGGCCGCGATTAGACAGGAGCCGCGCGCCGCCCTGCCCGCCGTAAGCGTCTGCCACGTGCCTTCGGACGACGACGAGATGCGCAAGCACCTCGGCGACGAGCGTAGTTGCTGGGAGCCTCGACGCAGCCTCCTTGAGAGCGGCCCGCGCGAGCGCCACTTCGTCGCGGAGATGGACGACGAGGGGCGCGCGCACCTGCGCTTCGGCGACGGCGAGAACGGACGCACGCCCGAGGCGGGCGAACGCATGCGCGCGACCTATCGAATAGGCAACGGCCCGTCGGGCAACGTCGGCGCCGACTCGGTTCGCTACGTCGTCTTCCGCAACAAGCTCGAAGGCGTCGGGGTGTTTGCGCGCAATCCTCTGCCCGCGCGCGGCGGAAGCCTACCCGAGTCAATCGTGGACGTGAAGGCGCTCGCGCCCGGAGCAGTCCGAAAGGACTTGCAGCGCGCCGTCATCGCGCAGGACTACGCGCGGCTCGCCGAGCGCGGTCGGCCCGACAAGGTTCAGCGCGCCGCCGCGAACCTTAACTGGGCGGGCAGTTGGTACGAGATGCGGACGCACGTTGACCCGCGCGGCACGGAAGAGATGAGTCCCGCGCTCCTCTCCGAGATAGAGGGCTCGCTCCACCGCTACCGACGCATCGGCCACGACCTCGCGACCGCGGGCGCGCGATACGTTCCGCTCGACGTGGAGATACAGGTCTGCGTACTCCCGCACTATCTTCGCGCGCACGTGCGCGCCGCGCTGCTCGAAGTCTTCAGTAACCGCGCGCTCGCGGGCGGCCGTCGCGGACTCTTCCATCCAGACAATCTGACGTTCGGCGCGAGCGTCTTCCTCAGCCGACTAATCGCGGCCGCGCAATCGATCGAGGGCGTCGAGAGCGTGAGCGTCAAGCGCCTGCAAAGACTCTTCGAGAAGCCGAAGGACGAACTCGACAGCGGGGTGCTCTCTATAGGGCCGCTCGAAGTGGCGCGTCTCGACAACGACCCGAACTATCCTGAGCACGGTCAGCTCGTGCTCGACGTGCGAGGTGGAAGATGAGAGAAGACTGCGGATGCTGCGAAGGCATCGAGCGCGTCACGCCGGTCTCGAACGAGAACCGTCCCGGTCTGTCCGCGCTCGCCTACCGGGCGGGCACGCACGCGACCTTCCTTGAGACGATGCTCGCGCGCCTCACGACGCAGGCACTGCCCGCGCCCGTCGGCGACGAGGTGCAGACCGCGGGGCCGCGCCCTCTGCTCGCGCTCAAGACGCGCGACGCGGACGACGCCTCCGTCGCGCTCCTCGACGCGTGGGCGACCGTCGCCGACGTTCTGACCTTTTATCAGGAGCGCATCGCAAACGAAGGCTACCTTCGCACGGCCACGGAGCGGCGCTCCGTCACAGAGCTTGCGAACCTCGTGGGCTACCGCCCGCGCCCCGGCGTCTCTTCGAGCGCGCACCTCGCCTACACGCTCGAAGACAAGGGTGAAGTGACGATACTCGCGGGCAGCCGAGCCGCGAGCACGCCCGGCCCCGCCGAACTCCCGCAGACCTTCGAGACCGCCGAAGACCTCTACGCGCGCGCCGAGTGGAACGTCTTCACGCCGCGTCAGACGCGGCCGCAGTCGCACCTCGTCCGCCCGAAGAGTCCAATCGAAGCGGTGACTCCTATCCAACGTCCCCTGTACCTCAAGGGCACCGCGACGAGCCTGAAGCCGAACGACCCGTTGCTCATCGACTACGACGGGAAGGCGGGCGGGCAGCTACTCTTCCGCGTGATGAAGGTCGAGCCCGACAACGAGTCCAAGCGTACGAAGGTGACGCTCGAACCGTGGGTCTCGCTCCCGCCTCCGTCCGCGCCGCCGACGCCCATTCCGCCGCCGCCGGGGCCGCCCTTAAACAAACGCGCGGCCGACATCATGAAGCGCTACCGCGATGCAGAGGCTTTCGACGTTAACCCGAACACGGCGACCGCCGGGCGTATCATCGAGCAGCTCGACCGCGACGAGACGCTCCTGCGCAAGCCCGAGTTGGACACCAAGTCCGAGAAGGTGCGCGAGTATCTCGAAGAGACCGCGCTGCCGCCGCTGCGCGAGGAGCACAGGCTCGCGCGCGAGGGCAACTTCACAAAGCTCGAACCGTGGATCGGCGGACTCGTCTCGGAGCTTACAGACCTCTCAAACCAGATTGCGGAGGACGCCGCCGCCGCGACGACCGGCACAAGCGGCGGCACAGGCAGCGGCGCGAGCGGCGGAGGCGGGAGCAACATACAACCACTCGCGCTCATGATACACGCCTCAAGTTCGTCTTCCGGTTCGAGCGCGATGTTCATGGCGTCGCAAGCCTCCAAGTTAACTGCGACCACCACCGCGAACAAGGGTGCGATAAGGCAGGTGTTGCCGCTGCTCGGACAGCTCACCGCGCCGCCCTCCGCGCCGCCGCGCAGCAAGCAGCAGTTGACTACGGGCAAGAGCATCGCGCAGGCGTTCTCGCCCGCGTCGGACAACCTCCCACGGCTCCTCGGCGCGTTCATGCCCGGCGCGAGCGCGGCGCTCTACAAGGCTTGGGAGGCTCTGCCCGTCACGCAGGCGACGCCCGCCACGGTCTACGCGCTGCGCACGCGCGCCTCCCTCTTCGGCAACAGCGCGCCGCTCTTCCAGGATAGAAACCCGAACGGCACGCCCTCGGGCGACCCGAAGGAGTGGACGCTCATAAGGAACGTACGGACGGCGCACGAGACGCGGCGCTTCCGCGTCAACGTCATCTACAGCACCACCACCGACATCGAGTTCACCACGCTCGTCTACACGGCGAGGGTTGACCTTCTGAACAGCGCGGGGGTCGTCACCAGCACCGCTTCGATAACAAGGGCGATAGAGGACACGGCCACGCCCCTCACCTTCACACTCTCCGAGCCCGTCACGCTCACGGTCTCGGGCGCTGCGAGCACGAACATGCAGCGCATCACATACACCTTCAACTTCACGGCGCTACAGGCCGTAGTCGCGATGCGTCACGACCGCGAGCAGAGCGGCCTCCACGTATCGAGCACGGGGAACAACCCCGTAGACATTGACTACGACCCCGTGACCGGGCAGAACGCGTTAGGCTTCCCCACCCCTTCGATGACGGCCGAGTGCTCGGTCTCAGTCCTCGGCGCGTCCACGGAGTTTACCGAGAGGCCGCAATTCGTCAACCTCGACGCGACGTACAACAAGATTCTGCCCGGCGGATGGGTCGTGATAGAGAAGCGGCCCTTGAGGCTCGACGATACGATGCACCTCCCCGTGCAACCCATCATCACGCGCTCTCTGCGCGTCGGCGATGGCTCGCGCGCGGACTACGGCATGACCGCGAAGGGCACGGAGCTTGAACTCTACGGCGTCTGGATTGACCCCGCGCACGAGCTGTTCGAGAACGCCGTGCGGAAGACCACGGTCTACGCCGAGAGCGAGCAACTCGAACTCGCCGACGAGACGATTGACCCCGTGAGCGAGGACGTGTGCGGCGCGAGCGTCGAGCTGGGCGTGCTCGTCGCGGGCCTCGAAGCCGGGCGCTCGATGATAATCACGGGCGAGCGCACGGACATCATCGTCGCGTCCAAAGGCGACACGTCGAAAGGGTTCAGGGACGTTATCGCCGCGCTCGAAGGCGCAAACTCAGACACCTCCGGCGCGACCGCCGCGGGCGGCAACGCGTCAACCTCCGGCGGCGGCTCTACAACTTCCGGCGGCGCGAACGGCGGCGCGGGCAAAGACGACGAGGAAGATAAGGAGCCGCTCGGCGGCATCATCGCCTCGGAGCTTGTGATGCTCGCGGGCGTTGAGCAGTCGTTCGACCCGAAGCTTCCGGGCGACAAGACGCACACGACGCTCCTTTTCTCGACGGAACTAGCCTACTGCTACAAGCGCGACACCGTACGCATCTACGGCAACGTCGTGCGCGCCACGCACGGCGAGACACGCACGGAAGTTTTAGGGAGCGGCGACGCGAGCAAGGCGATGCAGTCGTTCACGCTCAAGCAGTCGCCGCTCACATACGTCTCCGCGCCGACCGCCTCGGGCGTCGAGAGCACTCTGAAGGTGCGCGTCAACGACGTGCTCTGGCGCGAGACGGACACGCTCGCCGGATTGACGCCGCTCGACCGCGAGTATGTGACGAAGGCCGACGAGGCGGGCGCGACCACCGTAGTCTTCGGCAACGGCCGCGACGGCGCGCGACTCCCGACGGGCAACGAGAACGTGAGGGCAATTTACCGCTCTGGGATAGGCAAGGGCGGCAACCTCAAGGCCCGTCAGATAAACCAGCCGACGACGAAGCCACTCGGCGTCAAGGAGGTCGTCAACCCGCTCGCCGCGACGGGCGGCGCAGACCGCGAGAGCCGCGACGAGGCGCGACGCAACGCGCCGCTCGCAGTCATGGCGCTCGACCGACTCGTCTCGACGCGCGACTACGAAGACTTCTCGCGCACCTTCGCGGGCGTGGCGAAGGCGAGCGCGGCGCGACTCTCCGACGGGCGGCGGCGCGTCGTACACGTGACGATTGCGGGCGCGGACGACGGGCCAATCTCGCCCACCTCCGACCTCTTCGTGAATCTGCGCGAGGCGCTGCACAAGTACGGCGACCCGCATCAGCCCGTCGAGCTTGCGACGCGCCACCTGAAGACGCTCTTCGTCAGCGCGAACGTCAAAGTCCACCCCGACTACCTTTGGGAGTCTGTCGAGCCGAAGATTCGCGCGGCGCTGCTCGAACGCTTCAGCTTCTACCGGCGCGACCTCGGGCAAGACGCGCTTCTGAGCGAGGCCGTCGCCTCGGCGCAAGGGGTCGAGGGCGTCGTCTACGTTGACTTCGACATCTTCGACGACATGGGCGAGGGCACGGACCCTTCGCTGCTCCTGCGCCTCGGCGAAGGTCTATCCTTGCGCCGCCGCGTTCACGCATACCTCGCGCACGTCGAGTCGGCCGCAATCGTTGAGGACAGGTCGCGCATACGACCCGCGCAGCTAGTGCTGCTCACGCCCCTCGTGCCCGACACACTCATCCTCAAGGAGAAGAAGAAGCGATGAGCGAACAGGACTCCACCGAGGTCGCCGACCCGCGGCTCGACCGACTCTACGAGCTTCTGCCCGTCTTCTACCGCATGCGCGACTCGGAACGCGGCGAGCCTCTGCGCGCGCTCCTTCAAGTCATCGCCGAGCAGGTCAACGTCGTCGAAGACGACATCTCGCAGCTCTACGACAACTGGTTCATAGAGACCTGTCAGGACTGGGTCGTGCCCTACATCGCAGACCTCATCGGCTACCGCCCCGTCAGCGAGGCCGGGGTCGCGGGCGACGTTTCGACGGCCGAGGGCGCGCTGCGAAACAGGTTCCTCGTCCCGCGCCGCGAGGTGGCCGCCACGCTCCGCTACCGGCGGCGCAAGGGCACGCTCGCGCTGCTAGAGCTTCTCGCGCGCGACGTTGCGGGATGGTCTGCGCGCGCGGTCGAGTTCTACCAGTTGCTCTCCGGCTCGCAACACTTGAACCACCGACGCCCCGACCGCGCGCGCCTGCTCGATCTGCGCGACGGCGACGCGCTCGACCGTCTCGAAGGCGGCTTCGACTCCTCGGCCCACACGACGAACATTCGCCGCCTCAACTCCAACCGCAGACCCGGCCGCCACGCCATCACGAACGCGGGGCTCTTCGTCTGGCGTCTGAAGTCGTACCCGGTCACGCACGCGCAAGCCTTCTGCATAGACCGCGTGCGCCACCACTACACCTTCAGCATTCTCGGCAACGACTCGCCGCTCTTCACGAAGGCCGTCGAGGAGCCGGACGCGACGCACGTCGCCGACGAGATGAACGTGCCCGCGCCCATACGCCGCCGCGCGCTCGACGAGCGCACGCACGACTACTATGGCTCTTCAAAGAGCCTCTTCATCTGGCGCGACGACGAGGAGCGGCCCGTCCCCGCCGAACATATCGTGACGACGGACTTGAGCCGCTGGGCCTACAGGCCGAGGGGCGAACAGGTCGCCGTTGACCCGCGCCTCGGCCGCATCGCCTTCGCGCCGCGCGCCGAGCCGAAGACGGGCGTGTGGGTGAGCTATCACTACGGCTTCCCTTCCGAGTTGGGCGGCGGCGAGTATGCGCGCCGTCTTCGCGTGCCGAACAGGCCGCGTCTACGCATGCCCGACGAAGCCAAACCGAGTGAGCACCCGCGCGAAGGAACGCACGTCTATTTCGTCAGCCAGCGGTGGCGCAATCCGCCCGTCGGCGACAAGGTGCTTGAAGACTGGCAGCGCCGTCACTTCCCGACCATCAACAAGGCGCTCGAAGCATGGCGGCGCGACTCGCCCGACGAAGCGCTCATACAGATTGACGACAGCGGCGCTTACGTCGAGCCCGTAGAGATTCGTCTGCGCCGCAACCAGCGCCTCGAAATCCGCGCGGCCGACGGCGCGCGCCCCGTCATACGCCTGCTCGACTGGTACACGAACCGCCCCGACTCGCTCGGCATCTACGGCCCCGAACCCGACGAGCAGAAGGGCGAAGGCGGAGATGTTGTTCAGTCTTACGACGACGACGTGCAGACCTACGACGAGGTGACGCCCGTGCGCGTCAGTGGCCGCGCCTACGTCGAAGAGACTTACGAAGAGGAGCCGGATGAGCCGGATGAGGAAGAGTCCGGCGAAGTCTCGGAGAGCGAGAGCGCCGGACAGAGCGACGCTGATGCGAAGACCGCAAAGACGGACGCGACGAACGCGACGGGCGCGCTTGAAGCGGCCGCTCGGGACGCGACGGGCGATGTTAAGGTTGAGGACGAGTGCTCGCACGCTCGCGGCACGCGCGTGCGACTCGACGGGCTCATGGTCGTCGGGCGCGGCCTCACGGTCAGCGGCGACCTCTTCGAGTTGAGCCTGCGCGACTGCACGCTCGTCCCCGGCTGGTCGCTCGACACGGACAGCTACCCCGAGAGCGAGACCGAGCCGAGCATCGAGTTGACGGACACGAGCGCGCGTCTACGCGTCGAGCGCAGCATCGTCGGAAGCATACTCGTCAACGAGAGCGAGGTTCGCATCGACCCCGTCGAAATCTCTCTCACCGACAGCGTGCTCGACGCTACAAAGCCGGAACTCGAAGCGCTCTACGGCCCCGACGGCACGCACGCGCACGCGACCCTGCGCGCCGTGCGCTCGACCGTCTTCGGCGAAGTGCGCGCTCACTCGATCACGCTCGCCGAGAACACGATCTTCTCGGGCCGCGTCCGCGTCGCGCGCACACAGGCGGGCTGCGTGCGCTTCTGCTACCTGACCGCGGGCTCACGCACGCCGCGTCGCTACGACTGCCAGCCAGACCTCGCCGTCGCGTCTGCCTTGAAGGAACTCGACAAAAGGGTGCAATCGGAGCGCGAGGCCGGGCGCGATGTCGGGACTGAGGCCGAGCGTCGAGCCGTGCGCGAGGCCGCGCGCGCGCGCGAAGAGATGCGCGTCCGCCCCGTTTTCAACAGCGTGCGCTACGGCACGCCCGCCTATTGCCAGCTCGCCGAGACGTGCCCCCGAGAGATTTTGCGCGGGGCCGACGACGAGTCGGAGATGGGCGTCTACCACGACCTCTTCCAGCCGCAGCGCGAGGCAAACCTGCGCGCGCGCCTCGACGAGTTTACGCCCGCCGGAGTTGACGCGGGCATCATCTTTGCGACTTAAGGAGGCCATCATGAAAGGCGACTTCTCGCGCGACACCTTCGACCCTTTGAAGCACTTTACGCGCGTACTCATGCAGCAGGGGCGCGTCCAGCTCGACGCCGACTGGAACGAGCAGACCGCCATGCTCTGGCACTACATACGCGCCCTCGCGGGCGACCTCATCGGCCCGCACGGCGGCCCCGAAGGTCTGTGCGGCTTCCGCATACTCACGCACGACATGCTCAACACCTCGTGCGGCAACGACACGCCCGAGACCGTCGGCGAGGGCGTCCTCTACCCACTGACGCTCCCCGGCAACTTCATGATAGGGACGGGCCGCTACTACGTCGGCGGGCTGCTCTGCGAGAACGAGCGCATGGCGCTCTACGCGCCCGCGAAGTCGGCCGCGGGCTACGACCAGCGCGACCTGCTCGCCGACGAGCTATCCGAGGGCAACTACTTCGTATACCTCGACGCGTGGGAGGAGCACGTCACCTCCTTCGACGACGACGCGATACGCGAAGTCGCGCTCGGCTCGCAGGGGCCGGACACGACGACGCGCGCGCGCGTCGCGTGGCGTGTGCGCGCGCTCGACATTGCGAATACGCCGGACTTCATGAAGGAGACCTGCCAGACGATTATGAACAGTAAGGTCTGGCTGGAACTCGTCGGACGTTTGCAGCCCGATACCCGCGGCCGTCTGCGCGCGAAGGCGGAAGAGCCCGAAGACCCCGACTCGTTCGAGCCCTGCATAGTCTCTCCAGACGCGCGCTTCCGTGGCGCCGAGAACCAGCTCTACCGCGTGGAGATTCACCGCGGCGGCACCACGGGCACGCCCGCCACCTTCAAGTGGTCGCGCGAGAACGGCTCGGTCGTGCTCCCTGTGAGGAGCGTCTCGGGCAAGGTCGTCACGCTCGACCAGATGGGGCGCGACGCGCGTTCGGGCGTCGAGATAGGCGACTGGGTCGAGGTCTACGACCGAGACTCCGCGCGCGTCGAAGGGCAGACTCCGCTCGTGCAGGTCGTGGACGTTAACTACGTCGAGATGACCGTCACTCTCTCGGCCGAGCCTCACGCGGAGACCGAGCGCGATGAGCGCGCCTCGCCCACGATGTCGAATCCGCTCCTTCGCCGATGGGATCAGAGGGAGGGCTTTGCGCGCAAGGGCGTGGAGGGCCTGCGCGACGGCGCGATACTCATCAAGGAGGGCACAGGCGGCGACAACTGGATAGAGTTGGAGGACGGCGTGCGCGTGCAGTTCCAGCCCGGCGGCAACTACCGCGCGGGCGACTACTGGCTCATCCCCGCGCGCACGGAGACGGGCGACGTTGAGTGGCCGGGCGGACAGGGCAAGCCCGAGCCGCGCCCGCCGCACGGCGTCGAACATTACTACGCGCCACTCGCGCGCATCACGGTCGGTGCGGCGCGCGCCGTCACCGTCGCGGAAGACTTCCGGCGCAAGTTCCTGCCGCTCGCACGCTGCGCCATCACGCGCGCGGCCTTTACATCCAACGAACCCAACGCGGTAATAGTCTCCAACGATGATATAAAGGGTGTGTAACCCCTCCTCCGGGGAGGGCAAAACAAAGCTCAAAAGGCAAGAAGGAGGATGAGAGTAAGCCTTACTCTCATCCTCCCTTGTCTTCGGCGCGGCCTGTCTGACCGAGGCTTGTGAGCCGCACGGGGAGCCCGCGCGCGGAATTCAGCAATCCCCCGCCCTTATACCGCAAGATTCGACAAGACTGCGCGGGCGCGCGTCGGCTATTCTCCGTGTAACGATTAGAGAAGGAGAACTGCACACAGTGACAGACGAAAAGAACGTGGCTGAGATACCGCCCGCGAAGGGCAAGCTCGGCGTGCTGCTCGTAGGGCTCGGGGCCGTTAGCACGACCTTCATCGCGGGCGTCGAGGCAATCAAGCGGGGCTTGGCCGAGCCCATCGGAAGCCTCACGCAGATGGGCGCGATACGCTTAGGCCGTCGCACGGAGAATCGCAACCCTCTCATCAAGGATTTCGTTCCGCTCGCCGACTTGAACGATATAGTCTTCGGCGCGTGGGACATCTTCCCCGACTCGGCGTACGAGGCCGCGATGACCGCGGGCGTGTTGGAGAAGGAACTTCTCTCGCAGCTCAAGACGCAGCTTCAGAAGATTAAGCCGATGAAGGCCGTCTTCGACCAGTATTACGTCAAGCGCCTGAACGGCACGAACGTCAAGGAGGGCGCGAACAAGTTCGAGATGGCCGAGCAGCTCATCGCGGACATGGCCGAGTTCAAGCGCAAGAACAAGTGCTCGCGCCTCGTCATCGTCTGGGCCGCCTCGACCGAAATCTTCCTCAAGACGCACGCCGTCCACAAGACGCTCAAGTCGTTCGAGCAGGCGATGCGCGACAATCACAAGGCCATCGCGCCCTCGATGGTCTACGCCTACGCCGCCTTAAAGTCGGGCGTGCCCTTCGCCAACGGCGCGCCGAACCTGACGGTGGATGTGCCCGCTCTGATGGAGCTTGCGAACACGAACGGCGTGCCCGTCTGCGGCAAGGACTTCAAGACCGGCCAGACCTTGATGAAGACCATCCTCGCGCCGGGCCTCAAGTCGCGCATGCTCGGTCTCCACGGCTGGTACTCGACGAACATTCTCGGCAACCGCGACGGCGAAGTCTTAGACGACCCCGAGTCGTTCAAGACGAAAGAGGAGTCGAAGCTCTCCGTTCTCGAATACATACTCCAGCCCGATGTCTACCCGAAGCTCTACAAAGACTTCTCGCACGTCGTCCGCATCAACTACTATCCGCCGCGCGGCGACAACAAAGAGGGATGGGACAACATAGACATCTTCGGCTGGCTCGGCTACCCGATGCAGATAAAGATAGACTTCCTCTGCCGCGACTCTATCCTCGCCGCGCCCATCGTCCTCGACCTCGCGCTCTTCCTCGACCTCGCGCAGCGCTGCGGCATGAAGGGCACACAGGAGTGGCTCAGCTTCTACTTCAAGTCGCCGATGACCGCGCCCGGACTCTACCCCGAGCACGACATCTTCATACAGTTGATGAAGCTCAAGAACACTCTCCGCCACCTACGCGGCGAAGACCTTATCACCCACCTCGGGCTCGAATACTACGACTGAAAGCGGCCGGGGTTGCCTGTACATGAAACGCGTGTGCGCGAAGGGTTGCCTCGCGCGCACGCGTTATTTTTTAACGTCGTGACCACGACGTTTTGCTTCGCGCGCGCCGCGCCGCCAGACGTTTAGGTGTGCCGCATCGCCTCCATTATTTTGAACTCGGCCGTTTATTGTCAGCCTCGCCGTGCCGCAAACTGTCACACGCCGCGCGCTTGATGATTTGGGCAAAATTAAAAAATAATTCCCCACTCGAACATTTTGTGGTGACAAAAAGCTCGCGGTCGTATATATAGTGCTTTCGTTATCTCGGGGTGCCGCCCCCCGGCCGACTCCTTTCAGCAAACCACGTCCTTTAACGAATCATCAAAGGTTTACGGTTCGCTCTTTGCATGGTGTAAGGACGGATGCGGCCAAGCGGGGCCGGAAGCGCCACTCGCGGCGCTAACCACAAACCCCGCGGGCGCGCCTCCGACAGAGCACCACGCAAAGGAGCGTGAACCCATGGTTGCAATAATGGAAAGAGAGCTTACAAACAACACGGTTCTGCTCGACCCCGACCAGAAGAGTCCCCGCGCGCAGGAGTTCGAGGAGAAGCTCGCCTCGCGCATCGTGGGTCAGGAGCGCGCGGTGCGCCGCATGAGCGGCCTCTACCAAATTTTCCTCGCCGGGATGAACCCGCCGAACCGCCCCGTCGGCACGATGCTCTTCCTCGGCCCCACGGGCTCGGGCAAGACGCGCGTCGTCGAGGCGGCGGCCGAAGTCCTCTTCGGCGACCCTAACGCGGTCATCAAGATCGACTGCGCGGAGTTCCAGCACTCGCACGAGATCGCGAAGCTCATCGGCAGCCCCCCAGGCTACCTCGGCCATCGCGAAACCTCTCCGATGCTGACGCAGGAGAACCTCGACCGCTATCACACGGAAGAGAGCAAGCTCTCGCTCGTCCTCTTCGACGAGATAGAGAAGGCTTCCGACTCTCTCTGGCAGCTACTGCTCGGCATACTCGACAAGGCGACACTCACACTGGGCGACAACCGCCGCGTTGACTTCTCGAAGACGATGCTCGTGATGACCTCGAACCTCGGCGCGCGAGAGATGTCAGAGCTAATCTCGGGCGGCATAGGCTTCGCCCCCGTGAAGGAGGGCAAGAACCCCAACGACACGGAGGTCGACCAGAAGATTTACCGCACGGCGGTCGAGGCGGCGCGCAAGAAGTTCTCGCCGGAGTTCATGAACCGCATCGACAAGGTGGTCGTCTTCCGAAGTCTTAAGGAGCACCATCTGAAGCAGATTCTAGACCTTGAGCTTCAGGCCGTGCAGGATCGCATCATGCGCGCGGCGGGAACGAAGTTCGTCTTCCAGTGCTCGGAGCCGGCGAAGGACTTCCTGCTTCAAGAGGGCATCGACTTCAAGTATGGCGCGCGACACCTGAAGCGCTCCATCGAGCGCTTCCTCGTCTACCCGCTCTCGAACCTCGTGGCGACGGAGCAGGTGGGACTCGGCGACCTCGTACACGTCGAATACGACGAGTCGCGCAAGCGCCTGACCTTCTCGAAGCGCTCGGGCGGCGCACTCATCGCCGACGCGGCCGGAGAGGATTACGAGGAGGACAAGCCCGCCGTCAAGTCCGGCGGCGCGGCCGTCCAACTCCCGCAGGCCAAAGCCGCACGCAAGAGCCAGAGCCGCGGCGATAAGAACGAGGGATGAGAAGGCAGAAGTAAAAAGGCAGAAGGCAAAAGTTAAGATGGAAAGAAGAGCGGCCTTCGTCAACGGTTGACGAAGGCCGCTCTTTCTTCAATCAGAACCGGGAGCGGTAGCGACCGGGTCTCAAGCTCCGAGAGAGGTCTGTGTGTCGAAGCTTGAGACCCGGTCGCTACCGCTCCCGGTTCTGATTTTAGCTTGGACGTGTGGCGCTCTGCGGGTCAATGTTTCTCAGCGCCTCGAAGGCGATGCGAGAGAGGTATGGGTCTTGCGCAGAGAGGACTGAGCGGAGCGCGGGCACGGCCGAGGGGTCGCCGATACGGCCGAGCGCGCGGGCGCACTCGCGGCGCACGTCGCCGGGCGAGCGCACGTCCGACAGTGCCTCGACGAGCGCGGGCACCGACTCGCGGCTCCCTATCTGCCCGAGTGAAACGGCCGCCGAGCGGCGCACGAACTCGTCCTCCTCGACCTTCTTGCGTCGAAGGCGGTTGAAGATGCCCGTGGCGGGGAGTCTGCGCGCGAGCGCGCCCGAGAGCGCGGGCGCGGCCGAAGCGTCGCCAATCTGCCCGAGCGCGACGGCCGCCGCGCCGCGCACAGAAGGCTTCTTGTCGGTCTCGACCGCCACGGCGAGCGCGCCTACGCACGTTGGGCTGCGCGTCAGACCCAGAGCGAACGCGGCCTCTCGCCGCACGAACTCGTCGCGGTCGCGCAGGAGCGGAAGTATGAGCGTAGCGGCCTCGTCGCGGCCGAGCGAGAGGACTGCGCGCGCGGCCGTCGCGCGGACAATGGCGGAAGAGTCTGCGAGCGCATAGGCGGCCGCGCGCGAGCCTTCGGGACGCGCGAGCGCGCCGAGGCGCACGACGGCGTCGCGCCTCTCTTCAACCGACGTTGAAGAGAGGCGCTCTGTCTGGACTCGGATTTCGCGTTGGAGCGGCGTCAGGTCTGACTGCGGCCGCGCGTGCGAGAGCGCGGCCTCGCTCAAGACGAAGAGGCAGCAGAGCGTGAAAAGGAGAGAGCTGCCGCGCCGTCGCGCGAACCCGGACGTTTGCGCGCGGCGGACGTGGCCGCGAGTTTGAGACTCCGGCGCTCTACTCATGCGCGGGCTGTGTAACGCATGGCTTCGCGCCTCTCGGCGCGCCTTCGGACGGACTCCCACTCGAACGCCTGTCGCGCGCGCGCGTTCTCCTCTGAGCCAGCGAGCATCGAGACAAGCTCGTCCTCCCAGCCCGAGCCGGGCGATGTCGCGCGGCGCATAGACTCCATGATGGAGATGTAGTCGAGGACTTCGTGGACTTCCGTGTCGGTCAGGTGGTCGAGTTTGAGCGCGAGGCGCTGGCGCTCCGTGATCCGCTTTGCCATCGGATGGCTCCCTTCCGTAGCGAAGCCCGACGGCACGTACGCGGCCACTAGAGCGGCGGGGGGACGCGTTCGAGGGCTGTACTGCCGTCGGCGTTCGTGTGCTGCGCGAACGTGTCGCGCGCTGTATAGGTCTGCACCTTTTTTCTTCGAGTCTCCTGAATTAGCAAGCTCTTTGTCTTCGGCCGTGAACGTCTCGAAGCTCACCGAAGCGGCGGACGCGCGCGGCAGCGGTCAGCTCTTCGGGCGACGGTCTTCGCCGACGGCCTCTCAGAACCTTCCGGGCTGCGTCCCTTATTTTGTTCGGCTGATGTTCAACGAGCCTTCCGAGGGGCTCCTGTCGGCGAAATATACACGACCTTACGACGCGCGCGCAAGAAAAAGGCGTCGCGCTTGAGAGGGCAGAAGCCGTCAGTCGAACTAGTCTATCTTGGAGGCGACCGTGTGCATCGTGTCAACGATGAGCACGGCGATAGGCGGGTAGAAGAGCAGGTCGAAGCGGAAGGCGTGCCCGAAGAGGCCGGGCAGGTCGTTGAATATCACCACATACTTCATGACCGAGCCGATGTAGAGCCCGCTCGCGAGGCTCGCGGCGTAGCCGAGTATGAGGAACGTCGAGGCTTTGAAGCGCGTGAAGGGCTTGTCGGGCTTCTCCACGGCGTTGATAAGGGAATCGTGGATGGGCTTCGGCTGATACGTGTAGTGCTCGAAGCACGCCTTCAGGCGCACGGCGAGGTGCCAAAGTCCTATGACGAAGAGCGTGAAGACGACGGCGCGGCCCGCTATCTGGAACCTATCCCAGAGCGCGGGCTTGAACCACGCGACAAAGAAGGTCGAGAGGAAGAGCGTGACCGTCGTGAAGACGGCCTGCTGCATGACGAAGTTCTCGCGCCGGTCGGCCTCGATGAGCTGGTCAACGCGTCGGTCGAAGCGCGCCTGAATTATAGTCCGGTGCAGGCGCTGCGCGTGCTGGTTGTTAGTGTTGAAGACCGAGCCGACGACGAAGTCGTTCGTGTGGACTCGCTTGAGTTGGTTGTCGTAGTAGGCGCGCTCCTGCGGGTCGCTGAGCGTGCGGTAGGCGAGTGAGATGAGCGTGAACTCGCGTGCGGCCTTCTCAGTCCCGCCGTTAACGTCCGGGTGTCGCTCGCGCGCGAGCTTGCGG
>JBJMGR010000259.1:0-7525 GCA_045807805.1 Pyrinomonadaceae bacterium | reverse complement strand
TCAGCGCGCAGCTCGCCATCAACCGCGGCGGGCGCGTAATCTTTCAGGGGCCCGTGCAGGCGCTCGACGTAAAGGGCGCCGACGACACGCAGGTCGTGAAGATTGGACAGATAGGCGTCTCAAAGCTCTCGCCCGGTTCGTATGTCCTGACGCTCATCGTCAAGGATGAACTGGGCGACAAGAACGCCCCGCCGCTCGTGCGCAGCATAGACTTCAACGTCGTGGACTAGACCGACGGCCTACGTCCGTGGAACTTAAACGCCAAGGGGCCGCTCCTATAAAAGGGCGGCCCCTCTTCACGTCCGACTATTTAAACTTTGTCCATAAATGTGGCCGATATGGGCCGATTTTCCACCGTCAATGCCGACGCCGAGCCGCGCGGACGTACGGCGTTTTTATGAATTATTCAGGAAATCGTATCCGAAAAATTGAATGAAATCTTTTTCGCCCCCGCGTCGGGCGCGGGCCGGGCGTGCACGCCTCTTAAGGAGCGAGAATATTGCCGGATTCCTAGGGTTGTCGGCGTCGTCTCTCCCGGCAACGGAAATCGGGACGGTTGTACGTCCGGTGGTATGCATCTTGCTCTTTCCTGAACCTCAAACACGCATACCCCCTTAGAAGCGGTACCATGCTTTTGAAGAACTCGGCTCATAATCGCGAATCACGTAAACACATTTTCGGCGCCATCAAGCGTTCGGGGGAGGCTTTTGCCTGCGCCCGCTTGATGATGCCGTTCGGGCGCGTGAGCGTGGCGGGTAGGCTGCAATAGTAAAAGCGAGGCTCCGGAAAGCGCTTTCCTTAGAGCCCGCTTTTTTTTCAATAGAACAGTTAGGGAGGGATAGCATGAATAATTCATGGATGGCTAAAGCGTTCGCACTGTTAACGGTGTGCATGCTTATTATTATGCCGCTCTCGGCCACCGCCATGGCACAGGCCACGACGGGCACGCTGAGAGGAACGGTGGCCGATCCGAACGGCGGCGTCATCGCCGGCGCGAACGTGACGGTGAAGAACGAGGCCACCGGGGGCGTCAGCCCGACGGTCACGAGCACCGGCGAGGGCACTTTCGAGGTCGCCGGTCTGCCGCCGGGCAACTACACGGTAACGGTCGAGGCACCGGGCTTCAAACGCGCCGTCAGCACGAGCGTCACTGTGAGGGCCGGCATCGTCAACCCGGTCAACGTCGCCATGGAGGCGGGTAACGTCGCCGAGACCGTGACCGTCGTCGCTAACACCGAAGAGGTCGTTCAGCGCGAACAGTCGCAGATATCACACACCGTAGATACCCGCCGCATCGAGGAGTTGCCGTCGAACGCGGCCGGCAGCGGGCTAGACACGCTGGCGCTGCTCGCGCCCGGCGTCATCCCCAACAATAGCGGCGGCGTCAACACCAACGGCACCGGCCTCTCGGTCAACGGAAACCGCGCCCGCTCGAACAACTTCCAGATTGACGGCGCGGACAACAACGACCTCTCGGTCGCAGGCCCCGCGATGTTCGTCGATAACCAGGATCAGATTCAGGAGATTCAGGTCATCACGAACAACTTCTCGGCGCAGTACGGTCGCAACCAGGGCGCGATCGTCAACTACGTGACCAAGGCCGGCACGAACGAGTTTCACGGCTCGGCCTTCGAGTTCCACAGAGACAACAAGAATCTCAACAGCCTTAACAACATCGAGAGGCGTGGCGGACAGTTGGAGCCGAACCAGAGCCTCTTCAACGTCTTCGGCGGCACCGTCGGCGGCCCGCTCTACCTGCCCCGCTTCGGCGAGGGTGGCCCGTCCGTCCTGAGCGGTAAGGATCGCGCCTTCTTCTTCGTCTCTTATCAGGGCATCCGCAACCCCTCGACGACCACGATACGCTCCAGCGGCTACTCATTCCTGCCGTCGGAGTTCCCGCGCCTGCTGGCGGCCTTCCCCGGCAACAACGCGATAAGTGCCCTGACCACGCAGAACCCCTTCGTGCTGCGACACGGCACGCCGCGCTCGGACGTTGTCAACCCGTTCGCGACCGTGACGCTCGGCGGCCAGAGCTTCCAGGTCGCGCAGACCGAGTACAACATCTCGACGCCCTTCAGCGAGACGGACTACAGCCTTCGCTTCGACGGCAGGCCGTCCAAGAAGGACAACGTCACCGTCCGCTACGAGTACCAGAAGCAGAACTTCATCAACACGCTGGCGCAGACCAACGGCTTCTCGGGCGACCTCCCGGCGGGCAGCAAGAACTTCGGCGGCATCTGGACGCGCACGCTCAACAATACGATGGTCAGCGAGTTGCGCGCCTTCTACCAGAAGATCGGCGTCGAGTTCGGCGGCGGCTGCGGAACGTCAGATCCGGGCTGCATACCCGGCCCGCTCGACATCGGCTCTGCCTTCACCAACATCACCTTCCCGACGCTGAACGGCCGCTCGATTAACAGCATCGGGCCGGCGACCAATCTCCCGCAGGGGCGCGTCGGCAAGGTCTATCAGGTCGCGGAGAATCTGAGCTGGTCGCGCGGCAAGCACAACTTCATCTTCGGCGGCGAGTACAAGCATCTCTCTGAGGTGTCGCCGTTCCTCCCGAACTTCAACGGGGCCTTCGGCTTCAACTCGGCCACGCGCCTCGTCAACAACGCGCCCTCGTCCATCGGCCTGACCGTCGGCGACCCGACACTGGCCTTCACCGAGAACGACCAGTACTACTTCATTCAGGACGACTTCAAAGTCCGCCCGAACCTGACCCTGAACCTCGGCGTGCGCTACGAGTACACGGGCCAGCCGCTCAACATCCTCCACAATGTTTCGGTGGAGCGTGAGAACGGTTCCGCCGGGTTCTTCAACAAGGCGCTGCCGCTCGACGTGCGCACGGTGCCCGAAGTCCCGGCCGACAAGAACAACTTCGCGCCGCGCCTCGGCTTCGCTTGGTCGCCCCACTTCTGGAAGAGCTTCCTCGGCGAGGACGCGACCGTCGTCCGCGGCGGCTTCTCGATAGCCTACGAGCCGGCGTTCTTCAACATCCTCGGCAACGTTCAGGGCTCGGCCCCGTTCTCGGCTTCGCTCACGCTCGGCGCGAACCTGTTGCCGACGACCAACTCGCCGTTCCCGCTCCCGGCCAACTTGTCCGGCGCGAATATCCGGAGCGTGGCCGCCTCCTCCGGCATCCTGCCGCTCGGCCAGCTCGACCCGCGTTACCTGACGCAGACTCAGGTCTCGTCCGACTTCCACTCGCCGTTCTCCGAGCAGTGGTCACTCGGCGTTCAGCACCAGTTCGGCCGTAACAGCGTCGCCGAAGTCCGCTACGTCGGCACGCGCGGCGTTGACCTCTTCCAGAACGTCAACGGCAACTTCTTCATCGGCCCGCTCGTCAACGGTTTGGCCCCGCGGACGGTCTGCACCAAGGAAAACGCCACCGGCGATGTTTGCCTCGCCGCGCAGTCGATAACGTTCCCCAGCTTCTCGAACCTTCTGCCCTCGGGCACGACCGCGCAGGTCTGCGTTGACAACCCGGCCACGTTCCCGAACGAGGGTACGTGCAACAACCGACAGTTCCCGCAGGCAGGCATCACGAGGCGCACCAACGACGGCTTCTCTAACTACCACGCGATGCAGACGCGCTACAACGGCCGCTTCCTGAACAACTCCCTATCGCTCGGCCTGGCCTACACGTTCAGCAAGACGATTGACAACGCGAGCGAAATCTTCGCCTTCGACATCGCCTCCGCTAACGCGCAGAACCCGTTCTGCGTCAAGACGTGCGAGAAGGGGCTTTCACAGATTGACCGCCCGCACGCCTTCAGCCTCAACTTCCTCTATGACGTTCCGTTCATGAAGGAGCAGCGAGGCTTCCTGGGCCACGTGTTAGGCGGCTGGCAGGTCAACGGCGTCTACGTCTTGACCAGCGGCGAGCCCTACACGCCGGGCCAGTTCTACAACGGCAGCGTCATCGGGCTCGGCAACACCTATCTGACGAGCGGCGACCGGCCGTTCCTCTCCAACCCGAACGCGCCCGTCACGAGTATCGGCATCAGCCAGATCGACGCCGCCCTGACCTACGGCGTGACGGTGGATAACCCGAGCGGCTTCTACTCGCTTAACGCGCTGAACTCGCAGGTTGATGCCAACGGCAACCCGCTGCGCCTAGCCATCAACCCGAACGACGTACGCTTCATCTTCAACGGCCCCGGCTCGGCGAAGCTCTTCGGCACGCCGTTCGGCTCGGCTGGCCGCAACATCCTGCGCGGGCCCGCGCTCAACCAGTTGAACGCGAGCCTCTTCAAGAACATCAAGGTCGGCGAGAGGGTGACCGTTCAGCTCCGCGGCGAGGCTTACAACGTTCTGAACCACCCCAACCCCGGCTACGGCGTCAACTCGGCAGGCTACCTGCCGGACTTCTTCGTTGAAGATGCGGGCGTCGAGGGTTCCAACTTCGCCGACAACGGCGACATCACTCTGGCACGCCGTGTCATACAGGTCGGCATTCGCATCATTTTCTAGCCTCTAACGGGGCCGGGAAACTCCAAAGGGAGAGCCTTCAACGGCTCTCCCTTTTTTTATTCCCCTTAACTCTCAATAGAGTTACGACGGCACGCCTTCAGCCGCCGATTATCATCTTCGCGAAGCCCTCGAAGTCGAGGGCGCGCACGGGAAGCCCGAGCATTCGCTCCAACTCTTCGAGCCGCGTGCCGTCGAGCATGATGGGCTCGTCCGACTTGTGGGCCGTTGAAGGCAGCACGACGAAGTCGCCCTCAATCAACTCGCGCGCGGCCGTCACGCACTCGCCCGTCATGAGGCCCGCGACGACAATCTCCGAACCGAAATAGCGATTCTCGACGGCCGATACCTTCAGGCGCGTGCCGAAGCGTTCGTTCATCCCGCCCACCAACTCTGTGAGCACCGGCTCGAAGAGCGTGCCGGTCAGTATCGTCCCGTGCAGTCGCTCGGCGTCGCGCGGCCCGGTCTTCTCAAGCCTCCGCGTGAGGCGCGCGAACTCCTCGCGGAACGAGCGCACCATCCCGACGCCGTCCTCAATCTGCGGGTAGTCGCCGTAGTGACGACGGCCCGGCACTTCGCGGCCCGCGCGCAGGTAAATCTCGTCGCCGAGGAATGCGAAGTTCGTCCCCAGCCTCTCCTTCAACCCGCGCTGCATCGCGGAGACTTCGCGTATGATCTGTCGGCACCACTCGGGCGTGACCGGCGTCAGGCGCTCGTCCGTGTTGTAGCGCGTCAGGCCCAACGGCACTATCGCGACGCTTCGGACTCGCGGATACTCGGCCGCGAGGTCTTCGACGGTCTTGCGCAAAACTTCGCCGTCGTTAATCGTCGGACACAGGACGACCTGCGCGTGAATCTCTATCCCGGCCTCCATCATGCGGCGCATCTTGTCCGAGATGTCCGCGCGACTCTCGTCAACACCGAGGAGGTATGCGCGAACCTTCAGGTCGGTCGCGTGGACGGAGACATACTGCGGCGTCAGACGCTGCTCTATGACGCGCGCCATCTCGTCCTCGGTGATTGAGGAGAGCGTCGTGTAGTTGCCGTAGAGGAAGGAGAGCCGCACGTCCTCGTCGCGGAAGAAGAGCGCGGGGCGCGCTTCGGGCGGGTTGCCCTTGCAGAAGCAGAAGAGACACTCGTTCGCACACTGGCGCGGCGCGATGTTCTCGAATGAGAGGCCGAAGTCTTCACCCTCGCCGCGCTCTATCTCGACCTCCCACTCCTCGCCGCCGCGCTTGAGCACGTCGAGCGTCAACTCGGTCTCGCCGCCCGTGTGGAAGCGGAAGTCGAGGTAGTCGCGCACCACGCGGCCGTTGACTTTGACGACGCGGTCGCCGGGCTCAAGCTCAAGCTCCGCGCCGAGGCTTCCGGGCGTGACCTCCGTGATGGTGACGCCGCGTCGTCGTATCTGCGTGATGGCTGGTGTGACTGCGAATTCGTACATCTGAAATCTCCGGGCACGCGGCCAAGCCGAAAGTATGGCCGAACATGCCCGGCAGTTCAACCTCGAAGGGACTTACGCGCGCGCGAGGTGATAGATGAGCGGCGCGCGTTGCCGGTTCGCCGCGTGCAGCCTGACCGGTCAGCCAGAGTTCAGAAAGACCGAAGTTGACCGCACGTGACCGCACGGCCGCGCGAAATCCGCGAAGGTGTGACGCGAGCCAGCGGGCACGTCGCTTGCAAACTCACACGGCGGCACGCCCCGCCCACGCGCTCGGCCGCGCGCGAAAAGCATCGAGAGGTTACAACCCGCCGAATGATAACGACGCACGAAGAGTTTTCAAATACAGGCGCTCAAGCAGTCATGCACGAGGCAGCGTCGGCGCGCGGCGCGGTCTTACTCGCCGAAGACGACCGCTCGCTGCGACGCTATCTCGAAATCGTTCTGCGACGCGCGGGTTATGAAGTGGTCGCGGCCGTGGACGGGCTCGAAGCGATGAAGGCGGCGCTCTCGGGCGAGTTCGACGCCGTCGTGACCGATGCGGTGATGCCGCACCTCTCCGGCCCGGAACTCTGCCGATTCCTACGCACGCATCCGAAACTCAAGCGCCTCCCCGTCGTCCTCCTCAGCGGCGCGGACAACAGAGCCGCCTCGCCTCAAGAGCCCTCGGCGCGCGCAGACGCTTACCTCTCAAAGCCCGTCCGCCCTGAAGTTCTTACCGACTGCCTCGCGCGCCTGCTTCAGTAACACACTCCCTCGCCGTTCTGTTAGTAAACGAAAAGGCTGCTCACACAAGAGCAGCCTTTTCTTCTTCGTTCGACTGTGTTTCTACCCTCAGGCCATTGTCCACTTGGGGCCGATCATGCCGTCGAGCGGCGTGTATTCGAGCCCCTGATCGTCGGCGACGGCCTTATACGTAAGCTTGCCCGCGTAGGTGTTGACGCCCTCCTTGAGGCCGGGGTCGGAGGCGATGGCGTCGAGGAAGCCCCGGTTGGCGAGTCGGAGCGCGTAAGGCAGCGTCGCGTTCGTCAGCGCGAAGGTCGAGGTACGCGGCACAGCGCCCGGCATGTTCGCGACGCAGTAGTGCAGCACGTCCTCGACGTAGTAGGTCGGGTTCGAGTGCGTCGTCGGCCGAGTCGTCTCGATGCAGCCGCCCTGATCGACCGCCACGTCAACGATGACCGCGCCCTTCATCACGTCCTTCAGCATCTCTCGCGTGACGAGCTTCGGCGCGGCCGCGCCCGGCACGAGCACCCCGCCGATGATCAGGTCGGCCTCGGCAATCGCGCCGTGTATGGCGTAGGCCGACGAGGCGAGTGTCGAAATCTTCGAGAGGAAGATGTCGTCCAACTCGCGCAGGCGGTCGAGGTTCTTGTCAACGATGGTGACCTGCGCGCCCATGCCGACGGCTATCTTCGCCGCGTTCGTGCCGACGACGCCGCCGCCGAGTATGACGACGCGCGCGGCTGGCACTCCGGGCACTCCGCCCACGAGCACGCCGCGCCCGCCGTTCATCTTCTCAAGGTACTGCGCGCCGACCTGCACGGCCATGCGTCCGGCGACCTCCGACATCGGCGTCAAGAGCGGCAGCGTGCCGCGCTTGTCGGTGAT
>JBJMGR010000258.1:0-8558 GCA_045807805.1 Pyrinomonadaceae bacterium | reverse complement strand
GCTTTGACACTCGGCAAATCCTTTTCAGCATCCAGGATTGGCTTTCGACCTCTTCCGGGCTTGGTGCGTAGCCCTTCGATGCCTTCCGACTCGTAGCGCTTGAGCCAGTTGTTGACGACCACTTCGCAACAGTCCAAAAGCTCAGCTATCTCGGCGGCTGTCCGTAGCTCACTCTTGAGCAGGATCATCTGGCAGCGGACACGAAAGGCACGGCTTGAACCTGTGTGATAGCCTTTCTCCAATGCGGCGCGTTGTACTCTGGATAGTTCGACAGTTTTGATTTTGCCCATGGCAGAGCATAGTTTAATCTATTTCTGTCAGACTACTTAGCTCCCTATATCTTCAAGTTGTTTAGCGAGTTGGCACCTAAGCTGCGCCCGCTTGTCTTTAGAGAGTGTTGGGTCATTTAGTTGGTGAAGCAGTTGACTGGAAATAATCATGTGAGGACCACCTCTCTCGGATTGTCGGTAATCTAGCCAAGACGTGTCTTAACATGGCGGGGTGTTAAGATTCGCCGTCGCAACTCTTCACGGGTGGTCAGGCCAAGACTTCACCCCTACCGTTCACACGACTCATGTAAGACACTTTAGGAGAACAAGATGAAGACCCTACGCCAACTCCCTGTCGCGTTACTGTTTACCCTGGCGCTTACCATACCCGCTTTTGCAGGTGAGATGGAAACTGGCAAAACGACGCCGTCACCCACACCTACAGCAACAACGGCGGGCAAAATAGAAACCGGCATTACAGGGCAAATGGACACTGGTAGCAGTGAGGCTACCGCCACGGATTCAACGACCGAAATCGCGCTGAATCTTCTCCAAAGCGTGCTGTCTCTGCTCTAAGCAGTCCGCGCAGTCCTGCGTACTCCTGGCTGCCATGATTTAAAACAATTGGCGGTCAAGTGTAAGTATGTCCAGCAGACTTTAGACTTCAGCGCCGGAGAGCCGAGAGTGCAAGGAAGTCCGGCACGGAGACGCGAATGGGGTGAGGTTACGCCGCTGCAAGACCGATTGCAATAGAATTATTGAGGGTAGAAGTGTCAATTCATTAGACTTAAGCCATGTTGCGACAGGTATTGCGCGGCCGCATAAGATTCGATAGTCCGAAGCCTTCATGAGGTTGCTGATGGCGTGGGGCCAACACCAGCCGGACTGCTAAGAGACGCGAGCCGGTTCTGCAACCGTTCGATGCTTCCACGTTCAAGGGCCTAAGAACAGGTCCAGCCCGCGGGCGGAGGCTTGGGTGTAGACGGGTTCGAGTGCTTCGAGGAAGCGCTCCGTGCCGCGCCAGAAGGGGAAGTTGCCGAGTCGCTTCGGCAGCGCGGCATTCACGGGCGGGGCGCCGACTTCGCCGAACAGGTCGGCGGGTAGTTCGCCGCCGCGCCAGAAGGCGTCCGCGTCCGCCGCGAGCGGCTCGCGCGGCACTTCGGCTGCTGTGGGGTGAGCTTGAGGGCCGGGCGTTTCGTGAGCGGCCCCGGCGCGGGTCGTGTCCAGCAGTTCGATTAACTCTTCGCGGCTCAGCCCGCGCAGGCGGAAGAGGAGGAACGGGTCGCGGTCGAACTCCTCGCCGAGCAGGTAGTAGACGGCCGCGATGTGCTTGCAGGGGTTCGACCAGTCGGGGCAGGAGCAGTCTGTTTCAAGGTCGCGCAGCTTCGCGGGGAAGAGGGACAGCTCTGAGCGCGTAAAGACCTGCTCTATCTCCTGCGGCATCTCACCCGCGAGCAGCTTGGCCGCGAAGATGGCTTCACCGGAGAGCGCCCTCGCCAGCTTCTTCCAGTCGGCCGCAGACAGGGTTTTCACCTCGATGGTGATCCGGTACGGTCTTGAGGATGAGCCCTGCACCTTCGCCCTGACCGAGCCTTTGTCCACGTCAACGTTTATCACCTGCCCCTTGCGCGCGTAGGAGCGCCCGCGGTTGAGGCGTGCGCCGATGTCGAAGCTTTCGAGCACGGCTATCCAGCGCCGTGCCCACCAGCTTTCGCCGAACGCCCCGCGCTTCGACTGGGCTTTGATCCCGCCCTTGACCTCGCGCGCGGGCTTCTGCTCGTAGTAGTCCCAGTAATCCCAGCGGCTCATCTCGTCCTTCTCCTTAAAAACTTACTCGGCCACGGCACCCTCGCGCAACGCGAAGATTTCTTTCAGCGCGGCGGTCGAGAGTTCGGTGAGCCAGCCCTCGCCCGCGCCGACGATGCGCTCGGCCAGCTCCTGCTTGTGTTGAATCATCTCGTCGATCTTCTCTTCGAGCGTCCCGGCGCAGAGGAACTTGTGCACCTGCACGTTCCGGCGCTGGCCGATGCGGAAGGCACGGTCGGTCGCCTGGTTCTCGACCGCCGGGTTCCACCAGCGGTCGAAGTGGAAGACGTGATTGGCGGCCGTGAGGTTGAGACCCGTGCCGCCGGCCTTGAGCGAGAGCAGGAAGACGCGCGGGCCGCCGTCCTCGCTCTGAAAGCGCGACACCATGAGGTCGCGTTGACGCTTTGGCACAGCGCCGTGGAGGAAGAGCACTTCGCGGCCGAATGTCTCCTGCAAGTGGCGTTGGATGATAGCACCCATCTCCGCGAACTGTGTGAAGACGAGCGCCCTCTCGCCCGTCGCCAGCACCTCTTCCAGCATCTCGGTCAGGCGCGCGAGCTTGCCGGAGCGGCCCTGTATCGCCGAGTTGTCGCCGAGGAATTGCGCCGGGTGGTTGCAGACCTGTTTGAGTTTCGAGAGCGTCGCCAGCACTACGCCCTTGCGTTGAATGCCTTCCGTCTCGTCCAGCGCATCGCTTGCGTCTTTGACTACCGCCGCATAGAGCGACGCCTGCTCCTTCGTGAGCGTGCAGAAGACTTTCATCTCCTGTTTCTCAGGCAGGTCGGCGATGATCGTCTTATCTGTCTTCAGCCGGCGCAGGATGAACGGGCCGGTCAGACACTTCAACTTCCGTGCTGCCTCTTCGTCGCCGTTGGCTTGAATGGGAAGGAAGAAGTCGCGCTTGAACTGCGCGAGCGTGCCGAGGAAGCCAGGATTGAGAAACTCCATGAGCGACCAGAGGTCGCCGACGTTGTTCTCGACCGGCGTGCCCGTCAGCGCGACGCGGTAACCGGAAGGAAGAGAGCGCGCCGCCTGCGCCTGCTTCGTCTGCGGGTTCTTGATGTTCTGCGCCTCGTCGAGGACGACGCCCGACCACTCGACCTCTTTAAGAAACTCGAAGTCACGGTGCAGGAGCGCGTAGCTGGAAAGCACCAGCGCGTGCTTCTCGGCCACCTTCTTGAAAGCCTTGCCCTTCGTACGCGTCAACCCGTGATGCACCATGACGGGCAGGTCGGGCGTGAATCGCACCGCTTCCTTCTGCCAGTTGCCGACCACCGACATCGGGCAGACGACAAGCGTGGGGCGGCGGCTGTTCTCCTGCCAGTCGCGCTGGATGTGGGCGAGCGTCTGCGGGGTCTTACCGAGCCCCATATCATCCGCAAGGCACGCGCCCAAGCCCCACCCACGCAGGAACCTGAGCCATGAGTAGCCGCGCACCTGATAGGGGCGGAGCGTTCCCGAGAAGCCTTCGGGGACGGACGCTTCGGCGTATCCCTTGCCCTCCTCCAACTGCGCGAGCAACTCGCCGACCCAGCCCGTCGCCTCGACGCCCGCGAAAGCGATGCCGCCGGGCACGGCCGCATTCCCGCCCAGGGCCATCTGCACGAGGTCGCGCACGCGCGTCTTACCCTTCGCCCCTCTCTTCCAGAAGTCGAGCGCCGCCTGAATCTCCTCGGCGTTGAGTTCGACCCACTGGCCGCGTACTTTGACGAGCGGCGACTTGAGCCGCGCGAGCATCTCCAACTCGGCAAGGGATAGGCGCTCGTCTCCGAGCGCGACCTCCCAGTCGAACTTGACGATCTCTTCGAGCGAGAGGCGTCCGCCGCCCTGAAACTTCGGGCTCTCGACGACGGCGCGCGCCGTGAGTTTCAGCTTCGTGCCCTTGCGCGTCCACCACGCGGGCAGCATCACGCCGAATCCGGCCTGTTCCAACAGCCACGCCTGCTCTTGAAGAAACTCATGCGCGCCCGTGGAGTCCAGTTCGTAGCCGCTGGGCGCGACGGCCCTAAGGCTACGCTCGATCTGCGGGCTGACCTTCGCCGCCTGCCCCAGCGCCGAGAGCAGGTACTCGCGCGGCCTGAACGCCCCGCGCTTGAGGAGCGCGGCCTGCCTTCCCTTAGCGTTCCAGACCTGCGCGGCCGGAACGATCAGGCTCGGGTCGTCCGCGGCTTGCAGCAGGTAGCGGACTTGCCACTTGCCCTGAGACGGGGAGACACGGGAAGACGCGCGTGAAGTCGCCACATCTCCCAAAGTCTCTTCGTCCTGTTCTTCGGGTTCTTCCAATCGGAAGCAGAGTCGGAAGGGGCTCGCGGCCTGCGTGGTAATGGGGCGCTGCCACTCGCGCACCTGCTCGGCCAGCCGCGCGAGTTCCGAGGCATCGCCCGTCATCACGCCTTCGTCGGCGCGCAAGGCGTGGAGCCACTGGTCATGCACGCTCTCGAACGCCCGCGCCTGCTTGCGCCTTGATGCGATGGCTGAAGAACGACTACCGGGTGTGAAGGCTGAACGAACCAGTTCGTCAATGACTTCGGCAATAAAGGCTGAGAGAACAATGACGGCCGGCGTGTCGGGCGGGGACTGATCTTCGCGACCAGTCAGAGCGCGGCAGACGTGTGGCATCGCCGCAGCGAGTCGCTTGAGCCTCTGCGCGTCGGCTCCTGCGAATACCGGCTCCCATCGTGCGCGCGGGGTCGGGCCTTTCAGGTCAACGCTGGGAAGGAACGACTGGCGTGCGACGATGCTGCCCGCGAACCGCACCGCCTGTGCCCAAAACGTCAAGTCGTTTCCAACGATGACGCCCTGCGAAAGAGTCTCTCTGCCCGCGCAGGAGCAGAGCAACTCAATCGCCCGCGCGGTCTGTAGAGGGAACGCCGTCACCTCCCAAGGGCATATCGTCGCATGCTCGCTCGGCCCCGGCGGCCCGGCAATCATAGGGCTGGATGCGAGAGGACGACCTTCGACGGTCGGCAGCCAAACGATAGCAATCTCCGCAGGAGCTTGATTCAACGCTGAGTCCAGCGCCGCAGCGGCGAGTGCCGCCGACAAAGCCTCGGCCCCGACCGCATATGGTAACGGCGACGCCCTGCGCGCCTTCGTCGCGGGTCTTCCGCGACGCTTGGCAGAAGTCACCGCCGTCTCTGCGGACTGCTCGCCCCAGAGCAGGAGGCGTCCGTTTCGCAATCCGGCGTGCAGGATGATCATGCGGGTGCATTTGAGCTTACGCAGATGCTTAGCTCTTTAGACTGTACGTCAAACACGAAATAGTTATCCTGTGAAGCTCGGCGCGTTCTCTGCTCGCGCCCGTCACCTGTTCACCTCTATTTGCCCAGAACTTTTCTGCGCTTGCGCTTGGCCTCCATGCCTCAGTGCCCCATGAGACGCCGTAGCTTGAGCGCGTTCTCCTCCGCGCGCACGCGCTTCTCCAACTCATCTATCGCGATCTTGAACTGTCCGACGAACCATTCTAAGGCACCCGGCGTGTCGGCCCAGTAGTCACCGTTATTGAGAAGATAATCCACGGCCTCGCTCTCCTCGCCGGGGCTAATGTACTCGGGCGGGTCTTCGGGCGGCGGTTGCAGGTCGAGCATGAAGACCGGCACGAAGCGGTTCTCGTCGAATGCCTCCTGAAGCGTGCGCGACGCGCGCGGGCTCTCCCCCTCGCTGCGAAACAGCCACAGGGCGCGTGTGTAGGACCACTCGGCCGACGCGTCTTCTTCGTACTCTTTAAGCAGCGCGCCCAACTCCTCATTCTTCCCCTCTTGCAGCAGGAGCCGAGCCAGCGGATAGCGGTTGCCCTGGTTGTCGCCCGCGTTGAGCCGCAGCAATTCCTGATAGTGTTCGACGGCGCGCGCCGCCTCACCTATCTCCCACAGGCACTCGGCGACGCCTGCGCGTGCGCGCATGTAGGGACGCGTCTCAAGGATGCCCCAGAAATTCCCCGCGCCCTCCGCGAATGCCTCGGGGCCGAGCGCGCGTTCGCCAGCACGCATCCCTTCTTCGTAGAGTTTGAGCGCTTCGTCGGGCGTGCGCGCAGTCTCCTCGGCCAACAGCACGTAGGCGTCCGCACAGTCGGGCGAGATGACGAGCGCCTCCCGCGCAAGGCGGACGCGCGCCTTACGGCTGCGTGCCTCCCAAGCCTCGTACATCCTGTCCTGCGCCTGCTCCAGAGGTGTCAACTCGCGTTCCGGTAGAGGTATGTCTTTAGTGCCGACGAATTGACTGATGAACTCGTTGGCCTCCTCCATCGTCTCGAAGGACTGCTCGGCTAACAGGCGCGTTATGTCGGACGAGACCTTTTCGAGCGCCCGCCGGTCGGCGACGGGCTGCGGGTGTGCGGGCGGGGCCAAACTCTTCCTGTCGGCATGACCGCCCGCCGAGGCTTTTGCCTTCCCCGAAGTCTTCTTCTTAGGCATGACATTCCTCCACCGGGAGACGCCTCTGGTTTCCGGCATTATAAATGCGCCTGATCATGGACCCACTATCACCTTCTCAATCCAGCTTGCGGTCTCGCCGGAGACTTTCATAGCGAGCGCGAACCGAGGCCACTGATTAACCGCGTCTCGGACCTGCTGTATGATCTCCCGCGCCCGCCGCGAATCAACGTCGCAGTCCTCGGCAACCCGCAGCATGTCACGCTCCGTGGGGCGCGCAGCCTCACCGGCCACGGCCATAGTATGTTCCCCGCCCGGCCCCTGCGAATACACGATGTCGTACGCGGGCGCGAACCTCCACTCGCCGGAACGATCCATAAGGTAGGAGAAGTTCTTCACGTGGTCGTCGCGGTTGTGCGCGAACACGTTGAAGGCCATGCGCCGGAAAGCCTCCTCCATCTGCCGCCGGTCTTTGGTCAGGGCCATCGTTGCCTTCAGGAGACCTTCGTACTCCATCGAGGGTATGCGGTGACTCGCGTGAAAAAGGCCACTCAGCGTGTGCATGTGTAGCCGTAGGGTTCCCGAGCGGTCGAAGCGCTCCGCACCGAAATAGCGGCCTCCGTCTTTGGTTTGGAACAGGCGTGTGGTCGGCATCTCTATTCCGGCCTCTCTCGCCATGAGCGCGTAGGCGGCCTCTACGGCCCCGATGTCGGGAACATCCTCGCTCGACGGAAACTTGACTATGAAGTGACGGTAGCCCTCCGGAAGGTCCGAGGTGCCGGAGATCAGGTGCCCGTCTTCGCCGACCCCGACCAGCACTTTCGGCCGCGCCCCGCCGGGTGAACCGCCCGCGATTCGCAGGGCCGGTAGAATCTCTTCGGCGCTCCCTTCCAACACCCGCTCCGCCTGGTGCGCGAGTTCGTCGAGGTCGATTTGGAGTTCTCCCTCGTCATCGGGGACTTCCGGAGGGTGATAGGTGAGGGCCCCCATGCCCCGCGTTCCGATGTATGCCAGACGATCCAGGATCGAGATGCCCGCCGGGTCATGGCCGCGCTTCCTGAACTCACGGTCCATGAGCAGTAGCCCCCACCCATCCGGCAAGGAATCGTTGAAGACTCCGAAGACATCACCGAACTCTCTCTCTCGGTGCTCGAACAAGCCGGACTGGATCGGGAGTTTGAACGGCGAGATGGGCAGGGGCTTTGCGATAAAGGCGCTGTCGTATTCAAAGTAGAGGACCTTCTCCTGCTCGGCGAGTGTGCCGACTACGACCTGCTCATCCCCCCAATCTAGCCGTACTTCGAGTTTGCGCATCGCTCCGCTTCCCTCGCTTGCGTGATGGCCGTTCCGCTCGCTGCTCCAGTTCGGCCAGAGACTTGATGGCCTTAGGAGCGAAAAGCTGATCAAAGCCCGAACGGGCCTCGAATATGACTGCGAGCTTTAGCAGACGATCCAGCGAGATGCGCCCACTGCGCTCAAAGATCCGATACGTCGCCAGGGCGAGCCCCGCGCGCTCCGCGACCTCCTGCTGAGTCCATCCGCGCTCCAGACGGAGTGCCTTGACCCGCCGGGCTAAATTGCGAGTAATATCCCGCGGAGTCTGAAGTTCTATAGGTAACATATTGTTAATTATCCTATCTATAGCCACCTAGTTGACATTATTATATCAGTTAATACTCAAGCGTCAATATCAATAATGGCTCCCGCTTAATTCTCGAAGCAAGAACTGTGCTGAACTCTAGGGGGCTATGACGGACTCCACAGTACATTTAGCTCACCTAGTTCATCTTAATAATCTGTAAGTAGTCTGACAGAAATAGATTAAACTATGCTCTGCCATGGGCAAAATCAAAACCGTCGAACTATCCAGAGTACAACGCGCCGCATTGGAGAAAGGCTATCACACAGGTTCAAGCCATGCCTTTCGTGTCCGCTGCCAGATGATCCTGCTCAAGAGTGAGCGACGGACAGCCGCCGAGATAGCTGAGCTTTTGGACTGTTGCGAAGTGGTCGTCAACAACTGGCTCAAGCGCTACGAGTCGGAAGGCATCGAAGGGCTACGCACCAAGCCCGGAAGAGGTCGAAAGCCAATCCTGGATGCTGAAAAGGATTT
>JBJMGR010000257.1:0-14330 GCA_045807805.1 Pyrinomonadaceae bacterium | reverse complement strand
GGCCTGAACTCGCTCTGGCTCGGCAACTACGACAGCGCGCTCGGCTACTTCGAGACGGCTGTGAACAAGAATCCCGCGCGCGCCGACGCATGGATTCAGGTGGGCTTCTGCAAGGTCAAGCAGGGCAAGAATCAGGACGCCATACACGCCTTCGAGCAGGCTTTGAAGCTGACGCCCGACTCCTACGAGGCTTTGAACAAGCTCGGCGACGCGTACTACTACGCGGGCAACTACTACAAGGCGCTCGAATCCTACAAGCGCGCCGTCGCGCAGCGCCCCGCCGAGCCGGAAGGCTACTACAACCTCGCGCTCGCATACGTCGAGATTGGCGACCACGTCGCCGCCCTCGCGCAGGCACGCACGCTCAAAGCCCTCGACGCCGAACTCTACAGAAAGCTCTCCGCCGAGATGGAGAGATAAAACAGAACCGCGAGCGGTAGCGAGCGGGTATCAAGCTCCGACGGGCGAACGCATCTCGAAGCTTGATACCCGCTCGCTACCGCTCGCGGTTCTGTTCTATTCCCCGGTCTGGTGCGTGAAGATGCCCTTGTCTATGCTCCGGGGGTCGCCGATGACGACGAATTGAAGGTTGCGCATGTATGTATTGGCGACGCGCTTCACGTCGGAGGGAGTGACGACGCGGAGGCGCTCGATGACTTCGGCGCTGTTGCGCCACCCGCCTCCTATCAACTCGAACTGCGCCAGCTCGCCGGCCTGCGCGGCGTTCGTCTCCTGACCGAGGTAGTAGCGCGTCAGGAACTGCTGCGCCGTCGCCTGTATCTCGGCCGTGCTTATCTCCTGCGACTGTAGGCGCGTTATCTCGTCGAGCATGACGCGCACGGCCTGATTCGCGTCCGTCGCCGAGACGTATATGCCGCCCGTGTTCGCGCCCCGGCTTTCGAGGAACGCGTCGGGCGCGTAGGAGAGCTGGCGGCGCACGCGCACCTCCACGTAGACGCGGTTCTGAAGTATGGCCGACGCGACGCGCATCGGGTAGATATCATTCGAGGTCATCGGCGGCGCGGCGAAGACTCCGGAGACGTAGTTGGTCGGGATGTTGCGCGCCGTCACCGCGACCGAGGGCGCTGTGTAGGAGAGCTGCTGGACGGGCTCCGACTTGTACTCGCCGCGCGGTAGCTTGCCGAAGGAGACTTCGGCCTTGCGGCGTATGTCCTGCGGGTCAACGTCGCCGACGACGACGAGCAGCAGGCGCGAGGTCTGCATCATCTGCTGATGGAAGCGCCGCACGTCTTCGAGCGTGAGGCGGGTGACGGAGTTGACCGAGCCGCGCGGGTCGTTGAGATAAGGGTGGCCCGCGTAGGCCGCGCGCGACTGAAGGACTTGGAGGAACGAGTCGGGCGTGTCCTCGTCGTCGGAGAGCGAGACGAGCGTGCGGTTCTTTATGCGCTGGAAGTCTTCCGGCGTGAAGCTCGGACGGAGCGACGAGTCCGCGAAGACATCCCACGAGCGGTCGAAGTAGCGGCGCGTGCTCCCCAACGTGAGCACCGAATAGTCGTAGTTGATTCCGAAGCTCAGGTTCGTGCCCGTGCGCGCCAGTTCCCTACGCATCTTCTCAAGCGGGAAGTTCTGGCTGGCCTCGGTCGCAACGTCGAGCATCAAGGATTCGACGCCCGCGTTCTCCGCCGTCACGTTGCGCGCGCCGCCGCGGAAGAAGAGCCCCACAACGACCGACTGACTGCCCTCGCGCCGCTTGACGAGAACCTTGAGGCCGTTCGAGGTCTCGAACTCGGTGACGAGCTTCTGGAGGTCGCTCGCCTCGCGCGACGCCTGCGCGTGCTCGACGGCAGGCTGCGCGGGAGGCGTCTTGACCTTGCCCGCCTCGCCTGTCTGCGCCGTTACGTTCGCGCCGCACGTGAAGAGCAGGAGCGCGAGCACGAAGAGCCGCGCCACGCCCGCGCGTCCCGAGCCGTTTAAGTTAAGCGTCTTTCTCATCATTCGTCCCTTTAAAAAAATCCCGTTCGTCCGCCGATAAAAATCTTCTCACTTGCCTGCCGCCGCGCCCGCCGCACGCGCCGAGTCCGCGCCGAGCAGGTCTGTCTCGGTCAAGCCCGACGACTTCAAAGCCTCTTCGCTCAAGAGCGCGAGGCCGACGTGCGGCTTGCCCTGTAGATAGGTCTTCACGTAGCGGCCTATGTCCGTGCGCGAGGTCGCGCGGAGTCGCTTGAGGTAGCCGCGGAAGTAGTCGAGCCCTGTAGAGGCCCACCAGAAGCTTATCGTGTGCGAGTAGTCCGAGAGCTTCTCGCGCGAGTACAGGTCGTCGGCCTCTACGAGAGCCTTCGCGCTCTCAAGCTCCTCGTCGGTGTAGTAGTCCGGGTCGTTGAAGTGCGCCATCTCGCCGTAGGCCGCGCGCACGGCGGCGCGCGCCTTCTCGGGAGTGGTCTGGATTATGAGCGTGATGGGGCCGACGTTGCGCTGCGTGTAGTAGCCGAAGCCGACGGCCGTCGCGAGGCCGGTGTCGACGAGAGCGCGCTGGAAGCGCGAGTTGGGCTGGCGCAGGATGAAGGAGAAGACATCGGCCGCGTAGGTCGCCGCGTCGTCCTTGCCAATGGAAGGCCCCTGCCAGCCGAGCTGTATGACGACGTTCTGGACGGGCTTCGTGATTATCCCCGCCTCGCTTTTGGCGAGCGGCGGATGCTCGACGAGCGGGAACTCCTCGAAAGGGTCTTTCGCCCGGCGCGCCCAGACGCCGAAGAGGTCTTCGACCTGCCTGAAGGCTTCCGGCGGCGTCACGTCGCCCGTGACGACGATCGCCGAGTTGTTCGGCACGTAGTAGCGCGACTGTATGAGCCGCATCATGTCGGTCGTCGCGGCGCGCACGGTCTGGCGGTTGCCGCCGGGGTCTTTGCGGCTCGGGTACTTGTAGAAGAGCCGCTGGTTCATCTGCGTGCCGATCTCGCCGTAGGGGTTCGACTCGTGGCGGTCTAACTCGCCGACGACGACCTCGCGCTCCTGCGCGAACTGCTCCTCGTTGAAGACCTGATAGATGGCCTGATCGCGCATGAAGCGCAGGGCGACGGGGAAGTTCGGCGTGGTCGTCGTGAAGTAGTAGTTGACGACCTCTTCGTGCGTCTCGCCGTTGTAGACGATGCCGAGCGAGTCTATGTCGCGCAGGTAGTCGTTCTTTTTTGCCTGCTCGGGCGAGACCTTGAAGAACATGTGCTCGTACAGGTGCGAGAGGCCGTTAAGCTCCGGCGTCTCCGTGAAGGAGCCGTTGCGCACCGCAAGCTCGACCGTGACGAGCGGCACGGAGTGGTCTTCCAGGACGATGACTTCGAGCCCGTTCGGCAGAACCTTGTTGACGAAGGGCGCGGCCTCGGCGAGTGGCCCCGCCGCGGGGGGCGCGGGCGCAGGCTGAGGCTTCTGCTGCGCGGCGCGCTGCTGCGGTGCGGCCTTGCGCTGTGGCGCGGCGGCGGCAGACGCCACAGGCGGCGCGAATGCTGCGAGCGAGCCCGCCAAAAGCGTTGCGGCGAGCGCGAAGACAGAGAGATTGCGTCTGAGCATATTTAACTTCATAAGACCTTCAAGAATTTTCACCGGGGACGTTTGCGGCGGCCACCGGCGCGCCGCCGAAGGCGGGACTCATCGCTCGAAGGGCTACACGGGACGCCTACCCGATTCTCGTTCACGGTTTTGAAGCGATGATAACACGCAGGGTTGCCACAAGGCGAAAAGCCGCACAGGCGGGCGCATTCGAGTGCGACGCCGACGGCGCGCGTCGTGTAGACTCGACGCGCGCTCCACACGACGCACACAGTCTTTCACGCCGACTTTTACGTCCGGCCTTCCGCCCCGAGGCTTTTGCCCTTATCATCTCGGCGCTCGTTTGAGACCACGCCGCGGAGCGCCCTCCATGAAAAGGATTGCCGTCACGCTCGCCTTGTTGCTCGTGCTCGCCTCTTCGTCTTTTGCCCCGCGCCATTCGGCGCAGGGGGACACAGACCGCTCGCTCGCCGAAGAGATTTTCAAGATAAGGGCGATAGACAACCACGCGCACCCTCTGCGCGCCACGCGCGAGGGCGAGGAAGACCGCGAGTTCGACGCGCTCATCCCGGACACGCTCGAACCCTCGCCGCTCCCCGTGCGCCTGCGCCCCGACAATTCGGAGTACGTCGAGGCGTGGCGCGACCTGTGGGGCTACCGGCACGACGACATGAGCGGGGCACACGCGCGCGAAGTCGTCGAAGCGCGCCGACGCGTCATGCGCGAGCAGGGCGACAAGTATCCGGCATGGGTGCTCGACAAACTTAACATCGAAGTGATGTTCGCCAACCGCGTCGCGTTGGGGCGCGGCCTCACGCCCGAGCGATTCCGCTGGGTCGCGTTCGACGACGCGCTGATGCTCCCTTTAAGCTCGTCGGCCGTGCGGAAGATTCATCCTGACTTCGCGGCATTCTATCCGGGCGAAGACGCGCTGCTGCGTCGCTACCTCTCGGACTTGAACATGAAGGCAGTGCCCGCGACGCTTCGAGAGTTCACCACACGCGTCGTCACGCCGACGCTCGAACGACAGAAGCGCGGCGGCGCGGTCGCCGTCAAGTTCGAGGCCGCGTACCTGCGCGCGCTCGACTTCGCGGACGTGAGCGAGTCGGACGCGGCGCGCGTCTACGCCAAGTACGCGCGAGGCGGTGCGCCCACGGCCTCGGAGTATAAGCCGCTTCAGGACTTCCTCTTCCGCTACGTCGCGCGCGAGGCCGGGAGGCTCGGCATGGCCGTACATATCCACACGGGCAACGGCGTCGGCGGCTACTTCGGCGTCTCGGGCTCGAACCCCGCGCTGTTGGAGCCCGCCCTCAACGACCCCGTGCTTCACAAGACGAACTTCGTACTCATACACGGCGGCTGGCCCTTCACAGAGCAGACGGCGGCGCTGCTCTTGAAGCCGAACGTCTACGCGGACTTCTCGGCACAGACCTTCGCGCGCTCGCCGCACTCGTTAGCCTCGACCTTGCGCGGCTGGCTCGAACTCGCGCCCGAGAAGGTCATGTTCGCCACCGACGCCTTCGCCTTAACGCCCGAAGTCGGTTGGGAGGAGGTCGGCTGGCTCTCGAACAGAACGGGCCGCCAAGCGCTCGCGCTCGCACTCACCGCCATGATGCGCGACGGCGAGATAACGCGCACGCGCGCCTCCGAACTCGCGCGCATGGTCATGCGCGACAACGCGGCCGGGCTCTACGGGATTAAATGAAAGGATGAAGGCGGAAGGATGAAGGATGAAAGGAAGGCTTATCTTCATCCTTCATCCTTCCGCCTTCATCTCTTCAGTGCAACCGGCTGGCGCGCTCTGAGACGAGCGGGAAGTTGGGGAGAACTCTGAAGGCCGTGAGGCCGACGGCGATGCGGTCGCCGACCTTGAGCGTCGAGGCGCTGGCCTCGGGCTTCGTGCGTGTGACGAAGATGGGGACGCCGTGGCGGCGCTCGGGCGTGGTGATCGTGACTTCGTAGAGCTGCGGCTCGTCCATCGGCGCGTAGCGCGCGACGAGGTCGAGGCGCACGGTCAGGCGCTCGTACGCGCCGACGAAGTGCCTCTCCTCTATCACGCCGTTCGTCAGACGACGGCACCCGGCGGGAAGCGCCCCGTCGAGACTCAGGTACACGTCCTCGGGCCGGAAGACGAGCTTGACCGCCTGTCCGTCGTTGAAGCGAGCCGACTCATCCCCGGCCTCGATTGAGGCCGTGCCCAACTCCACGCGGTCGCCGTCAACGACGCCGAGCAGAAGGTTCGCCGCGCCGAGGAACGTCGCCACATACTCGGTCTCGGGCCGGTTGTAAACGTCCTCGGGCGTGCCCACCTGTTCGAGGTGTCCCGAGTGAAGGACGGCGATGCGGTCGCCCAACTCCAAAGCCTCTTCCTGATCGTGCGTGATGAAGACGGCCGGGACGTGAACGTCGCGGAGCAGCACGCGAATCTCGCGCCGGAGCCGCACGCGCGTCTGCGCGTCGAGCGCGCCGAAGGGCTCGTCGAAGAGAAGTACCTGCGGCTCGTAGGCGAGCGTGCGGGCAATCGCCACGCGCTGCTGCTGCCCGCCCGAGAGTTGCGAGGGGTACTTCTTCCTGTGCTCTTCCAGATGGACGAGTTCGAGCAGGCGCGCGACCTTCTCCTTAACCTCCTTACGGCGCACGCCGCGTATGCGCATGCCGTAGCCTATGTTCTTCTCGACGGTCATGTGGGGGAAGAGCGCGTAGGACTGGAATATGACGCCGACGCCGCGCTCGCGCGCGGGCAGGTCTGTCACGTCTCGACCGTGGAGTATGACTTGGCCTGAGTCCGGCCGCTCCAACCCCGCGATGATTCGCAGTATCGTCGTCTTCCCGGAACCGGAAGCGCCGAGGAGCACGAGCGCCTCGCCCTCGCCCACGTCGAAGCTCACGTCTTCGAGCACGCGCGTCTTCTTGAAGCTCTTGCTCAAGCCGCGCACGCTCGCAGCGGGCGAAGGTGCTGACTCCGGCCCGGCGGACGTGACCCCGCGCGCGCCTTCGTCGTGCGTCGTCTCTGCGGTGTCGCGGTCTGCTTTCTCGGGGAGCATGGATTGAGTCGGCCTCACTTTGCTTCCAGCCAGTCGCGCGCGAAGAAGAGGACGCTGAATATCGCGAACGAGAAGAGCGCGAGCACTATCGCGACGGCGTTCGCCGCCTCGACCTGCCCCTCGTTGAACTTGGCGAAGATGTAGAGCGGCGCGGTCTGCGTGCTGCCCGCGAGATTGCCCGAGACGAGTATGGTCGAGCCGAACTCGCCTATCGCGCGCGCAAAGGTCAGGAGCGCGCCCGTCACGATAGCGCCGCGCAGGGAGGGGAGCGTCACGTGCCGGAAGGTCTGCCAGCGCGTCGCGCCGATGGTTGCCGAAGCCTCTTCGAGCGAGCGATCCATCGTCTCGAAGACGCTCATCAAGACGCCGAAGGCGAGCGGGAACGTGACGAAGATGTTCGCGAGTATGATTGCGTACGGCGTGAACATTATCTGGTGCTCCTCGGAGAGGAACTTCCCGATCATGCCGTACTTCCCCCACAGCAGTAGCAGCGCGAAGCCCGCGACGGCCGTCGGTATCGCCGTCGGCAGCGAGATGGTGACGATGAGCGCCGTCCGCCCGAAGAACATGTAGCGCGAGAGCACGTAGGCGGCGAGCAGCCCGAAGAGGACGTTGAAAACGGTCGCGTAGAAGCTCGTCACGACCGAAAGCTTCAGCGCGAAGACCGCATCGGGCGCGGTCAGTGCAGCCCAGAAGGTCGCGAGCCCGCTGCTCGTCCCGAAGATGAAGATGGACGCTAAGGGCAGAAGCACCAGCGGCAGCATCAGCAGCACGACCATGCCGAGGCTGAAGGGCTTTACCATGTCGAAGCCCCGCACGTGCTTCATCGTCGCGATTGCTGAACTCATAGGCTTCGCCAGTGATAAGTGATAAGTGATAAGTGATAAGTTAATACTTTCATTGCATGCCCAGTTTGCGCTTAAGATGCTGCGAAAGGCCGAAAATCATCCGGCCAATGTTATCAAGTTCGGAGCTTAGTTCGAGGTGAGCCCTCTCACTCAGGAATCCTAACCGGTACGCTATTATAAGCTCCGTCGAGAGTTCGCTGGCAGAACCCTGTGCATTTGAAAGAAAGTGGATGAACTCTCTCGGAGATTCGCGTCCCGCCCCCTCGGCGATGTTCGCGGGTATGGAGACGGCCGCACGCCTTATCTGAGACGTAAGCCCGAACTTTTCCTCTTTAGGAAAACTCTCAGACCCTAAGTAAACAGCGGTCACGAACTCTATTGCCCTGCCCCACACTTCCAGCTTCTCGTGAGGTCTCATCTCCCGTCGCCTTTCTTATCACTTATCACTTATCACTTCTGCTTCACCTGTTTTCGCCAGACTCCGTCGATCACTTCCGGATAGGCGCGCTGCCAGCCGCCGAAGAGGTCGCCGACGGTAAAGGGCAGCTCGACTTTGGCGAACTCCTTGTTCGCGTCGTTGAACTCTTCGTGCGTGACCGAGCGGAAGTGGAACTTGACGAAAGCCTGCTGCGCCTCGTCGCTCCAAAGATACTGCATGAAGGCGTCCACGAGCGGGCGGTCTTCCGTAGGGACGTTCTTGTCTATGACGACCGCGGGGTGCTCGCTGAAGATGGTCGAGCGCGGGATGATTATCTCGAAGGGCGCGCCCGCCTCCTTCATCATCAAGCCTTCAAGCTCGTACGTGATGAGCGCGTCGCCGTAGCCCGTCTCGAACTGCGTCCGCGCGGCGCGCGCCGAGTCGGGCGTCGAGAGCACATTGCGCCAGACGCCTTTGAGCAGTTGGAGGGCGCGCGCCTGATCCGTCCCACCCGTCGCGGCCTGCGCCTTCTTCATCTCCGAGCCATAGATGGCGAGTATAGACCACTGCGCGCCGCCCGAGCCGTCCGGGTCGGGGTGTATGAGCTTGACGCCGGGCTTCGCCAAGTCCGGAAAGTCGTGTATGCCCTTCGGATTCCCTTTGCGTACGAGTATGACGAAGGGCGTCTTGTTGGCGATGCCGCCGAAGGGCGTCGCCTTCCAGTTCGACGTGACGAGCCCTTTCTGCGCTAGGCGCTCCACGTCGCGCTCTATCGAGAAGATGCCGACGTGCGCGCTGACGCCCGCGAGTATCTGGTTCGTGATGGTCTCGGAGCCCGCGTAGGAGGTTGTGAACTTCACGTCCTCGCCGTGCTCCTGCTTCCACTTCGCCACGAAGCCGGGGATGACGGCCTTGTCCATCACCTCCTTCATCACCGAGAAGGCGTAGAGCGTGACCTGCCGCTCGCCGCCCCGTGTGCCCGTCTGCGACTTCGGCAGGCACGCGCCCGCGAGCGCCGCCGTCACGATTATCAGTGCCGCGCACGCGCGGCCGACTTTGGGGTGTACTCTGCCCTGTACGGAGTCTCTCAAGCTGAAACCTCCCGACGCGTGTCCGTCACCTCGCAAATTTCGGAACTGGAAAATTTGGGCTTCTATAACATATTTCGAGCCGTTTCAGGAAGCCTTTCGCGAAAGGCTGACGCCGCCCGCGCTTTTGAAAGACGCGCGTAATGTGCGATGCTATCGGAGAAGCGCGAGAAGCGCGCGGCCGGAGTCTTGCTATTTATCCTGGAGGTCTCGAATGAAGTGGAAGTTAAAGCTCGCGGCCCTCTCGGCGCTGGCCGCGGCAGCGGCAACCTTCGGCGCGTGCAGGGCCGACGACATCGCGGGAGGCCCGCAGGCGACTTCGAGCGCGTCGCAGGCTGCGTCGAAGAACGCGGCGGCGAAGCCCGCGCCGTCGGTGGCCGCGCAGGCACCGGCCGAGGAGGCGCGCCGCGTCACGGTCGAGGAGGTGCAGAAGATGCTCGCCGCGGGCAAGGCCGTCATCTACGACACGCGCGCGAAGTCTGCCTACGACGCCGAGCACATAAAGGGCTCGCTCTCGGTGCCCTTCGACCAGGTGGCCGCGCGCATGGACGATTTCCCGAAGGACAAGACGCTCGTCTTCTACTGCACTTGACCGAGCGAACACACGAGCGCCGGTGCGGTGCTCACGCTCAAAGCGAAGGGGATGGATAACGCCGCCGCGCTGCTCGGCGGCATGGCCGCATGGAAGGAAGCCAAGCTGCCGACGGAAGGCGAGACGGTGAAGCCGGAAGGCGAGAAGAAGTAGGCGGTAGGCGGAAGTTAAGAGTTAGAACGGCGCGGCCTTCATCAACGATGATTGATGAAGGCCGCGCCGTCTTTCAAGCGCAAACAGAACCGCGAGCGATAGCGAGCTGGTCGGCGTTACGCCGAGAGACTTCATAGTGCATTACACACCCGCTCGCTACCGCTCGCGGTTCTGCTTTTACCTTTACTTGCCGCGTCGTGGTGTGTAAAACTCCGCCCGTTCCGTACGCGCGCTGCGCGTCCTAAGTCCACAAGCGCAATCCGAATCCTTCTACTGCCGGAGGCAAAGCCTTGCTTCGAGGACTCTTTCGCACCAAACGCCTTGACGACATACTCGCCGCGGCGGGCGGCCCGCAGTTCTCCTTAAATCGCACGCTCGGCGCATTCAACATCACGCTCTTAGGCATAGGCGCGATCATCGGCGCGGGCATCTTCGCCACCGTGGGCACGGCCGCCGCGGGCGACGCGGCGCGGCCCGGCGCGGGGCCGTCGCTCATGCTCTCATTCGTCATCACGGCCGTTGTGTGCGGGTTCACGGCCCTCTGCTACGCGGAGATGGCCTCGATGGTGCCCATCTCGGGCTCGGCCTACACATACTCCTACTCGACTATGGGCGAACTCGTGGCGTGGATCATCGGCTGGGACTTAATCATCGAGTACGCCGTCGGCAACATCGCCGTCGCCATCAGTTGGGCCAACTACTTTCGGACGCTGATGGGTAATCTCGGCGTGGACATCCCCAGTTGGCTCGCCACCGACTACCGGACGGCGATGAGGCTCCACGACGCCAACCCGGTCGGCTTCGCCGCGCAGTTCGGCGGCGCGCCCCACATCTTCGGCTACCCCATCATCTTCAACCTGCTCGCCTTCCTCATCGTAGCCGTCATCACCATCGTCCTCGTCTGGGGCATCAGGGAGTCGGCCAGCTTCAACGCCGTGATGGTCATCATCAAGATTGTGGTGCTGCTCTTCTTCATCGGCATCGCGCTCTACTACGTCTCGCCGTCGAAGATGACGACGAACTGGGTGCCGTTCCAGCCGAACGGTTGGAGGGGGACGTTTACGGGCGCGGCGCTCGTCTTCTTCGCCTACATAGGCTTCGACGCCGTCTCGACCGTCGCGGAGGAGTGCAAGAACCCCGCGCGCGACCTGCCCATCGGCATCATCGCGTCGCTCCTCATCTGCACAGTCCTCTACGTCATCGTCGGCGCGGTCTTCGCGGGGCTCATCCCGTACCCGGAGCTTGTGCAGAAGCTGACGACCGAGCAGGCCGAGCCCTTGACGATGGCGCTCGACCACGTCGCGCCGCCCGGCACGACGTGGCCCTCGACGATTGTCGCCTTCGGCTCCGTCATCGCCCACACGGCCGTGCTCCTCGTCTTCCAGTTGGGCCAGCCGCGCATCTTCTTCTCGATGGCGAGAGACGGACTCCTCCCTTCGACCTTCGCGAGCATCCACCCGCGGTTCAAGACGCCGCACGTGACGACTATCTTGACGGGCGTCTTCGTCGGCGTCTTCGCGGCCTTCGCAAGCATCGACGAGGTGATAGACCTGACGAACATCGGGACGCTCTTCGCCTTCATCCTCGTCTGCGTCGGCATACCGATCCTGCGCATGAAAGACCCCGACCGCACGCGCCCGTTCCGCGTACCGCTGGGGCCTTGGCTCCTGCCGCTGCTCGGCGTCGTCTCGTGCTTCTTCCTTATCTTCTATCTGCCGCCCGCCTCTTGGTGGCGCTTCGTCGGGTGGCTCATGCTCGGCTTCGCCATCTACGTCTCGTACGGCTACACGCGAAGCTCGGTCGGGCGCGCGCTCGGGCGGCCTGAGCGCACGCCTCCGTTGCTCAAGCTCGCGGGGCTCGGCTTCCTCGCCGTCGCCGTGGGGCTCTTCATCATCCCGCACGACCTCGGCCCGCGCGCGATAGTCGGCTCGGCCTTGACGGCGGGCGCAGACCGTCACGACCGGGCCGTCTACGGGCTCCTGCTGATTCTAGTCGGGCTCGTCGTCGGCATCCTCTGCACGTGGCTCGGCTCGCGGCAAGGCCCGGCTGAGGAGATCGGCGAAAGATGACGCGCGCGCGCGTGTGCGGGGGGTCTGAAGGATGAGAGTCCTGGTGCTCGGCGCGGGCCGCATGGGGCTCGGCGCGGCCTACGACCTCGCGCACAACTCTCGCGGCGTCGAGTCCGTGACGGTCGCGGACGTAGACGAGGGTCGCGCGCGCGCGGTCGCCGAGACCCTGCGGAGCGAGCGCGTTCGCGCGGCGCACGTCAACGTCGAAGACGGCGCGCGCACGGTCGAGCTTATGCGCGGGCACGACGCCGCGATAAGCTGCGTCACATACTTCCACAACCTCTCGCTCGCGCGCGCGGCCATAGAGGCGCGCACGAACTTCTGCGACCTCGGCGGCAACAACACGGTCGTTGACGCGGAACTCGCGCTCGACGCCGAAGCGCGCGCCGCCGGAGTAAACATCATCCCCGACTGCGGCCTCGCGCCCGGCATGGTCTCCGTGCTCGCCGCGCACGGGGCCGCGCGCTTCTCCCGTCTGGACGAGCTACACATACGCGTCGGCGGTCTGCCGCAGCAGCCGCGCCCGCCGCTCGACTACCAGATAGTCTTCTCAGTCGAAGGACTGATTAACGAGTACGTCGAGCGAGCGCGCGTCATACGGGAGGGGCGCATCATCGAGGTCGAGTCGATGACCGAAGTCGAGGCGCTCGACTTCCCCGAGCCCTTCGGACGCATGGAGGCTTTTCAAACCTCCGGCGGAACGTCCACGCTCCCCGAGACCTTCACGGGGCGCGTCCGCGAACTCGACTACAAGACCATACGCTACCCCGGCCACTGCGAGCGCTTCCGTCTGCTGATAGACCTCGGCCTCTGCGACTCGGGCGCGGTCGAAGTTGACTCCATGCCCGTCTCGCCGCGCCGTCTGCTCGGCGAGCTTCTCTACCGACACCTGCCCGCCGACGAGCCCGACGTGGTTCTCATCAGGCTCGAATTCGTCGGACAACTCGACGACGGCGAAGGCGTTGCCGGTTGCGAGTCAAACGAGCACGCACGTGTGTCGCGCCTGCGCTACGACATCATCGACCGCTTCGACGAGCGCGCGGGCCTCTCAGCCATGCAGCGCACGACGGCCTTCCCCGCCTCCGTCGTCGCGCAGATGATGGCGCGCGGTCTTACGACACAGAAAGGGGCCGTCCCGCAGGAGCGCTGCATCCCGCCCGAAGCCTTCGTGCGAGAACTCGCCGCGCGCGACATACGAATCGGCGAGAGCTTCATCGCCTGAAGGCGTGCGGCAGAACTCGAAGGCGTCCGCCCACGTCTGTCCGTTCCTTCATATTCCGGCAAGCGACGCAGGATCGCCCGTTGCTCAGTTTGGGCGCGTTCGTTCTATAATCCCGCCGCAGTCCGCTCCGTAGTTTTCAAAGTGCAGTGCCGACCCGGCACGACAAGAGGACACAAGATGAACGCCCTGCCAATCATCGTAGGCGCGCTGTGCGTGATGGCGATTGCTTACAGATACTATTCGGCTTTCCTCGCCGCGAAGGTTCTCGCGCTCGACCCGCAAGCACCCGTGCCGTCGAAGGAGATGTACGACGGGCACAACTACTACCCGACGAACAAGTGGGTGTTGTTCGGGCATCACTTCGCGGCCATCTCGGGCGCGGGGCCGCTTATAGGGCCTGTGCTCGCGGCGCAGTTCGGATTCCTGCCGGGGCTTCTTTGGCTCGTGATAGGCGTGTGTCTGGGCGGGGCCGTGCACGACTTCATGATTCTCGTGGCGAGCGTGAGGCGGCGCGGCAAGTCGCTCGCGGAGATTGCGCGGACGGAGATAAGCCCTCTGTCGGGACTCGTCGCCGGCATAGCGATTCTCTTCATCGTCATCATCGCGCTCGCGGGACTGGGGCTCGTCGTCGTCAACGCGCTGGCCGAGTCGCCCTGGGGGACGTTCACGGTCGGCTTCACGATTCCGCTCGCGCTTCTGATGGGGCTCTACATGTACCGCTTCCGCGTCGGGAGGATTCGGGAGGCGAGCGCGATAGGCGTCGCGGGACTCTTCTTCGCTGTTCTGGTCGGCGGGTGGGTGGCGGACAGCGCTTGGGCGTCTTCGTTCACGTTCTCTAAAAATACGATAACGATTCTGATGGCCGCGTACGGGTTCGTCGCGTCCGTGCTGCCCGTGTGGATGCTTCTCTGCCCGCGCGACTATCTGTCCTCTTATTTAAAGATAGGCACGGTCGCGTTCCTCATCATCGGCGTGATACTCGTCCACCCGAATCTGAACATGCCCGCCGTCACGCCTTTCGTCGCGGGCGGCGGCCCCGTCATACCGGGCAAGGTCTACCCGTTCGTCTTCATCACCATCGCGTGCGGCGCGATCAGCGGCTTTCACGCGCTCATCGCCTCGGGCACGACGCCGAAGATGATTGAGCGAGAGACGGACGCGCGTGTGATTGGCTACGGCGGGATGCTTATGGAGGGCGTCGTGGGCGTCATCGCGTTGATTGCCGCCACCTCACTCTTCCCCGGCGACTATTTCGCAATCAACACAGCGCAAGCCTCGCCCGCGCAGCAAGTCCGCTACGCGCAGATGGTCGAGACGCACACGGCCGAGGGCTTCGATCTACAGCCGAAGGAGATTGACCGGCTCGAAGCCGAGTCGGGCGAGAAGAATCTGCGC
>JBJMGR010000256.1:0-7108 GCA_045807805.1 Pyrinomonadaceae bacterium | reverse complement strand
GCGCAAGAAGCTTCAGATGAAGACGCACGAGATTCAGAAAATCTCGGAGACGATGGGCGGCAACCTCGGCGTGCTCATACTCGCGGGCGGCGAGCCCTTCACGCGTAAAGACCTGCCCGAGATCGTGCGAGCCTTCTACGAGAACAACAAGCTCGAATCGGTCTACCTGATGTCGAACGGGCAGATTCAGAAGCGAATCATGCCGGACGTTTCGCGCATACTCGAAGAGTGTCCGAACTTAAACGTCACGGTCGCCCTCGGCATCGACGGCCTCAAGGCGCAGCACGAGAAGATTCGGCAGAAGCCCGGCTCCTGGGACATCGCGATTGACACCGCCCGGCAGCTTCAGGCCATCAAGCGAGAGCGCCCGCGCCTCGACATACAGACCTGCACCTGCTTCATGCACTCGAATCAGGACACGATCTTCGACTGGTACGACTTCCTCAAGTACGAGCTGAAGCCCGACAAGGTCAACTTCAACTACATACGCCCGCCCTCGGCCGACCCCGTCGAGTTGGACATCGACCACGAGCGTTACGCGAAGCTCGCGCGGATGATTGACGACGACTCGCGCCGCGCCGTCTTGAAGAACAACTACGGCGGCGAGGCCGGATTCTTCAAGGCCGCGATTGACATCTACATGCACGGCCTCATAGACCGCGCGCAGCGCGAGCAGAAGGCGCAGATGACCTGCTACGCGGGCACCGCGGGCGCGGTCATCTACGACGAGGGCACGGTCTCGTCCTGCGAGAACAAGGCGGCGGTCGGGAACCTGCGCGACCATGACTGGAACTTCCAGTCGCTCTGGCGCACGGAGGCGATGAAGGCCCGCCGTAAAGAGGCGGCCGACGGCTGCTTCTGCACGCATGAGTCGAACAGCTACTATCCTTCGCTCCCGTTCAACCCGAAGCACCTGATTCAGATCAAGCGCCTTGAGCGCGAGATGAAGAAGGCGAGCAAGAAGCTCGGCCGCGCGGAAGAGAAGGCCGACGGCCTGGCCGTTAAAGCGTAATAGCTGTCGGCGGTCAGGACTCAGCTTTCAGCCAGACAAAGAGCGCATGACTCGAATGAACTCGCGCCTTCCGCGAGCGGGGCTGGCTGAAAGCCGAGCGCTGACCGCCGACAGCCTAAGAATCGGAAATGTCGAGACCGAACGTCCCGAAGATACTCATCATCTCGTCCGACACGGGCGGGGGGCACAAGTCCGCCGCGGCGGCCATCGTCGCGGGCGTGCAGAAGTTCTGGGGCAGCGACTCCTACGCCGTCCGCGTCGTAAAGGCCGTGGAGGAGTCGCACCACCTCTCCGCGAAGATGGTCTCGGCCTACAACTGGGTGCTGCGCAACCGCCAGCACTGGATGAAGTACGTCTACTGGTTCGTCAACCGCTTCCGGCCCGAGTCGCGCGGATTCCTCTATCGTCGCTCGCTCGGCTACATACACGGGCTCTTCGAGCGCTGGTGCCCGCACGTCGTCGTCAGCGTTCATCCCTTAACGCAGCACGCCTTCGCGCGCGTCCTCAAAGAACTCGGGCTCGCGGGTAAGGTTCCGCTCGTCACGGTCGTGACAGACCCTTGCTACGGCTTCTGGAAGGGATGGGCGTGCGACGACGTGACGCTCTACCTCGTCGCGAGCGAGGAGGCGCGCCGCCAGTTGATCGACTACGGCATACAGCCCGAGCGCATCAAAGTCTCCGGCATGCCCGTCCACCCGAAGTTCGAGCTTCCCGACGAGCGCAGCGCGCAGGCCGCGCGGAGCGCCCTCGGGCTCGACCCTCAGAAGTTCACCGTCTTCGTCAACGCGGGCTGGGTCGGAGGCGGGAACATCCCGCAGATTTTCCGGGAGCTTGTGCGCGGTGAGCTGGACGTTCAGGCGATCTTCCTCGCGGGCCGCAATGAAGAACTCCGGAGCGAGGCAGAGTCGCTCGCCGCGTCCGCGAAGTTCCCCGTGAAGGTCATTGGCTACTCCGAGCAGGTCGAGCAGTTGATGCAGGCGGCGAACGTCATGGTCTCGAAACTCGGCGGCCTGACGACGTTTGAAGCGCTCGCGTGCCGCGTCCCTATCATCGCCGATGCCACGACGACGCCGATGCCGCAGGAGTCCGGCGCGGCCGACATGCTGGATCGCCGCGGTGCGGGCGTGCTGCTCAAGCGCGCCGTAGACATCGTGCCCGTCGTGCGCCGCATGGTCGAAGACTCGCGCTACTACGCATCCCTGCGCGCGGCGACCGCAACGCTCGCGCTGCACGGCTCGACGCAGCGCATCGTCGAAGAGATTGCCGCTCTCCTCCCCGCGACGCTTCTCCCCGAAGAGGAGCCCGCACAGTTGGAAATGCACTCCGCCTGAGTTTCACAAGGGTCGACTTGAAAGTTTCACGCCGGTTGACTCGCCCTCCGCCTTTAAGCTTTAATCAAAGCGTTCGGCTAAACATTAAATTTTGACGCGCGCGCTCACATGCGTAACTCTGCGCGCGCGCGTTCGTTCGACTGGAGACTGTCCACTTGAGCCTTCTGCTGGAAGGGAAGCGCGCCTTCGTCACAGGCGGAACGCGCGGCATCGGCGCGGCACTCTGCGAGGTCTTCGCGCGCGAGGGGGCGGATGTCGCCTTCAACTACCACTCGCGCGACGAGCTTGCGGAGGAGACGAAGCGCAAGGTCGAGGCGCACGGTCGCCGCTCGCAAGCCTTTAAAATCTCCGTCACAGACCGTGTCGGCCTCAAGCACATGACGAGGGAACTCGTGAAGGAGTGGGGCGGCATAGACGTGCTCGTCAACAACGCCGCAATCAACCGCGGCGACAACTTCGCCACCACGACCGACCGCGCCTGGGACGAGATCATCGACACGAACGTCAACGGCCTCTTCGCCGTCACGAAGCCCATCTACAAGCAGATGATTCGCCAACGGAAGGGCGCGATTCTGAACATCACTTCCATCGGAGCCATACGCGCTCTCCCGACGGCCGTACACTACGCAACGTCGAAGGCCGCGATGATAGGCTTCACAAAGTGTCTGTCGCGCGAGGCCGCGACCTTCGGCGTCGCGGTCAACGCGATAGCCGCGGGCATCTTCGACACGGAACTCGCGCACGAGTTGCCCGAACGGCTCATACAGATGCACCAGTTCTGGGCCGCCGCCGGGCGCATGGGCCGCCCCGAAGAACTCGCCGAGATGGCCGCCTTCATGGTCAGCGACCGCAACAGTTTTATGAACGGCGAGATCGTAATCATAGACGGCGGCGCTGTAACCTGAGGCCGCCGGCCAATAAGACTATAGGAGGAGCAGATGGCTAACGCCGAGTTGATAGAGAGCCTCAACCGCGTGCTGAGCCTTGAGATGGCGGGCGTGATTCAGTACCTGCAACACAGCTTCCTCGTAACGGGGCCGGAGCGCGAAGTATTCAAAGATTTCTTCCGAGACATGAGCGGCGAGGCGCGCGACCACGCCGCCACGCTCGGCGACAAGATAGTCGCGCTCGGCGGCGTGCCGACGGTCGAGCCGGGCGAGATTCGACAGGCGATAGAGCTACAGGAGATGCTTCGACAGGACTTGGAGCTTGAGCGCATCGCGCTCGAAGCCTACCTCGCCGCGTGGCGCGCGTGCACAGACAACGAGTTGGGGACGCGTTTCATGCTCGAAGAGAGAATCGCTTCGGAGCAACGTCACGTCGAAGAGTTCGAGAAGCTCACGAGCGAGCGCAAGGCCAACGTCACACGCGAGAGGATAACGCTCAGGCAGATAGGCTGAAAGAGTTTCGATGATAAGGAAGAGAGTCGGCGGGCGCGTTCGTTCACACGCGCCCGCCGACTCTCTTGCCGTCCGGGAATTTTTTACGTGAGAGAGGGGAGTTGTATGACCTGCGCGGGCGTCTGCGTCGCGCCCGCCTCAACCGCACGACGCCGCGCGCGATGGCGCGCGACCGTCAGAGCGCGTTGAAGCTCGTCGAGTTGATCCTCTTCGACGCGTATGGTCTTCTGGCAGCACCAGCCGAGCCCGTCCGTCCAGGTCATTTGGCGGAGCACGACGACCTCCGCCTCGCCTAGACGCTCGTAAGAGACCTCGACCTTCCTGTCTTCGCGCGCGTCCTCTTGTGTGCGCGCCGCGTTCGCGCCGCCCGTGTTCAAGTCTGAGAAAGATTGCTTGGGGAACATCTCTTCGACACCTTAAGAAATTTGAAGACCGCGTTGAAATCGGTTTTCAATTTCTATTATCGGGGACGAAGCTAAGGCTGTCAAGGATAGAGGGTGTGGTCTAATCCGCGGCCGATGTTTCCGTCTCGTCCGGTTGTAAGCTCTTTTCGAGCGAGGCGAGGCGAGTTTCGAGAGTACGGAGAGTACGCTGCATCTCGCCGAGACGGCGGAAGGCTGCGGTCGAGCGGAGCCAGTCGCGATTGTCGAAGGCGGGGATGCCGGAGATGACTTTGCCCGGCGGCACGTCGTGGCTCGTGGCGCTCTTGGCCGTGATGACCGCGTCGTCGCCGACTTTCAGATGGCCCGCGACGCCGACCTGTCCCGCGAGTATGACGCGGCTGCCGACGTGCGAGCTTCCCGCGAGCCCGACCTGTGCGCAGAGGAGCGTGTCCTCGCCGACCGTGCACGAGTGACCGATCTGCACGAGGTTTTCTATCTTTGCGCCGCGCGCGATGACGGTCTCGCCGACCGAGGCGCGGTCAATCGTGGAGCAAGCGCCGATCTCCACGTCGTCCTCGACACGCACGCGCCCCGCCTGCGGAATCTTCAGCCAGCGCCCCTCCTCGTCCTTCGCGTAGCCGAAGCCGTCGGAGCCGAGCACCGCGTTGTTATGTACACGCACGCGCGCGCCGACGATTGTGCCCTCGCGCAGGGCAGCGCCCGAGTGTATGACCGAGTCGTCGCCTATCTCGACTCGTTCGTAGACGGTCACGTTCGCGTGTATGCGGACGCGGTCTCCTATACGGACATCGCGCCCGACGTAGGAGCATGCGCCGACGGCCACGCCAGCGCCGAGGCGCGCGGAAGGCTCTACGACGGCGGAGGGATGTATGAGCGGAGCGAACTCCGGCTCGGGATTGAAGAGTCGCAGGGCGCGCGTGTATGCGAGATAAGGGTCGCGCGCTCGTAGCACCGCTATGTCTTCGCGCCCGACCTCGACGCCTTCCGCGACGTAGACGGCCGACGCACGCGTCGTCTGCACGCGCGGCGTGTAACGAGGGTTCGAGAGGAAAGTGACCTGACCCGCCGCGGCCTCGTCTAACCCCGCGGCGGCCTCTATCTCCACGTCCGAAAACTTCTCCTCGGCGCTCGCGCCCGTCAGCCTTGCAAGCTCGCTCAGTTTCATGCCGAGAGTTATCGCACAAGGAGAGTTGAAAGTTCAAAATCAGAACCGTGAGCGGAAGCCTCGCGGGTACCAAGCTCCGATGAAGGCAAGCCCGATGGAAATTGAGACCCGCTCGCCACCGCTCGCGGTTCTGCTTACATGAGATTGATCGGGTCAATCTCGACGTTGACGGATGAGGCGTCGAAGCCGGGGGTGAGCGCGGCCTCGCCGAGGGCCATCTCGACGAGTGCGCGTAGGCGCGGGCGGCTGCGCGACTTGAGGAGTATCTGGAAGCGATGCTCGCCGCGCAGGCGCGCGAGCGGTGCGGGCGCGGGGCCTAGTACGCGCGCCGCGCGTTCCGTGTTGGCGTTGTCGAGCGCGCGTCGAAGTTCGACGGCCGTTGTCTGCACGCGCGTCAGGTCTTCGCCGTGTATGAGGAGCGACGCGAGCGCGACGAAGGGCGGGTAGCTCAAGTTCCGACGGTAGCCTATCTCCTGCTCGAAGAAGCCTTCGTAGTCCTGCGCGCACGCGTGGCGCAGGGCGTAGTGCTCGGGGTGGTAGGTCTGAATCAACACGCGGCCGGGGAGATTGCCGCGACCGGCGCGGCCCGCGACCTGCGTGATGAGTTGGAACGTTCGCTCGGATGCGCGGAAGTCCGGCATCGCGAGCCCCGCGTCAACCGAGACGACGCCGACGAGCGTCACATTCGGGAAGTCGTGCCCCTTCGCAATCATCTGCGTACCGACGAGCATGTCGAGTTCTCCGGCGGCGAAGGCGAGTATGGCCTGCTCGTAGACCGTCCGGCGCGCGGTCGTGTCGCGGTCGAGACGCGCGATGCGAAGAGTTGGGAAGCGTCTTTGAAGAATCTCCTCGATCTGCTCCGTGCCCTCGCCGACGTAGTGCATGAAGAGACCGTTGCAGGCGGGGCACGCTTCGGGCACGCGCTGCCGGAAGTCGCAGTAGTGGCAGACGAGGCTGCGTTCGTTGCGATGGAAGGTGAGCGTCACGTCGCAGTTCGGGCAGTTGATTCTATCGCCGCAAGAGCGGCAGAGCATGAAGCTCGAATAGCCGCGCCGGTTGAGCAGCACGATTGACTGCTCGCCGCGCGCGTGCGTCTCTTCGACGGCCGCCAGGAGTTCGGGCGAGAAGACCGTGGGGCGGCCGCCCTCACGGAAGACCTCGCGCATGTCAACGATCTCGGCGCGCGCCATCGCGCGGTTCGCGATGCGGCTCGGCAGTTGGAGGTAGCGATACTTCTCAAGGCGCGCGTTGTGGAACGATTCGAGCGAGGGCGTGGCCGAGCCTAAGACGACGACGGCGCGCTCCTTGTGCGCGCGCACGACGGCAGTGTCGCGGCCGTTGTAGTAGGGCGACTCCTGCTGGCGGTAGGTTGACTCGTGCTCCTCGTCGACGACTATGACGCCGAGGTTCGAGACGGGCGCGAAGACCGCAGAGCGCGTGCCGATGACGACGCGCGCCTCGCCGCGCTTGAGGCGGCTCCACTCGTCGAAGCGCTCGCCCGTCGTGAGCGACGAGTGGAAGATGGCGACGGCGTCGCCGAAGTGCGCGCGGAGTCTTCGCGAGAAGACGGGCGTGAGCGCAATCTCGGGGACGAGCATCATCGCCGTGCGCCCGCGCTCAAGAGCGTGACGCATCGCGCGTATGTAGATCTCCGTCTTGCCGCTGCCCGTGACGCCGTGCAGGAGAAATGCCGCGTACTTGCCGCGCTCCTGCGCCGCGTTTATCTCGCGTAGTGCTTCGGCTTGCGCGTCGGTCAGGTGAAACTCGTCGCGCTCGGGCAGCAACGCGCCCGCGAG
>JBJMGR010000255.1:0-4770 GCA_045807805.1 Pyrinomonadaceae bacterium | reverse complement strand
TCCCCCCCGAGGTCGCCGAAGCATTCGACTACACGAAAGACGAGGCGAGCGCCGTCTCCAGCCTTCGCCAAAGCTACACGGAGGTCAAGAAGTACGGCGTTAAAGACCCGCGGGCCGACGAGATACTTGCGCGCTACGACAGGTTGGCGAAGCAGACTTCCGAGTATACCGACCAGCCTGTTAGGTACGACGAGCCGAGGGGCATAGATGGCGGCGGGCGGAAGGCAGATGTCACCTCGGCGGAGGTGAATGCCGCGGACGAGGCCGCGGCGAGGCCCGCCTCTTTGAAGCTCTCGGGCGAAACGGTCGAGGCGGCGCTCTCCGAGCTGAAGGCGAAAAGGCCGCTCCGCGCGCGCCTCGTCGAACTACTCAAGACCGACGGCGTCAAGCAGCTCCTGTGTCAGTTCCCAAAGTCGTTTACGAGCGTGGCGAAGAGCACTATCTACAAAAACGTGGTCGGAGAATACCCGCTGCTTGAGCAGGTCGTGGACGTGTTCGTGGGGACTTATGACAAGCACATCGAGGGGGAGGTGAAGGCATCCGCCGACAGGGTGGCCGACGCGCTGCTCGAAAACCCCGAGAGAGTTGATGAAGTTCTCTCCGCTGAGGCAAAAAAGATATCCGACTCCGTGGAGGTCAAACCCCCGCGAACGATTCTGGAGAAGCTCAAGTCGGTCGCCGCCGAAATGAAGAATGACCTCAAAGGTATCCGGGCCGCGACTCAGAAGGTTTCGTCCTCGCTCGCATACCAGCAGGAGCAGGAGGCCGCGAAGACCCGAGCCGATGAGGCCAGAGCCGAGGAGGCCAGGCAGCGACAGGCGGAGGAGAGATACGAGAGAACGCCGCCGATGGAGAATCCTTTCGGGAAGGGTACTTCAGGAGATGATTCTTCTGACGTGGGGCCCTGCTATTGTGTCGATCTACAGACCGGGGCGAGAACCTACGTCGGCATGAGGACGAGGGCACAATGCACAGGCATGTGCTGACCCCGTAAGATGACACGAAGACGGAAGAGACTCGGGCAGTCTCTTCCGTTAAAGAGTTCCGGTTTTAAGCCGAACGCCGAGGGGCCGACAGCCTACCCTTCGTCATCCTTTTTACTGCCGTGGGGGCGCGTTGGGGCGGCGCGCGGGCAGGCCGCGTTCGAGCCGTCGCTCCATGCGCTTCTGTCGGCGCGCGCGATTGCGCAGGTCTCGGAAGGTCTGTAACTGTTCGGGCGTGAGGACGCGCCGTACGCGTAGCTCGGTCTGAGCGCGATTGCGCACGACCGCGGCCTGCGCCTCGGCCACCTCGCGCACGCGCTGTTCGACGAGCGCCTCGTCCAGAGCGTCCGAGTAGATCGACTCGTCGAGCGCGCGGCGCGCCTGGTTGAGTCTGCGCGTGAGCGTAAGAGCCTGCGGCACGCTCTGCTCTCGAATCTCGCGCATCTGCGAGACCTGCGCGGCCGTCAGGTTGAGCTGCGAGAGTAGGGAGGCGGCGGCGTCCGCCGCCGGAGCCTCCTCCGTGGGCTGCTGCTGTGCCGCGCTCTGCGCGAACGCTGAAGTGGAGCAGAGGATTAAGAGCGCGAGGGCGAAGCCGCGAAGGGCAACGACGCGTAGCCTATCAGTCAACGTTCTCATCGTAGAGACCTCAAGCGAAACTTTCAGTCGGCGAACTACCGCTCGTTCTTAACAGGCGACTTGACCGCGCCGAGTATGTCCGTGAGACGCGGCCCGCTCTCCTCGTCCGGGTAGAACACGTCCTCGTTCTCACGCGCGAGCTGTTCGCCGCGCGTCCCGCCGCGCGCGTTACGACGCGCTCCTTGCTGACCTTTGGCCGCGACCGCGTCGCCAGTGTTGCGCGGCGTAGACGCACGACGCTCGCCGGGCGCGTTGACGACGCCCACGCGCCCGGCGTTCTCCGCCTCCCAACGCACGCGCTCCGCCGCGACTTCGCGCTCGACGTTCCGGCGAACCAGTGCGTCAACCTGCTCCTGCGTGAATCCGTTCGGCGCGGGCGCTTGAATCTGCTTCTCGACGACGCGCTCCGCGACCCCTGTATTGAACGCGAAGCCGTTCGAGTCCCAACGGACTTCCGCGCGCGCGAGCGTCAACGCGGCGAGCGTGCAGACGACGAGCATGGCCGCGGCCGTCCCGACGCGCAGCCAGAGGGGCGACAGCGAGAAGAACTCGCGCAGCGCGGCGGCAGCCGAGCGCGTACGCGTGTGAGCGCGCGTGAACTCAACCGCATGCGTGACCTCCGGGGCATGCGTCGTAACCTCCGCGACGGAAGCAAAGGTCGTGACGCGTTCGGCAACGTTCAGCGCCGGTATCGAGCGCATGACCTCCTCGCGCCACTCGACGAGCCCATCGCGCACGCCTCCGAAGGCGGCCAGCTCTTCGCCGCACGCGTCGCAGTCCGCGAGGTGTCGCCGGAAGTCTGCGGCCTCCTCGGGCGCTGTCTCGTTGTAGAGGTATGCAACCAACTGTTCCGCGCGCTCGCAGCCGCGCCTGTTCGCGGCATCGCCCGCGCCGTTCGCGTCTCTCTTCTCGTTCATCTCGGGGCAACCTCCAACTCGAACTTTTCGAGTCGCATGCGCAACTGCCTGAGCGCCGTGTAGAGGCGGCTCTTCACTGTGCTCAGAGGGACTTGAAGCGCTTCCGCTATCTCCTGAAACGTAAGGCCCTCAAACTCCTTCAACAGAACAACCTCGCGCAGCTCGGGCGTGAGCGCCGTCACCGCGCGCCTGACCGCCTCCGTGCGCTCTCTCGCTTCGGCCGCGCGCGCGGGCGAAGCGTGCTCGCCCGTCGAGAGAAAGCCCTCGCCCAAAGACTCGACCGCGTCATCTATCCCCGTCTCCGTGCGCACGCGCGCGCGGCGCTGGCGCGTGATGCACTGGTTGACCGCGATGCGGTGGAGCCAGGAGGAGACCTTCGCCTCGCCGCGGAAGTTCTGTAGGTTTCGGAAGGCGGCGACGAAGGTCTCCTGCGCGGCGTCGCGCGCGTCCTCGACGCTGCCCGTGAAGCCGTAGGCCAGCGCGTAAATCTTGCGCTCCCACCGGCGCACGACCTCGCCGAAGGCGTCGGTGTCGCCCGCGATGGCGCGCTCGACCAACTGCTCGTCCGTCGTCAAACCTCTCTCCAAATCCGGCTCCGGAACCGTTCTGAACCCGCGCCCACGTGTGCGCTCAAGGGTTTAGACGCGCCCACACCCCCTCTAGTCTGTAAATCTCTCGTTCAGAACCGGGAGCGGTAGCGACCGGGTAGCGGCTCCGGGACAAGTCTGTATGTCGGAGCTTGAGAACCGGTCGCTACCGCTCCCGATTCTGATTTTTGCCTTGAAGAATCAATGAGTTAAACTAAGGCAAACCATTGACAACACGCGCGCCGCTTCCGTAGTATAAATTGAGCGTGCGGTGGCGGCGACGCGGGTCGCTTCCGAGCCCTCGGCCGCTGGTAGCGCGCGGCCCTGCTGATTCTAACCCTTCGACCGACTTTTTCCCCTTCAGATGTTCGACAGACTTCGACGCATACGCCTGCTCTACATCGTCCTCGGGACGCTTCTGGTCGTCGGCCTCTTCCCGCTCTGCATGGCCGGGTGGATGCTCTCCGACCGGAGCGCCAACGAGCTACGCTCAATCGAGGGCCGATACCAGGCGCAGCTCGTGCAGGACAAGGCGCGGCAGATAGAGCTGTTCGGGCAGCGCTATCGCGAAGTGGTGACGGGCCTCGCGCGCGCCTTCGAGTTGACGGGCGGCGTCGGCGTGTTGGGTCAGAACGGGAGCAACGAGCGCTTGCAGAAGACCGTCGAGGGCGACCGGAACCTGGACGCGCTCGCGATACTTCCGGTCACGGGCTCGCCGCACGTCGCATACAAGCCCGACGCCATCACGCGCGACGAGATGAATCAGCGCGTCAACGTCGCGCTCTCGGACATGGCGGACGCGGGCGTACGCATCACCGGCCCGCACCTCATACGTTCGAGTCAGGAGATGGCGCTCACCATCGCCGCGCCCGTCATGGGCGGCCCCGACTCGAACGAAGTCATCGCGGCCGTCGTCGCCGTCGTCTCGTTTCAGGATGTCTTCGCCTCCGTCCAGCAGCCCGTCCCGATGAGCGAGCGCGAGCTTTTGGAGCGCGGCATGCCCGTCATCTTCGTCGTCAATCAGGACGGGCGCGCCGTCGCCCACCCGGACGCGCGCGTCGCCTTCGCCGAGCGCTCGATGATGGACTTGAAGGTCGTGCAGGACTGGGCCTCGACGGGCAAGCAGGTTAAGTCCGCGCTCGCGCCCTTCATCGCGGAGCGCGACGGCGAAGAGGTTCGCATGCTCGGCGCGTACGCGACCGCGCGCTTAGACGAGCGCGCGCCGCTCGGCGTCATAGCCATTCAGGACGAGCACGCCGCCTTGCAGTCCGTCACGGAGATGCGCCGCCAGACGCTCTACATAAGTCTTCTCGCGGCGACCTTCGCGCTGCTCATAGGCTTCCTCTTCGCGAAGCAGTTGACGCATCCCGTGCGCGAACTCGCGGCGGGCGCTCACCGCATCGCGGGCGGCGACTTCTCGCAGCGCATAAAGGTTCGCACGCGCACCGAACTCGGAGAGCTTGGCGAGTCGTTCAACCAGATGACCGACCAGCTCGAACACTACATCGAAGACCTGCGCCACGCGGCCGAGGAGAACCGACAGCTCTTCATCGGCACTGTGAAGGCGCTCGCCGCCGCCATCGACGGCAAAGACCCTTACACGCGCGGCCACTCGGAGCGCGTCGCGCGCTTCTCGCTCGCCATAGG
>JBJMGR010000254.1:0-15639 GCA_045807805.1 Pyrinomonadaceae bacterium | reverse complement strand
GCGCGCGCGCGGTCTCTGTCTCGGGCCTGATGGAGAGACGGAAGATTGCGTAGACGAGGACTGCAACGCCGACGAGCGCGACGGCCGAGATGATGACGGCCGCGCGGACTGGATGGTGACCCTGCGCCCCGCGTCGATGAGTTGCGAAGGCGTGCGCTTCCGTATTCGTCGAGTGCGTCGGCGCTTCGACGGTTGATGAGAGCGTCGCTGTACGGGCGTCAACTTCCGGGGCGTCGTGCGGCGCGGCCTCTGCGCCCGCGTCGCCCGCGTCGCCCGCGTCGGACGACGCGCCCGCGCCGTTGCGTTTGACGCTCGGACTCTGTGAAGCGGCGCTCTCAAGCTCGAACCGTCCCGCGCCGTGGCGCGCGTCCGCGTGCGAGCCGGAGGCCGTAGTCGAGTCAAGTGTCCGCCCTGTCGCGTCGAGAGTCCGTCCCGCCGCGCCTTCAACCTCGAATGCGGCCGGGTGCGCCGGGGTCTCCGACGCGGTCTCGCCGCCCTCGCGCACTTCGCGCACGGCGGCGGCGAAGCGATAGCCTCTGCGCGGCACGGTCTCGATGTAGGGCTTGCCGCCTTCGGCCTCGCCGAGCGCCTTACGGAGCGTGAAGACGTTCTGCGCGAGCGTCGCCTCGCCGACGAAAGTGTCGGGCCAAATCTCTTTCAGCAACTCCTCCTTCGACATCAGACGCCCGGCCCCACGCACGAGCGCCGAGAGCGTGTCCAACTCCTTCGGCGTCAGGTGTACGGCCTCCGAGCCTCGCCAGAGTTGACGCTCCGAGGCGTCGAGCCGGTAGGGGCCGAACTCGTATAAGTGTCTGAAGGGGCTCGCCATAAAGTCTTCTAAAAGTCCTTTGATAACTCTTTGATAACTATTTTGGCCCTCATTGAGCGACTTTTGAAAATGCCCTTGACCCCGCGGCGCGTTCAACTCCGCGTCGAACAGGTGACGCCTTATACGAGCAGCGGCGTCGTTCGCGTTCGGGTTTTATCGCCGGGACGCTTTGGGGAAAAAAGGGGCACGGTCGGGTCTCGAACCAGGGACGCGGCCACTCAAAGACACTAAAGGGAGGATGTATGAAAAAGCAAATTATGATGGCGCTTCTGGGGTTCGCTCTGTTAACGGTTATGACGGCCTCCGTCTACGCGCAGTCGGGCCGGCGCGTGAGCGTGCAGATCCCGTTCGACTTCGTAGTCTCGGGTAAGCAGTTGCCCGCTGGCGACTACAGCGTGCGCCGCGTCTCGAAGGATTCGGAGACCGCGCTACTCATACAGAGCGAGGACGGGCGCAGCGTCGCGACGGTCTTCACGCAGGCGTCACAGCGCGAGCCCTTGCGCGCGGAGCTTCGCTTCCGCCGCCAAGGCGAGAGCTACTTCCTCTCGGAGGTCTCCATCCCCGGCACGGCGGGCGTCCGCGAGATTCCGCGCTCGAAGTCCGAGGAGAAGCGCGTCCGCGAGTTGATAGAGCAGGCAAAGATGGGCGGCGGCGGCGACGCGTCCGAGACCGTCACCGTCATCGGAAGCCTTCAGTAGATGAGGAGCAAATAAAAAGCTCAAGGTTCAAAGATGCAAGTTCAAAGTTAGAAGGCTCGCTCTTAACTTTGAACTTGCAACTTTGAACCTTGAACTTTTACATCTATGTTCCTGAAACGCTCGGCACGAAGCTGTTCACACGCATCAAAGACGAGAAAGAACAACACCTGATTCGCGAGTTCCTCGCGCAACAAGCGGAACAGAGTCGCGACCGTCCTTAGCCCGCCGTCTCTTTTCTCCAGACTACGGAGTAGCGCCAGAACAGGTGTCTTCTCACGAGCGCGCCCGGCAGCACGTCCGCGCAGATTCGCTCGACCTGCGGCAGAGTGAGATAGGTGTCCGTCTTGCCGTGCTCGGCGTACGCCTCGCGCACCTGCCTTGACGGCCTCGGCCTTCCGGTCTTCAGAAGCCTGAGGAGAAGGTTCGCGGGGTATGCGACTCCGTCAAAAATCAGGTCGCTCAGGTCGGAGCGTTGATATAGGTCGAGGCAGACGAACGTGCCGCCCGGTTTCAAAGCCCTTCTTATCTTTCCGAGGGCCGGGCCGGTCGGCAGGTGGTGGAGCGTCGCGAGCGTCGCGATGCAATCGAACTGCCCCGAGGGCAGATGATAGGACATCACGTCGCCCTCGACGAAATCAATGTTCGGATGAAGTCTCGAACGCTCGCGCGCGAGGCGAATCATCCCCGGAGATAGATCTATCGCGAGAATTTTTTCGGCGCGCGCGGCGAGCAAACGCGAGAATACGCCCGTGCCGCAACCTATCTCAAGAATCTGCGTGCACCGCCGTGGAAGGTGCCCCAGAAGATATTCGTGGTAGTGCGCGTTGTGATTCCAGCCGTCTTTGGAGAGCGGTGCGATGCGGTCGAAGTCGAGTCGGATCGATTCCGGCGTCTGTCTTGAACGGCTCATCGCCTCCTCGTCCTACGGCGCGGACGCCACGGCGGCATCACTTTTTATGCCGTGAGCTTGCGGACGACGCGCAGGAGTTCGTCGGGGTCTACGGGCTTCGGGACGTGTACGGAGAAGCCCGCGGCGAGCGCTCGCTCGCGGTCTTCGTCCATCGCGTGGCCCGTGAGCGCGATTGCGGGTACGTGTTCGAGTCCGGGCATGCGCCGGAGTTCGGCGAGAAGGGAATAGCCGTCCGTGCCCGGCATGCTTATGTCGGAGATGATGAGTCCGGGCAGACGCTCGCCCGCGCGGCGCAGGGCTTCGGCGGCGGAGCCCGCGCTCAGAACGTCGTAGCCGTGCCGCTCGAAGAACATCTGTAGCAGCTCGACCGTCTCCTCCGAGTCGTCGACGACGAGCACGGGTACTTTCGGCGCAGCGCGCTCGTCCTCGCGCCGCGGCTCTTCCAACTCCGTCGCGGTCGCGGCGTGCGGCAGCACGAGGGTGAAGCGCGAGCCGAGCCCGAGCCCTTCGGATTCGGCTCGCACCCAACCGCCGTGCAGCTCCGCGAGCGCGCGCACGATTGCGAGCCCGAGCCCGAGCCCGCCGTACTGCCGCGTGGTCGAGCCGTCGGCCTGTCGGAAGCGCTCGAAGACGTGCGGGAGGAAGTCGTGCGCGATGCCGATGCCTGTGTCCGTCACCTCGACCAAAGCCTCGTCGCCCTCCGCACGCACGCGCGCCACTACGCGCCCGCCGCGCGGCGTGAACTTAACGGCGTTTGAAAGGAGGTTCCAGACTATCTGCTGAAGACGAAGCGGCGCGCCCTGTACGACGAGGGGCCGCGCGGGCATCTCCACGAAGAGTTCGACCGCGCGCGCGACGGCGTCGGCGCGCACGGTCTCGGCGGCCGACTCGACGATCTTCGAGAGGTTGACGGGCTCGCGCTCTATGCGGAGCTTGCCCGAGACGACGCGCGAGATGTCGAGCAGGTCGTCAACGAGCCGCGCCTGTAGCTGCGCGTTGCGCTGTATGGCGTCGAGCCCCTGCGTGAGCATCGACGCATCATTCGTGCCGCCCGACGAGCGCAGAAGATTGACCCAGCCGAGCACGGGCGTTAAGGGCGTGCGGAGTTCGTGCGAGAGCGTCGCGAGGAAAACGTCCTTCGCGCGGTTGGCCTCCATCAACTCCTCGTTGACGCTCTTAAGCTCGGCCGTGCGCTCCTCGACGCGGCGTTCAAGCTCGCGGTTCAACTCTTCGAGACTGGCGCGCGCCTCGCGCTCGGCGAGCATCAGCCGCCTGTGCTCTATGCCGCGCGCGACGGTGTGGATGAGTTCGGCGATGATGCAGGGCTTGGGGAGGTAGTCGTAAGCGCCGTGCCTGAGCGCCGCGATGGCCGACTCGACGGCGGCGAAGCCCGTGAGCACTATCGTTATCGTGAGCGGCGAGCGGCGGCGAATCTCTTCGAGGAGGAGGAGGCCGTCGCCGTCTTCCATGTGCAGGTCTGTGAGTACCAGATCGTAAGTCGCGCCCGCGTCGAACGTCGCGACGGCCTCGCGACCGCTCGCGGCCATCTCGACCTCGTAGCCTTCGAGCCGGAGCACTTCGCTGATCGTGTAGAGAATGTTCTCCTCGTCGTCCACGACCAGCAGCCGCGCCGCGGGCGCGTCCCTCTGCTCGATAGTTGTCGTCTCGTCAGACATAAAAGAGGGGTTAGGGCTAGTGCTGTTTGATGAATGGTTGTTCAGTTGCCTTCAGCTTTAGCCGGAGGATAGCAATGCCGGAAGGAGGTCGGCCTCAGCCGAATCGTATCTTCCGGCTAAAGCTAGTGGCAACTTATTAGCCTCCCCGTCCCTAACCCCTAACACTTTCCTTCTCCACCTTCAGGTCGAGCATCCCCAGCGCGAGCCGCAGACCGTCCGCGAGGCGTCGTCGCGTACAGATGTCTTCGAGCCGGACGCCGAGCTTGACCAGATCGGACGCGACGTGCGCGCTCACGCCCGTCACGACCGCGTCCGCGCCGAGCAGACGCACGCTTCGCACGGCGTTGATGAGGCTCGCGGCCGTGAAGGTGTCAACGACCGTGCAGCCCGTGATGTCAACGAGCACGACGCGCGCGCCCTCGGAGCGCACGGCCTCAAGTAGCGCCGTCGAGAGCTGCGACGAACGCTTATCGTCGAGAGTCCCCACGAGCGGGACTAACAGCACGCCGTCCCAAATCTCCACGACGGGCGTCGAGAGTTCCGTTATCTGCATGCGCTGCTCGCGGTGTTCGAGCGCGCGGCGTACCGTGCGCTTCAGGTCTTCGACCATGCAGGGCTTCACGAGGTAGTCATAGACGCCCTGCCTGAGCGCGTCAATGGAGGACTCGATTGACGCGTAGCCTGTGAGGACGACCGTGACGACGTTCGGGTGGCGCGCCTGTAACTCGTGCAGGAGCGTCGGGCCGTCCATGTCGTCCATGCGAAGGTCTGTGAGCACGAGGTCGTAGTGCGCGCGCGCGGCCGAGGCGAGAGCGTCGCGTCCCGACTCGGCGGTCGCCACCTCATAGCCCTCCTGTTCGAGGATGGCGGCGGTCGTAATGCGCACGCTCTCTTCGTCGTCAACGACGAGCACGCGAGAGGCGCGCTGCGCGCGGCGGCCGTTCCCCGAGCCGAAACTTTCAGGCGCTCTTTGCGACATCCGCCTCCGTAAGCGTGGGCGATTCCACTGGCAGAATCACGTTGAAGGTCGTGCCCTCGCCTCCCTCGCTCGTGACCTCTATGCGGCCGCCGTGGTGGCGTACGATGTCCTGCGTGACCCAAAGGCCGAGCCCCGTGCCCTTCGTGCGAGTGGAGAAGAAGGGCTCGAAGATACGCGGTATCTCGGCCTCTGGAATGCCGCGCCCCGTGTCGCTGATGCAGACGGAGATGGTCGGCTGCAAAGCCTGCTCGTAGACGGAGGTGGTTATCGTTATGCGCCCGCCCTTCTCCATCGCCTGCTGCGCGTTGAGGAGAAGGTTCAGGAAGACCTGGCGCAACTGGTCTGGGCGCGCGCGAACCTTCGGGAGCTTCGCGTCGAACGTGCGCGAGACCTCGACGCGCGTCTGCTTCATCTTCTTCTCGACGAGAATCAGAGTCTCCTCGATTATCTGGTTGACCTCGACCCACTCGACCTCGCCCGAGCGGCGCGCGAACCCGAGCATCTGGCGGATGATGTGCGAGACGCGCTCGGTCTCCTTGCGCGCAACGTCGAGAAAGCGCGAGTTCTGCTCAAGGCTCTTGCCCGTTGAGAGAAGATAGAGCGAGTTCTTGATGGCTTCGAGCGGGTTGTTGACCTCGTGTGCGATGGAGGCGGCGAGTCGGCCGACGGCCGCGAGCTTTTCAGACTCGAATAGCTGCTGCTCGACGCGCCGACGCTCAAGCTCACGTATCTCCGAGAGGTCGTGCATCACGGAGACGACGGCCGTCACCTGTCCCGTAGCGTCAAGGACTTCGGCCGACGTTATCTCCATCGGGAGCCCCACGCCCGTCTCCGGGTCGATCAACTCGATCTCGGCCTGACGGCCCGTCTCCGCGCCCGAGGCGAGAGCAGAGATGAAGGAAGTGAGCTTGACCGAATTATTACGCACGGCGCGGCGCGAAGAGGCGGGCACGCCCTCGCGCTCCTGAAACATAATCTCGGCGCGGCGGTTGAAGAGTATGAACTTGCCCGAAGAGTCGCAGACGGCGATGGGGTGGCCGACGTTCTCAAGAATCAAGTCGAGGCGGTCGCGCTCGCGTCGGGCCTCCGCCTCGGTCTGCTGAAGCTTTATGAAGTTTCGCGCAAGCTCTTCGTTCGCGCGGCGTAGGTCTGTCACGTCGCGGAAGATTGAGACGAGGCCGATGCGCTCGCCGCGCGCGTTCAAGGCCGGAGTGGAGATGACCTCGAAGTGAATGTCCGAGCCTTCCAAAGGGTCAACCAGCGTGAGGTCGCGTCCGACGATCTCCTTCGACGCGACGGCCGCGCTCGAAAGGTAGGCCGAGAAGAGAAGGTCGTTCATCTCAAGCGCGCGGCGCTTGCCCTCGCTCGCGTCGCGCCGGTCGCTGAACAGCTCTTCGGCGCGCCGATTCTGCAAGAGAATCTCGTTGTCCATATTCGTGAGGACGATGGGGTCGGCCACACTCTTCATGATGGATTCGACCCACTGCCGCTCGCGTTGAAGCTTGCGGACTGTCGCGGACAGACGCTCGGTCTGGCTCGTGCTTGAGAGGATGACGCCGACCCGCTCGGCGAATCGCGCGAGCATCTCGGTCTGCGCCGAGCCTAGCAGCTCGCGCGGCGCTACCACGTAGAGCGCGCCCATGCAGAGAGCGGTGGGAGGCCAGAGAGTCTCCTCTTCGCCGGGGCGGAGCGTGATGTCCGAGGCGTGCTTCTCGGGCGGGAGTTGCCCGCCGAAGAGCGGGAGCGCGAGCAGGTCTGTGGGGCTGCCCGTCAATTCGAGGAAGGCGCGGCCTTCGGCGTCCTCGCCGTCGCGCGTTATCCATGTGGGGCGGCCGTCGTGGACGACACGAACGTGCGGCGCGTTAGAGTCGAGCTGGAATTCGAGCCCTGCGCGCGCGGGCTCTGCGGCGAAGCCTTCCGCGCCCCGCAGACGCAGCGCGCCGCCGCGCTTGTCTATGAGGGCGATGGCCGCGCCCGCGAAGCCGAGCCCGGCAGTCACCGCGTCGAGCACAAGCGAAATCTGCTCTTCGAGGTGCTGCGCGGCGATTAGCTGCGTCGTCATCTCGAAGAGGAATTCGTAGCGTTGCAGAGACTCGCGCTCGTCCGCGCCCCCGGCGGCGGCGACGGCGTCCTGCGTCGTCCGGTCTTGTGCCAGGCGGTTCTCCATAAAGCAGAAGACAGTAGGCAGTAGGCAGTAGGCGGAACTCGCGGCCGCATCGTCTTAAGCGTTAACGCCTGACACGCGCGGCTGTTCGGACTGCCTTCTGCCTACTACCTTCCGCCTTCTCTCCCTTAGCTCCTGTCCACGTCTATCGCGACGCGGCGTCGCCCTGTCTCCTCGCCGAGCGGCTCCGCGGTGCCGGGCGTCATGGCCGGGCGCGAGACCGCGGGCGTCAGGCCGACGGCCTCCGCGTACTTCAGGTAGGTGTCTATGGAGGCGACGACGACGCGAGCCTCGACCGTGATCAGGTCAATGCCGACGAGCGAGATGCGAACCCACGCGTCTATGACGATGCCCTTGTCCAGCACGCGGTCGAGCACGTCTATCAGACTGGTTCCGCCGGGTGCTCTCTCAACAGCCATGTGGTCTGCTTCCTCTCTTCCGAAATTGAAACTTTGCGGCGCGACGACGGCGCGGGCTCGGCGGCCCGGCGACGCGTCTATTTTTACGAGGGGAGACTATCCCGCCTCGGGCGGGACGGGGAGCGGGAGACTTCAGGACGGCGGCTTCCTGCCGCCCTTACGCGCGCCGCCCTTCCGAGCGGAGGCGCGCGCCTTCGGGCCCTTCTTGCCCGCGCCGGCCCCTTCGGACTCGGCGGGCGTCAACCGTCTGACCTCGCTCTCAAGGGTCGCGAGGCGCTCACGAAGCTCTACGTTCTCGGCCTCGGCCGCCGCTGCGCGCGTCGTCAGGTTCGAGTCGTAGCGCCACCAGTTCAAGCCTATCTGCTCGGCCTTGTCTATTGAGCAGACGAGCAGGCGAATCTGTAGCGTCAACAATTCGACGTTCGCCAGCGAGACCTTTATGTCGCCCGCGATGACGAGGCCCTTGTCAAGAATTCGGTCGAGCACGTCCACAAGGCCGGGCGGACGCGCCGTGATTAAACTCTGTCGCTCGCTAGACAAATCTCGCTCTCCGAATAACAGTCAGCTTTCAGCTTTCAGCTATCAGCCGGAACCGTCGGCGTCTTCGCCGCCTCGTCATCGGTCGAGCGCGCCGCCGTCAGAAAAAAGCTGATAGCTGAGTGCTGAGCGCTGACCGCTTCTAAATCAACTTTCCAATCGGGCCGAGGTCTATGTTGAGTTCCTCGTCCTGAAGTCCGAACTGACCTTTCAGCTCGGACATCTTCTCTTCGAGCTTCATGAGCGCGAGGCCAAGCTCCTCTATCTGCTCCGCGCTCAGGTCGCCGCCCTCCATCCTTCGCACGGCCTGCTTCTCCAACAGGCGTCGAATCAACTCGATCAAAGTCAGCACGAGCTTGGCTAAGCCCTGCTCTATCGAGCGCGCGTCAACATTTACGCGCTCTGGGAGCGAGTCGGCCACGCGCCGCAAGTCCGCGACGAACTCAGTGGCGTGCTCAGTCTCGACCTCCGGCTCTACAGCCGTGGCTGGGGGTGCGGGGGGATGCTCCACAAGCTTAACCTTTGAAGCGCCAAGTGTCTACAACTGTTTCCGGGACGCGCGCTATTTTAACAGAACGGAGGTCAGACGCGCGCCACGCCGAAGCTGTACGGCGGCCACGGCCCGCTCGCGAGCAGGTGCATCCCGCCGAGCCCCGCGCCCAAGTTACGCGCGCGCGCGCGGTACTCCGAGACGCTCTCGCGCAAGACCAGATGCGACGCGCGCAACACTATCGGCCCTTCGGGGCTGAGTCTCACATCGGACTCGCGTGCTACTCCCTCGACGCACTCGGTCACACGCGCCGCCGCCGCTTCGGCTCGCGCCTTAAAAGACTCCTCGCCGAGAAGCTCACGCTGCTTCGCGAGAAGGAACGCAGTCCCTTTCCCGACACTCACCTGTTCTGTCGCACCTGCCTCTTCGACCTTGACGGCCGACTCTTCGACTCCGCCCGCCGCGCCTCCGCCGAGTCTTATCTTCAAGCCCATCTCGACGCAGCCGCGCACGCGCGCGAATCCTTCGGCGAGCGCCGACCCGTTCGACGCGACGTACGAAGAGAGCCGCGCCTCGTCCGCGAGCGTGCCGAAGCGAAAGGGAAGCGGAGTCACTCGCGCGAGCACGTGCGCGTTGACGCGATTGTGCGCGAGCAGGTTCTCGCGCGTGACCGCGACGCGCTCGGCCTCGAACTCGCTCGCGACCGCTGACAAGTTGCCGAACGGAAGCATGCGCACACGCGCGCCGCCCACGCCCGTCAGTTCTTCGACCGGCGCGTCGGCCAACTCGTCGCTCAGGCAGTACACGTAGAATCTCATCAACCTTCGGTCGCCGGGTCTCCCGCGTCCTTTTGTGTCTCGACGCCCTCGCGCGTCGCGTCGCCGCGTCGAAAGCCCGCGCCGAGAAGCTCCATGCGCCGCTCGCGCGTGCCGAGCACGCGGTTGACCGACTCGACCGAGCCGAGCAGGAGGTTCAGCCCGAGATATACGAGGTCTATGTCCGCGACGGCAATCGTCACCTCGCCCGCGATGACGAGCCCCCGGTCGAGCACGTGGTCGAGCGTCTCCAACAGCGACAGCTCGTCGTCCTCGTCAATCTCTAACTCTTCGTCAACCATTGTTGGTCTCTTCGTTCGTGGCGGCGAAGTTGTACGCGGGCCAAGGCCCAGTCAGCTCGAAGCGGAAGCCGAGCGGCGTGTATCGTTCCGCAAGCCGCTCGGCCGCCGCGCGGAACTCTTCAAAGCCTTCGCGTCGGACTAGAAAGGCGAGCCGCGCGATGAGTTCGCCCTGCTCGCCCGCCTCGTCCTTGAGCACGCGCAGTCGCGCCGCTCCGTCGCAGACGGACGCAAGCTCGCCCTCGATTGACGCGGCCGCGCGACGAGTCTCCGCGCGCGTCTCTTCGTCGCGGAGCGTGTCAACCTTCTTCCGAAGGAGGTACGCGCGGCCGGGCGGCGCGGCGGCGGCGGCCGTCTCCATCTCTCGCAGACGCTCGCTCAACGATGCGACCTGTTCGCGCAAACGTGCGCGCTCGACGTAGACGTTCAGGCCCCACTCCTCGCGCCCCGCAAGTCTCGCGAGCGTCGGGCGCAACTGCGCGCCCCTCTCTTCGAGCATGCGCGCGACGTTCTCGCGCCGAAGGTAGATAGTGCCGAAGCGGAGCGGCACGACCGTCGCGCGCCGCGCGAAGTGCTCGACCGCGCGCTCGTGTCTGAGTGCGCGCGTCGCAGTCCACGCGGCGTCCGCGAGCTTAAGCTCCAACGCGCCCTCGCCGTAGTCCTTGAGCGGGACGGCGCACGCGACCGCCGCGAGGTCTTCCCGCTCGACCATCTCCAACCCGCGCCCGCCCTCCATCGCGTCCGGCAACTCGCCGTCGAAGAGCGGCGCGAGTTCGTCGCGCGCGCCGACGCAGTAGACGTAGAGCGCGCCCTCGCCTTCGTCCTTTCTCTCAACGCTCGCGTCTGTCTTTGACTTTGCCACGCGCCCGTCCGTCGAAGTGTCCTTCTTCACCAAAGTCTTATACGCACTCAGTCGAGCCTGCGCCAGCTCTCGAAGTGAGCTTCGAGCGACGCGCGCCCGCGCACCTCGGTGGCGTGCTGCGGCGCGGTGTAGATCTCCACGCCCTTTGCGAAGGCACGCCGGAACTCTTCAATCACGCGCCGCTGCGCGCGTCGGCGGGCGGCGCAGAAGTCGCACGCGCGCGCGGCCTCTTGAGTGACGACGTTGTTGACAAGCAGACTGCGCATCGGAACCTTCAAACGCTTGAGACTCTCGGCGAGTCTCAGAGTCTCTTCGAGGCTCATGCGCTCAGGGATTGCGACGCCCGCGAACTCGCAAGCCTCAGAGTCGGACATCAGCGCCGCGACGCGCTTGATTGATTTCGAGAGCGCTACCAACTCCTCGGCCACCCCGTTCCAGCGTACCACGTTCCTGTACTTGAGTAGCAGCTTGATGAAAGTGCGAACCCACGCGAGCGCGACCTCGGGCAGTTCGAGAAAGCGGAGCAGGTGGCCGGTCGGCGCTGTGTCGAGGACGATTGTCGAATACTCCCCCGCGTCTATAAGGTCGCTCACGGCCGAGAGCGCCGCAATCTCGTCCATACCGGGCGGCGCGAGCGAGACGAGTTCGCGCATCGACTCGCGGTCGAACTTGACCTCGAAGCGCGAGCCGCCCCCGAGCGAGTCGAAAAGCTCGTCCGTCCAGCGGCGGTAACGCTCCTTCAACTCCTCGAAGCGCGCCGCCGGGTCAACCTCCCTCGCGTCGAGATTGGCGACGCCCGCCACGCCCCGACGCATCTCGCCCACTCGCTCGCCGAAGCTGTCCGACAGAGAGTGCGCCGGGTCTGTCGAGAAGAGCAGCACGCGCAGCTTATCCGATGACTCCGCGAGCGCGAGCGCGTACGCCGCCGCCGCCGTAGTCTTACCGACTCCACCCTTTCCGCCGAAGATTACGAGACGCTTCGGCGCAAGGGGAAAGGATGAAGGCGGAAGGATGAAGGATGAAGAACGAACTGAAGACGAATCTTCAACGGCTTTTCCTTTATCCTTAACAGCATTTCCTTCCGCCTTCCGCCTTCCGCCTTCATCCTTTGCCTTTTGAGTCTGCCACGCCACGCGCGCGAACTCGCGCAGCGCGCGGGGGCCGCGAACCTCGGCGGGGAAGAGTGGGACGTGATGTTGTCGTAGGGATTTGAATTCGCGTTGTAGCTCGACGAGCCAGCGCGCTTGCATCGAAACGCGTGCGCGGCAGAAGGGGCAACGCCCGTGTTCGCCTTCGACGCGGTTGACGACCAGGTCGGTGACGGGCACGCCCTCTTCGCGCAAGCTTTTGAAGTAGCGCGTGCTCTCCTCGAAGGCCATCGCCTCCGGAATGGTGACGAGCACGAAGCTCGCGCGCGCCGCGTCGAAGAGCATCGAGCGCACGGCCTCGACTCGTTCGGAGAGGTCTCGCAGGAAGAGGTCTACTTCGTCGGCGCGCACGGCGCGCCCGCGCACGAAGTGCGAGACCATGTAACGATGCTTCTCCGACATCACGTCGAGCGCGCCGACCCAGCGCGAGAAGACCGCGGGCAGACGCAGCATCCGCGACGTGTGGCCCGAGGGCGCGGTGTCAACGATGACGCGCACATAACTCCCTGAGCGCTCCACCTCGCTCAGCTCGAAGAGCGCCATCACCTCGTCCATGCCGGGGAGCGAGAGGTCGAGCAGGTCGTTTATGTCCGCCTCGTCGAGTATCGTGCCGCGGTCGGCTATCTCGGCGAGCACGGCGCGGTGCTTCGTCTTGAACTCTTCGAGCGCGCGCGCCGCGTCCATCTCTCGCGCGAAGAGTCGCGGAGCATGGGCGCCTCTGCCTTTGCGTGCGACTTCAAGCGTGCGGTCGCCGACTTCACAGCCTAAGCTGTCGGAGAGTGAGTGAGCGGGGTCTGTCGAGAAGAGGAGTATGCGCTCGCCCGCGCGCGCTGAGTCGAGGAGCGAGAGCGCGGCCGACGCGGCGGCGGTCGTCTTGCCGACGCCGCCCTTGCCGCCGAAGAAGATATAGCGCGTTGTGGGAAACTCTTCGGGAAGTTGCGCGGTGAGTTTGGCGCGCGTCTTCTTGGCGGTGGGCGTGTGCGCTCGTCGGCCCTTCTTCGCGCTGCCCTTTGTCGCCAACCGGAAGCCTCCCGCGCACGCTCTAGCGGCCGCCGCCGGGTTCGTAGAAGTCCGCGCCGTCGTCGTCGCCGCCCGACTCGATGACCATCGAGGAGGAGTCGGCCGTGTGAACCTGCCCGAGCGCTTCGAGCTGGCGGGCCTTTATCGCGCGCAGCCGCGCGAACAGCTCGCGCTCGGCCTCGGCGTAGTCGTGCTCGGAAATCTCCTCAAGCTCAAGGCGCATCTGCAACTCAAGCAACTGCTCCTTGATAACAGACTCGTCGTTCAACTCCTTGTCGGCGAGCTGCTGAATCTGCTTCATGATGAACTTGAAGCCGTTGACGGGCGCGAGCAGTATGTCGTCAATCAGGAACATGATGATTAGAAGTCTGACGAACTGGGATCGGCTCGGCTAGGCGTGTCAGGAGGCATCCCCGTTCCCGCCGCCATTCCTTTCGTCCGCGCCCTTCGTCAACGCGCGGATTGCCTCGCTGTTCTGGCGGGTAATCTCTTCCGTCTTCACCTGCGCGTCAACGAGCGCGGCAATGCGCTCACGCAGGTCGCGGCGCTCGCGCCGGAACTGCTGCGCCATCAGAACGACAATCCGCTCAAGCCGATCAAGGCCGGCGGTCGTTCTTCGCACGTCGGCGGTGAGCTGCGACTGCTGTTCAGCAAGCTGCGTTTGCCGCTCTTCGAGTTTCTGCATCCCCACGGTGAACTGCGCCTGCTGTTGGAGGATGAAATCCATCGTGCGCTGCCGTTCTTCATCGGTCATGGTGCTAACCTCCGTCGCGAAATATTTTCCCGGCGGTGAAGTCAGGCGGCGCCTTCTCCGCGTTCGAGCTTCAGACGTATGTGGACGAAGTTGTAGGGCGGCCAGGGGCCTGTGTACTTGAAGGAGAGCTTGCCCTCGTAGCGGGCGGCAATCTCCTTGACCTTCGAGTCGAACTCCTGTTCGCGGTCGCGCTCGATGAGGAAGGCCGCGTTCATAATCATCTTGTCGCCGATGGGCTTGTTGGCGCGCGAGGCGACGGCCGTGTCGCGCAGGCCCGAGTAGATTTCACGTACGTATGCGTCGGAGCGCTCGGTCATGGCCGTCTCGATGAGGCGGCCGAGTTGCATGCGGGCGAAGTATGTCGAGCCCGTGCCGCGCGAGGTTATCTGCTCCTTGAGGTTGCGTATCTCTTCGCTCTCCTCTTCCAACTCGGCGATGACGCGCTCCCTGTCCCAGTTCACCTTCAGGCCGAACTCGACCTTGCCCGCCATCTTCGCCAGCACGTCGCGCAGTGCGTCGTAGGTGCCGCGCATCAACTCCATGATGTCGTCCTGCGTGCGGAAGAGCACGCCGAAGGCCATCGGCAGCACGGTGAACTCGCGCATCACGGTCTCGTTGACCTGCTCGTGCGCGAAGACGTTCTCGCGCGTCGGGTCGTAGACCTGTATGGGCGTGTTCGAGACGACCGCGGCCAGCCCGTCGTGGTGGACTGTGTAGACCTCGTCGCCGCGTCCGCCGATGCCTATCGGGCCGAAGCTGCGCTGCTGCTTCGACTCGATGATGCAGTAGACGTACTTTCCCTCGGGCGCTTGCGCGGGGTTCGCGTGTTCCGTTTCTGCGCTCATGTTCTTCCTTGAAGTTGTTTTACGGCTCGGGAGTATCGGACGGCAAGTATAATAGTCGTCGGCGCGTTTTCGGCGCAACTACTATCTCCGCGCCGCACGGTGTTAGAATCCATTGGCACGAACCCTCCGGCCCTCCGCGACGTACAGAGACCGGGGAGTCAGCAACCGAAACCTTTGGAGATAACAGCCGATGAGCGACCAGCGAAACTGGCTTGAGAGGTTGAGCGACAAGATTCCGGGCTACTCCGGCTACGTCGCTAAAGAGCGCCGCCGCGACGCGGACAAGCTGCACCGCGAGCATTTAGCGGAGCGCCTGCGCGCCGCGAAGCAGCCTTTGAACGACACTATGCGCGAGCTTTCCTCGACGGGCCGCCTCTTCGAGGTCGGCCCCGTAGACCGCGTCTTGAAGAAGTTTGACCAGATAGAGAACCGCGTGCGCTTCGCCTCTTACGGCTACGCGGGCTTCTTCGACGCGGTGAAGATTGAGGAGCCGCAGCTCGACGCCATCTACAGCTTCGACCTCGCGCTCGTCGAGAAGGTCGAGCGTTTGGAGACGCTCGCGCGAGAGCTTTCCCAGAAGGGCTCGACCGCGGAGGGGCTCAAGCAGGCTGCGTCGGAGTTGGAGAGCGCGGCCGACGACCTCAACCGAACCTTCGACGAGCGTTACCGCTCAATCGAAAGCTTCCGCCCCGGCGACTCGCACGGGCAGCCGATGTTTAGCTGAGGGTTCTGGGTTCTGTGTTTTAGGTTTTGGTTTTGACCAGCACCCAGACCCTTCTTCTTATGAATCAGCGTTGTCAAACTTGTGGCGCGGAGCTTTTCGAGGGGCAGCAGTTCTGCCGCCAGTGCGGCGCGGCCGTTGTCGCTTCGAGCGGAGAGGCTACGACGCAGCTTCTCGGCGACAGCCGGACTCAGCCGCAAGCGCCGGAGTCCGTGCACACTTCGCCGGTGCGCGCGGGCACAGAGCCGGTCGGCGAGCGGCAGTCGTCGCCCGCCTTCCAACAGCCGACCTCGTACCAGCCGCCGCTCGTCAGCTTCCAGCAGACCTCGCCGCTCGCGACCCCGCCCGTCGTGCGAAAGAGTAGGCGCGGCCTCTGGCTCGTGGCGCTGCTCGCGGTCTTCATGCTCGGCGCGGGAGTGGCGGGGATAGGAATCTTCGCATGGTGGCGCGCGCACAGGCAGCAGATGATCATC
>JBJMGR010000253.1:0-6838 GCA_045807805.1 Pyrinomonadaceae bacterium | reverse complement strand
GGCACGGCCGCGGGCTACGTGGGTCTCTCTGAGAACTTCCGCTTTCTCTCGGAGGCTCTCGTCGGTCAGGGCAGACTCGAAGAGGCGATGGCGGCCGCGCGGCGCGCTCTGGAGTTGGGGCGCGAGATAGAGAATCAGGAGCACGTCGCCGAAGCGTGGCGCGCGCTCGGGCTCGTCGCTTCGCGCTCGGGCTCGCCTGCCATGTACGACGGGCGCGAGATGGACGCGCCGGGCTGCTTCGCCGAGAGCCTCACCGTCTTCACGAGCATACAGATGGAGGCCGAGCGCGCGAGGACTCTGCGCGACTGGGCGCGCCACGAGCTACGGCACGGCGACGGTGAGCGCGGCCGTAAGCTCTGGCGCGAGGCGCGCGAAGCCTTCACGCGCCTCCGCATGACGCTCGAACTCGAACGCATGGCCGCCGAATCGCCCGACGAGTGAAGACGAAGAGAAGCCTTACTCTGAATCCGTCCCGGAAAGGGTCAATCATAAAGACGCCTTTACTGGCAACATAGCCGGCACGTCGCTCATCAACCGAAGTGTTATGACACGACTCTCTTTACATCGCTTAACGTTTCTCGCCTTGATGAGCGTCGCGCTGCTCGGCGGGTCGGTCGAATCGGTCGCGGCGCCGCCGCGTCGTGTGAACGCGACGCAGGCGGCGCGAGTCGGCCGCGAGTTCAAGATTAAGGTCGGCCGGACGTTGAGGCTCGGGGGAGAGACTTTGCGCCTCAGGTTCGTGAAGGTCGCGTCGGACTCGCGCTGCCCCACGGGCGTCGAGTGCGTGTGGGCCGGGAACGCAGAGGTTTTGATCGAGGCTATCGCGAAGGGCGGAAGGCGCGGGACGATTCTTAGCTTGAATACGAACGCGAGCCCTGAGCGCGCGGCCGAAGGCAGATATGGTCGCTACGTTGTGAAACTCACGGCGTTGAGCCCGTACCCGCGGAGCAATCGGAAGATTAGAGCGGGCGAATACATCGCGACACTGCTGGTCGTAAAGTCAGAAGCCCGACCGTGAGAGAAGGCAGAAGTTAAGTCGGAAAACAGCGCGGCCTTCATCAACCGTTGATGAAGGCCGCGCTTGTCTTAAGTCAGAACCGGGAGCGGTAGTGACCGGGTAGCGGCTCCGAGATTCGTATGTCTCTCGGAACTACGACCCGGTCACTACCGCTCCCGGTTCTGACTTTCTACTTGACCGAGACATCGTCAATGCGGAAGTTCGTCGGCAGCGTAACGTCGTTCGTGCCTCGGAACTGTATGCGCACGGTCTGGCCCGCGAAGGCGCTGAGATTGTACGGCCCCCTCAACACGTAGACTCCGGCCGTGCCCGCGTTCTGGTTGCTGAAGGTCGCGAGCGTCGCAAGGAGCGTCCCCGAAGTGTTGCGCACCTCGATGAAGAGCCGGTCGAAGACCGCCGCGCCCGCGGCCTCCTGCGTGGAGATGTTCAGCCAGAAGTTCAGATTCGCGCCGCCGCTCGGAATCGTCACCTGTTGATAGATGGTGCCCGTCGAGCTGTTGACGCCGTTGACGATCACGTAGTTCGTGCCCGTGTGCGGGAAGGTGCCCTGGCTGAACGTGATTTGACCCGAAGCCACCCAGGGCGCTGTGCCCGCCTCGAAGCCTGGGTTCACAATCAACTCGGTTCCTCCGCCGCCCGTCGTGCCCGCCTGCGTCACCGTGAACGTCTGACCCGCGATAGTGATAGTACCGTTGCGCGAAGTCGTAGCGGTGTTGGCCGCGACGGAGTAGGAGACCGTCCCGTTACCCGTGCCGCTCGCGCCGCCCGTCACTGTGATGAAGGCCGAGTTGCTAATGGCCGACCAGGTGCAGCCCGCCGTCGCCGTCACGCCGACCGTGCCCGTGCCGCCCGCCGCCGCGACAGATGCGCTCGTCGGGCTGATGGAGAACGTGCACGTGCCGCCGCAGTCAGAGGGGACGTTCGTCGCGGCGGTGTGCGTCGTGCCATCGTTGCCCACGGCAGAGACGCCCATGCCGTGGCGCGCGAAGACCGCCCAGATGGCGCAGCGGTTCGCGCCGCCGAACAAATTCTGGTCGGCCTGAATGATGCCGTCGCGCGCGTTCAGGAACGAGGGGCGCGTCGGCGTGAACTTCATGCCGTTGAGAACGATGCGGTCGGTGATGGTCTTGCCGAGTTGCGTGCGCAAGTCCCAGAGCGCGGCGGCCCAGACCTCGCCGTCGTTGTGTACTTCGCAGGAGGGCGTGCAAACGTCCGCGTAAGAGTCGTGGACTGCCGCGGCCGGGACGGTGTAGGCCGCGCGACGTATGCCGCGCGTCGTGTTCTGCGTGACGTACTCGCCCATCACGCCGTCGTTGTTGATGGTCGTCGCCCAGTAGTCACTCCAGCCCTCGCCCATCGCGCCCGACTGCGTGCCGCCCAAGGCGGTCGAGCCGTTGCCGATGAGCCGATTCGAGATGCCGTGGCCGTACTCGTGGAAGACCACGTCCGAATCGACCGAGCTGTCGCGGTCTGGATTGGGCGCGGTGAAGAGGTACTGCTGCATGCGCGGGCGCTGTCCGTCGGGCGGCGTCGCGAAGTTCGCGTTGTTCGTGCCCGAGCCGTCCTGCGCCTCCGCGCGCACGGAGTCGTTGCCCGTGCCTCCGCGCCCGAAGTTGTTCGTCTGGAAGTTGCCCGCGCTCTCCGTGAAGCCGAGGCCGTAGGAGAAGTCGTGCATGATGTTGTTGTAGTAGAAGAGATTCGTCACGACCGCAGCCTGCTGCGTGCGCGGGTCAACGGCGGTCGAGAACGGGAAGGTGAAATTCTGGTCGGGCGCCAAGGCGTGGCCGTTCGAGAGGCCCGTCGTGTTGTTCGCGTCGGGCGCGTTGTCGGCGTTCGTGTCGAGATAAGCCTCGACGTTGTTCCCCGTAGTCACGGTCGAAGTCCCCATCCAGCCCGCGGCGGTGTTGATGGTCGTGTCGCCGACGAAGGAGACGAGTGCTCGCGCGCCCGCGTCCGGGTCTTCCGTATAGACGGTGCCTTGCGCCTCGAAGACGTATAGGTTGTAGCGCGTGAGCAGTTCGCCCGTGTTCGCGTCAACCGTTACGTCGTACCACTCTTCGGGGCCGACCTCGGCCGTGACGTGCCAGGCCAGACGCGCCGCGTCGCCGACGCGCACGACGTTAAGCTCCGAGAGCACGTTCTCAAGGTTCGAGTCCAAGGGGTTCGCGAACTCGGAGCTGTCGGCCTTCATCGTGCGCGCGCGCGTCTCGGCGAAGGACGGGATGACGGTGCGGCCCATGTGCCCGAAGGCGCGCGCGATGCCCTCCACCTCGCTCAGAGCGGGCGTCGCGCCGACCTTCTGACCGTTGACGAGGAAGCCTTCGCGGACTGAGAGGACTTCGCCCGCGCGGCCCACCGCCACGCGCACGTCGCCCTCGAAGACCTTTATGCCCGAGACGGTCTGCGTATAGTCGAGGAAGGTCGTGCCCTCGTCTTTGTCCTCGCGATTCATCTTGAGTCCGGCGACGCCCGCCTCCGTCAAAGCGAAGAGGGATGCGCGGCCTTTCAGGAAACCGCGCGCGACGTTGTCGGGCATGTCTGACTGCGGCGCTGAGAGCGCAGCGCCCTCGATGAAGAAGTTCTTCATCGCGCCCGACTCGTTGACCTGCGCGCGCAGGTGCCCGGCCGCCTTTGCACCGAGGCCCGCGCGGAAACTCTCGACCGCAGAGGCGCGCGACTTAACCGGCGCGCTCGCGCTCGCGACTGCTCTCTGCGCGCTCGCGGTCGAGCTAACGTCCGTGTCGGCAAACTCGCCGTGTCCGGCGAGGCGTATGTCGTAGTTCGGGAGAGGTGCGGGACGTGTGCGGGGCAGGGCGGGCGCGGCGGCGGGCATTCTACCGCGGAGTGGGTTCGCCGCGTTTGACTTGGTTGAGAAGAGAACGGGGGTGGTTAAAAGGGCGACACCCAGCAACCCCGTAAGCAGGCTCTTGCGCATATTTCTCCCTCCAGAAGAGTTCGGTTGAAGGCCGTGACGGCAATCACCCGTAGGCAGAGTGGGCGAGCGGGCGCGCCTTTCACCCGGTCAGATGACGCCGTCGAGATTTCGTGCGAGCAGAGAGAGCAGCCCCGCCTGTAGACGGGCCAGGACGATGGCGCGCTTGAGGTGCGCGCAGGAGCTACTTCAAAGGGGCTTTCGAGACGTTAGTCCGAGACGCTTGTTTCGCGGCATCGGCCGCCGCCATTGATTGAAAGGGGCCACAGCCTATCAGATTCCCTGCCACTTTGCCAGACCTAAAGACCCGACGGTTCGGTTGACGGCGAACAGAACCGCGAGCGGTAGCGAGCGGGTCGCAAGTTACGCGTTGAAGACTCTCCGCGTAACTTGCGACCCGCTCGCTACCGCTCACGGTTGGTTCTGCTTTTGCCTTACTTGAAGTTGGCCTGTACCTGCGTGTCCTTGCCGACGACGACGCTGCACGTGAGCGCCGTTCCCGAGCACGCGCCACCCCAGCCCGTGAACTTCTGTCCGGTCGCTGGCGCGGCCGTGAGCGTCAAGCGCGTCCCTTGCGTGACCTTCGCCGAGCAGGTCTTGCCGCAGTCAATCGCCGCGGGCGCGCTCACGACCGAGCCCGAGCCAGCGGTCTTAACCACGAGGTTGAAGAGCGAAGCGAAGCTCGCCGTAGCCGACAGGGCATCGTTGACGCTCAGAGTGCAGTTGGCCCCCTGCCCCGCGCACGCGCCCGTCCAGCCCGTGAAGACCGAGCCGGAGTTCGCGCTCGCCGTCAGAGTCACCTGCGCATTCATGTCGTAAGAGGCCGCGCACTTACTGCCGCAGCTTATGATGCGGTCGGACGAGGAGACTCGTCCGCCGCCCGCCGTCGAGACCGTCAACGAAGGGACGCCGACGTTCGCCGCCGCCATCTGCGCGCCGACGAAGTCTCCGACCTCTCCGTCGGCGGGCGCGCTGCACAATACGTCCGCGCACAGAGCCTCGTGCGTCAAGGGGTCGTATGCGCCCGTGTAACGGAAAATCTCATAGCGCCTGACGATGGCGCGCGTGCCCGCGCCTATCGTGCCCTGATTGCGGCTGCGCCCGCGCTTCTGCCTGCCGTTGGACGGCGGGTCGGCCTGCAAGATTTCCCAGGAGACTTCGGCGTGCGCCGCGTCCTGCGGAACTATCGCGTTGTCGCTCATCAGCTCGTCGAGCGTGACCTCGCGCTGCAACTCCGTCTTGAAGACCTTGACCCACTGCGCGTCGCCGTATAGCTCGGGAGCTTCGGGAGCCTCGGGCGCTTCTATCTCGGCGGCAAGCTCGGGCGCTTCACCCGCCGCGACGGGCGGCACGACGATGTAGGTCGGCGCGGGGATGGCGACGGGCGGGTCGAAGGCTACGAGCGTGCCGGGCACTGTCGCGTCTTCGACGAGCCAGCGGTAGGTCGTCTTCAGCGCGTTCGCGCGAAGCGAGACGCCGAAGTGCTCGCAGCCGCTCGCGTCGTAGTTTGAGCCCCACTGATAGCAGGAGCCCGCGAAGGGCGTGCCCGAAGCGTGCGCGACGGTCGTACGCGTGAAGCGCTGGAAGCCTGGGTCGTAGGCCGAAGACCAATGCACGCGCGTCCCCGTAGCGGTCGCCTCTATCTGCGGCGCGCCGTAACGCTGCGAGCCGAAGGTGTAGTAAACGTCTTCGGGGTGCAAGCCTTCAAGCTCTATCTCGAAGCCGTGTGCCTCGTGCTCCGTGTCGTTGACTACGTCGAAGTTCGAGAGCGAGCCGAAGACGGTCGCGGTCTGAGCATGCGCGGGCGCGGCGAAGGCCACGAGGAGCGCGAAGAGAAGTAGTGCGAAAGTAAGCTTTGCGCTTTTGAGCGCGCGCGGGCACACGTGTGCCGCGTGGAGGGAACGGGTCGGGAACATTTTTTTCTCCTGAATTTAAAAGGGCGTGCCCTTATTGATTCTGTTCGCGCGCGTTCGTCCGGGGCGTGCGGGAGGCAGTAGTCCCGGCGACGCTTCGCGCATCAATCGTGATTCGCGCGCCTCGGAAGGGCGTCGCGCGCGAATCACGGTCGGCGTAACAGAGCGCGCGGCGTCGCGGGAAATACACCTCGACGGAAATAGTTTTTCCGACTGAAAATAGTTCTTGCGCGCGGGCCTTCGCGGTGATACATTGCGCGCCCGCCAAACCACAAGGGGACAGCAAGCACGCCTCACCCCGCCAGGGGGCGTCCCGATTCATCCGAACATAAAGAGCGTCCGAGCCCATACAGCAGGGCTCTCATGCCTCTTTCCGCGCGCCGGGTTTCAACGTTCTCGCCTGCCCGTGCGCGCGGGGCGGCGCGTGCGTTCTCCTCCTTACGCACGCGCCGCAGGGAGACTGAACACATGCGCCCTCTCGTCTCAATCTTCAAAGTCTCTGCCATCGCCGCGCTCTGCCTCTTCGCCGCTACGGCCGCGCGCGGGCAAGACCTCGACGACGTTTCATTCGCTGGCACGGTCTCGGACCAGAACGGCGCGGCCTTGACGGGCGCGAAGGTGACGGCGACGCTCGTCTCGACCAAGTCCGTGCGCGCGGCGTCGACCGACGCCGAAGGGCGCTACCGTCTCGTGGAGCTTCAGCCCGGCGCGTACACTCTGCGGGTGGAGGCCGCGGGCTTTGCGACGGAAGCGCGCGCGGACGTTCAAACAATCGCGGGACAGAGCGTGCGCCTCGACTTCAAGCTCAAGCCCGCGGGCGTCGAGGTCGAGCAGACAATCGTGAGCGACGCGGAAGCGCCCGCCATCGACACGACGCGCACTGTTACGGGCGGCACAATCGCGCGCGAAGAGATCGAGCGCCTGCCCACCTTGACGCGCGCGCCGCTCGACTTCGTCTTCACGCTCGGCGGCGTC
>JBJMGR010000252.1:0-7013 GCA_045807805.1 Pyrinomonadaceae bacterium | reverse complement strand
CGCACAGGCTCGCTCGACGAAGGCAAGCGCATTATGTGCCGCCGCCGCTACAAGCAGGACGGCTTCAAGATAACTTGCTCGCACCCGCGCTACGCAACGCCCTTCGGCCCCGCGCAGGCGCTCGCAAACTCCTGCAACTACTTCTTCGCCAACGCGGCGCTCGCGCTCGACCCCGACGCATACACGCGCACTCTCACCTCCTTCGGCTTCGGCGCGCAGACGCGCGGCGGCTCGGAGCGCGAGTCCGCGGGTCAGCTACCGCGCGAGCGGCCCGGTGTGCCCGAGATGCTCGGCGACAGCGAAGAGCTTCGCGTAACGCCCGCGCAGCTCTTGACCGCATACGCCGCGCTCTTCAACGGCGGACGCCTGCTCGTCCCGAGACGCGCGCCCGCCGAAGGCTTCGAGCCCACGGAGCGCGCGCGCGTCGAAGTGGAGACCGCCTACCGCTCTCTCTTGCTCACAGGTATGCGAGGCGCGGTCGCATACGGCACGGCCGCGCGCGCGGGGCTCGCGACGCTCTCCCTGTACGTCTTCGGCAAGACTGGGACTTCGACGCCGCTCGACGACTGGCACTCGCAGGGGTGGTTCGTGGGCTTCGCCGCGGGCGAGAGCAGGCAGGACGAAACAGTCTCGCCCGCCGACGCCGCGCCGCCCGACGCCGTGCGCCTCGCAGTCCTCGTCTTCCTCAAACACTCGCGCGGAGCCGAGGCCGCCGAACTCGCGCGTCCCGTCTTCGAGGCTTACGCGTCCGCGCTCTCGCGCACACGCGGAACGCAACTCGCGCGGACGACCTCCGACAAAGACGAATCTTCGGAAGCCTCGCCTTCAAGCTCCGACGAAGAACCGAACGCCGACGGCGACGCGGACGACGCCGACGAGAGCGGCGCTAAGGTGCGCGTGCGTCTGACGCGCGGCGACGCTACGCTCTCGCTCCCGCTCGAAGACTACGTCTTCGGCGTGTTAGCCGCAGAGGGCAGCGTCGAGTCGGAGCCCGAAGCGCTCAAGGCTCTCGCCGTCGTCGCGCGCACGTACGCCCTCAAGAATCTGCGACGCCACGCGCGCGACCGCTTCGACCTCTGCGACACGACACACTGCCAACGCTTTCTCCCCGTGCGCGACGAGTCCGCGCGGCCCGAGTTCTACGCGCTGGCGCGGCGCGCGGTGCAAGAGACCGCGGGCGAGGTTCTGCGCGACGCGCGCGGTCGCACGGCCGAAGTCTACTTCAGCGCCGCGTGCGGCGGGCGCACTGCGGACGTTGCGAAGCTCTGGGGCGAGCGCGACGCGCCCGCGCACCTGCACGGCGTTCGCGACGAGGCATGCGACGCGCTCGAAGAGCGCTGGACGGACGTTATAACTTCCGCGCAGCTACTTCGCGCGCTGCGAGCGGATGAGCGCAGCGACGTTGGCTCGCGGCTCGACGCGGTGCGCGTCGAGCGACGCGACCAGACGGGCCGCGCCGAAGTCGTCTCGCTCGAAGGCGAGCGGCGTCGGTACTTGCGCGGTTGGGACTTCAAGATAATCGTCGGCCGCACGCTCGGCTGGAACGTGCTCAAAAGCTCTCGCTTCGAGGTCGCGCGCGCGGGCTCATCCTTCGTCTTCCGTGGGAGCGGCTTCGGCCACGGCCTCGGCCTCTGTCAGGCGGGCGCGCACGTCTCCGCCTCGCGCGGCGTGGGTTATCGGCAGATTCTCGGCCGATACTTTCCGGGCACGACCGTCGGCGCAAGCGACGCGCGCGTCGCGAGTCCGGGCGTTGATGAAGGCGGCGCTTCGTGGACTCGTCCGGCATCATCTTTGACGTTAAGCAATGCGTTAGCGGTGTCGGGAGACGAAGAGCAGCGCGCGGTCTTTCAACGCGCGAGTTTTCAGATGGCGAGTCTGCGTCCCGAGACCTTTCAGGCGGGACGCGGCCGCGCGCTTCTTTCGAGCGAGCATTTTCGTTTGAGCTATCCCATGCGTATCACGCGCAGGGATGCCGAGTCGTTCCTTCGCGCGTTGGAAGCGGCGCGCGCGGATGTTGTGCGGCGGGTCGAGCGCGCTTCGCTCGCGGCCGTCCTGCCGGAGATGGAGGTCTTCGTCTACGAGACGACGGGCGACTTCGTCGGCGCGACGGGCGAGGCGGCGTGGGTCGCGGCCGTGACCGAAGGAAGGCGCATGCGGCTTCAGCCGCTCGACGCTCTCAAACGTCGCGGCATCCTCTCGACGACTCCACGCCACGAGCTTGTACACGCGGCGCTCGAAGCGTTGGGCTGCGGGCGCGGGCCGCGCTGGCTGGTCGAGGGGCTCGCCGCATACGTCGCGGGCGAAGGGCCTCTGCTCGCTCGCTCGGGCGCGTCGCGCAGGATTCCGATTGACGAGCTTGAACGGCGACTCACGCAGCAATCCTCCTCGGCCGAAGAGACCCGCACGCTCTACGCCGCCGCGTACGCGGAAGTCAGCGCGCTCATACGTCGCGAGGGCGAAGCGGCCGCATGGCGTCTCGCCGCGCGCTGAGTTCAGAGTCGCGCGCCGAACGTCGCGTCAAGGTTTGCGCAGCGATGCGTAGAGCCGGATAATCTTCACGTCCTCTTTCATCAATCATGGAACCTTCTAACGGAGTCGAGTCCGCGAGCCTGCGCCGTAAGCGCTTCGCCGCGTACGCGTGGGTCGTGACGGCCTTGACGCTCGCGGTAATACTCTGGGGCGCGTACGTGCGCGCGTCGCGCTCGGGCGACGGTTGCGGCGCGCACTGGCCTCTGTGCAACGGCACGGTCATGCTGCCCGACGCTGCGCAGGCGAAGACGCTCATAGAGTTCGCGCACCGCGCGACGAGCGGGCTCGCGTTCCTTCTAGTCGTCGTGCTCGTCGTATGGGCGTTCCGAACGTTTAGGCGCGGGCACCCCGCGCGAGCGGCGGCCGTCGCTTCGGGCGTTCTCATCGTGACGGAGTCGTTGATAGGCGCGGGGCTCGTGCTCTTGCGCCTCGTGGCGGACAACGCCTCGGTCGCGCGCGCGTTGTATCTTTCGGTTCATCTCGTCAACACGTTCCTGCTCGTCGCGGCGCTTGCACTGACGGCATGGTGTGCGACAGAAGCGTGCGCGTCGCGCGTGCGTCTGCGCCACATACTGCGCGGGCGCGCGGGCGTGGCGCTCGTCGCGGCTTTGGCGTTAGGCGTGAGCGGCGCGGTCGCGGCGCTCGGCGCGACGCTCTTTTCGGAGAGAGCGGAGGCGGTCGCCGTGCCGGAGACCTCGCCGAGCGCGCAACTGCTCTTCAGCTTGCGGCAGTACAAGCTTCACCCTCTGCTCGCCGTTCTGGTAGGCGCTTATCTCATCTACTTCGCTCTACGCGCGCGAAGGTCTTTCGCGGACGCTTGGGTGAGGCGTTGGGCCGCTTCGGTCGTGGCGTTGGTCTTTGCGCAGTTGGGCGTGGGGCTTTTGAACGCGGCGCTGCTCGCGCCCGTCTGGTTGCAGATAGTCCACCTGCTGCTCGCAGACCTCATCTGGCTCGCGCTCGTGCTGCTCTCCGCTTCGAGCCTCGCGCAACGTACAGAACCGCGAGCGGTAGCGAGCGGGTCGCATGTTACGCGGGAAGTCCTCATCACGTAACGCACACCCGCGAGGCTTCCGCTCGCGGTTCTGTTCTCTACCAGCGCACGTCGTAGCGCGCGAAGCCCGCGCGCCATTGGCCTTCGCCGAGGAGTGGGACGTGTCCGTCGTAGGAGAGTGATGCGTCGGCGGGGCGGCGTACGCGGTAGGTACCGCCTTTGGGCGAGGCGACGTTGAGTATGACCCGGCCGAGTTCGACCTCGTAGGCCGCGACGGTCGCGGCTCGCCAGTCGGCGCGGCAGCGAAGGATTAGACGCGCGCCCACGGGTAGCGAGCCGAGCGTTACGACTTCGGTCGAAGCAAGTTCAGAATGAGTAGTCTCGGAAGGTGAGTCTTCTGACTTGGAAATGGAAGGGCCGCCGTGCGCGTCCGTCACGGACGCGGCGCACGGCGGCCCTTGTTGTGTAGTCTCCAACGCGTCCCGCGCTTTCACACTTCTAGCGGCGAGTCCTCGAAGGGAAGGTCTGGTTGGACGCCGGGCGCGTCCTTGCCCACGGCGTAGGCGCGGAGCGCGAGCGTGACGATGATGAACCCGACCGCCGCCCAGAAGAGCCCCCAGAATATCGAGGGGACGCCCGTCAACACTTCCATGTTCTTCGCGTCGGTCGGCGCGTCCGTGGCGATGGAGAGGTAGAGCAGGTCGCGCAGATTGAAGAGCGCGTCGAGCACGCACTGGACTGCGAGGAAGCTCACGAGGAAGTTACGCGCGCGCGGGCCGAGGTACTTCGCGGAGGCGAGCAGGCCCAGTGTTATCAGCGCGCCCGAGACGACCGTGAACGGGCTGAAGGAGAGATTCGTCAGCGGCACGAGGAAGCCGAAGACTCCCGTGAGCCCCGCGATCAGCACGGCCGAGCCGACGAGGACGAAACGCGCCTTCACGCGCTTGCGCACGAGCCAGAGCAGCAGCGCGCCGAAGGCGATGGCTCCAACGTAGCCCGCGCTCGAAATCAGCATGCGCGAGAAGAAGCCGCCCTGCGGTATGAGCGTCTCCGTGAGCCCGCTCGTATCGAGCGACACGCTCAAAGATTGGACGGAGTTGCCCGTCAGCACGGCGGCCAGCGCGTGCCCGCCTTCGTGTATGAAGGTGACGAAGAGCTGGAACGGGTACGAGAGAACCCACGCGTAAGGAATGAACCAGAGCGCGAGACTGAGGGCGGCCGCCACCAGCAGCGCCTTTACCTGCGGGCGCGCGTCGTTTGCGATTCGGAAGTTCATCTGTAAGTCTCCGGTGTGTCTCAAGACTCCCACGTCAACTGATACGCCATTCTACCCCGACGCGTTCTCGGAAAGAAAGGCCGCGACACGCAACAGCCGTGTGCGGGTGGCCTCAGCGCCGAGTCGGCCCTTTAGCGCCAGCCGCCGAGCATGACGACGCTGCTCGTCGAGCCGCCGCGCGCTCGGCCTCGGCCGCGAACTCCAACTGCTGCTTCAGGCGCTTGAGGTCTGACAGAATCTCCTTCGCGGTCTGGTATCGCCCGTCGAGGTCTTTCGTCAGCGCCTTCGTCACGACCCATTCGAGCGACTCGGGCGCGTCCGCCCTGTATCGAGCGAGCGGCGGCGGCTCCTTGCCGATTATCGCGGCGAGCGTGTCCGTCTGCGTCTCGCCCTTGAAGGGCGCACGCTGCTCGCCGCGGACACGCGCGCACAGTCTGTCTCGGTCTTCGCGGGCGGGCTCAAGGCTCCCGCGAAGATAGTCTTGACGCCGAGGGGCAACCTCATCGTCGCCGAAGGGGGAGACGGCCCGAACAAGGGCCGCCTCTCGCTCATAGACCGCAAGACTCACGAGCGCCGCACAGTGCTCGACGGGCTGCCCGCTGGCATGAGCGCGGCGGACGGCGGGCCTTCCGGGCCTTCGGACATCGCGCTCGAAGGCAACACGCTCTACGTCGTCATCGGCGGCGGCGACGCGACGCTCGCGGGCCCCGCGCCCGGCACGGAGAAGCCGAACCCGAACCCCTCCTCGCCGCTCTTGAGTTCCGTGCTCGCCGTCACGCTCCCGCCGAGCTTCGACGAGACGAACGCGCAGGGGCCGACGCTCACGCTCGCCGACCACGCGGCCATAAACGGCGGCGCAATCGTCACGCTCTCGGGCGGCGGCGGAAAGCTCTCCGTCGAACTGGTCGCGAACTTCGCGGACTACGAGGCCGCGCCGCGTCCGGACTTCGCGGATAACGTGCGCGTCTCGAACCCCTTCGGCGTCGCGGTCAACGGCCGACTGCTCTACGTCGTGGACGCGAGCCTCAACAAGGTCTCAAGCGTCGGGGCCGACTCCGGCGCGGTCGCCACGCTCGCGACCATCGCGCCCGTCGGCAACCCTCTGCCGTTCGGCCCGCCCTTCATTGACGCCGTGCCCGACTCCGTCCGACTCGTCGGCGACAACCTGCTCGTACCGACGCTGACGGGCTTTCCGTTCCCCGCGAGCAGCGCGAGCATACGGCAGATAAAGATCGTGAACGGCGGCGTGGAGTCTTACGTCTCCAACCTCACGGCGGCCATTGACATGTTCACGTATCAGGGCACTCTCGACATCGCAAGCAGCAGGCGAGCGCAGCCGACAAGGGCTTCGCGGAGGTGCGCGTGCCAAACGACCTGACGCACTACCTCGCGCTCGAATTCAGCACCGACTTTTTGCGGAACGCGCCTGGTCGTCTCCTGATAGACTCGAACGACACGAACCCGGTCGTGCTCGCCGAGCCCATCATCTCTCCGACGAGCATGGCGCGCGACCCGCACAGCGGCGACATCTTCATCACTTCGATATTCCCCGGCCTCGTCGTGCGCGTGAGCCACGCGCGCACGCTCGTCCTACAGCACTACCGAGACTTCCTCGGCCGCGAGCCGGACAAGCAGGGATGGGACTTCTGGGCGGGCGAGATTGAGAAGTGCGGGACGGACGAGGCGTGCAACGACCGCAAGGCCGTGGACGTTTCGCGCGCCTTCTACTACTCGGCGGAGTTCATAGGCCACCACCCGGAGCTTGATCAATCGCTGCGCGGCACGGCGCAGTATAACCGCGAGTTCGTGCGACAGGCTTACTACGCGTACTTGCGGCGCGACTGCGACCCGGAAGTCTGCGACGCGTCCGGCTTTAACTTCTGGGTGGGTAAGCTCAACTCGCGTCTGCCCTCGCGCGACGCAGACTACAACGAGATGATACGGGCCTTTCTCGTCTCCACCGAGTACCGCGCGCGCTTCGGGCTGCAATAAAGAGAGGCGAACCGCTCACGCGGAAGGCAGAAGTAGAAAGGCAAAAGTTAAGACTGAAAGAAGAGCGGCCTTCGTCAACGGTTAAAGAGGAGCGGCCTTCATCAACGATTAAAGAGGAGCGGCCTTCGTCAACGGTTGATGACGAAGGCCGCTCTGATTCTTATCCTTACTTTTACCGTTTGCCTTTCTACTTCCGCCTTACCCACGTTCCGGACTTGCCGCCGG
>JBJMGR010000251.1:0-31193 GCA_045807805.1 Pyrinomonadaceae bacterium | reverse complement strand
GAGGCCGAAGGTCTTGAGAGACTTCGCCATCTCTACAGCCCTCGCGGCAGCGGGCTCGACCGCGACGTTCACGCCCGCGGCGGTCGCGGCGCGCGCCTCCGCCTCTTCAAACGCGAGCCCGAGGTCGTGCGCGGCGGCGAGCCTGATGGTGAACTTGAGCGGCTCGGGCTCCAACGCGCGCCAGACCGTGAAGTCGAGCGACGAGCCGACGCCCGCCTCCTTCAGTGTGAGCGAGAGGTCTTCGACGCCGCGCACATCGCGCGCGCCGATGCGCGAGATGAGGTCGCCGGGCTTGAGGCCCGCGAGCGCGGCTGGCGCGCCGCGCGCGACCTTCGTCAGCAAGACTCCGCTCCCGCTCTGTATGTGCGAGAGCGCGGCCTCCGGCGTCCACCCGAACTCGCGCCAGGCTTCCAGAGGCTCCTTAAAGGCCGCGCCGCCGCCGATGCCTATCCAAGGCTGCGGCGCACTACCGCGCAGCCTCTTCACGCGTTCGAGCGCGCCCCTGACGGTAGCGACGCTGACAATCTGCGACTCGCCCGAGCCGGTCTGCGAAACTATCCCCAACACCTCGCCTATCTCATTCGCGGCGACCGCGCCCGTCCAGTCGGGCGAGGCCGCGGGCGTCCGCGCGACGAGGCGGAACGGCCTCCCCGAAGGCCAACTCTTGACTTCGGTGAGACGGCCCTCCTTCTCGTCAATGTTGACGTAGATGTAGCCGGGCACGGGCGGCGTCGCCGCAGCCGCGCGCGCGGCGGCGGGCGGCGCGAGCGCGGGCAGATAGAATCGCACGCGCTGCCCGACCGAAGGGTCTTCCGTGTTCCCTTCAATCCCGACGGGCGCGTTCGACATGAGCGACGAAGAGGCTTCGAGCAGAGTGAGCCCGGTCGCCGCGTCGAGCCCGACGAACTTCGCCTCGACGCTACGACCGTCCGAGGTGATGAGCGTGTACTCGGGCTGCGACTTCTGCGCGGGCTGCGGCGTCTGTATCGCGAAGAGGTTCGCGGGCGGCTCCGGGAAAGAGTCCAGGTCTGACTCGGTCTGCGGCAAATGCGCGACGACCGTGCGCCCGTCGTCCGAGATGTAGCCGGCGACGATGTTCGTGTGAACGTCCGTCGGCGACGGCAGCTCTTCGATTTCGAGCGACGACTGGTCGCGCGTCGCGAGCATCGCGAGCAGCTTCCAGCCGCTCAGACGGTGTACGACCGTCACGACCTGCCTTGGCGGCAGCGGCGCGATTGCGGGCGCGGCCTTCGGCGTCTGCGTGGACGCCTGTACTACGGCCTGCGGCGCAGTGGCGACGGCGGCGGGACGCAACGCGCGCGCGGCCGGTGCGGCAACGGGCGTGCGCTGCACGCCGGGCCTCGCGGGCTTGGGCGTCGCGTTGACGGCTGGAGTCTGCGGCGCGGGCGGGGCCGTCGTCTCCTGCGCGCGCGCAGTCCCGGCGCACGCGAGGAGGGTAAAGATGACGAGCGCACGAGCGAAGCCGCGCGCGCCCTTGCGCGACGAATCCTGCGCCATCGTTTGAGTCAGCGTAAACTTCATCGGCCGACTACCAGACTCCTTCTTCGTCCTTCGAGGTCAAGCGGCCGTTCACGGTCTGACGCGAGAGTGGCTCCTGCGAGCCGAAGCTTACGGTTCGCATCGGCACGAGCGTTCCGCGCTCGTCGCGCAGGACGACGCGCAGAGTTCCGGCGGAAGTGCCGAGCTGTATGCCCTGCGCGGGCACGCGCGACGCGACACTGCTGACGTTGTTCAACCGGGGAAGTATGACCCCCGCCGGTCGTAGGTCAGCGTCAATCGAACCGCCACGCGTCAACTCTCCGCGCGACACATGCGCGACTGATTCCCTCTCGCGCGACTGAGACGCAGCGCGCTTCGGTGTCGCGGCCCTTTGAATCTCGCTCACGGTCGCGCCGCCCGCGACAAAAGTCTTGCCCGCGTCCGTGGGCGTCGTAGCCTTCTCACCCGTGTTGTTCGATTCAGTGTTGGTCGGAGTTGCGTTGACTTGAGGGAGGCTCGCGACTTCATCGACGTTCGGCGCGCTCCGCGTCGTCGGCTGCGCCTGTCTGAAATAGACGGCGGCCGTCACGGACAGAATGCAGACTGCGACGGCGGCCCACGCGAGCCCGCCTACCGGAAACGACCCCGCGAAGAGTCCGCGCCCCCCGCCCGGCTTCGACGCCGCCATGCGAGCGCGAAGGCGGAACTCGAAGTCGGGCGGGGCCTCTACCCTTCCGAGCCCGCGCACGAGCCCGCGAAGCGCCGCGCGCGCGCGCAACTCTTCGCCGCACGCGGCGCAGGACTCGGCGTGCGTGGCAGCGTCGCGCCCGAGCGCGCCGCCGTCCGCGGCCACGTCAATCTCGGTTCTGAAAACTTTACAGTCTGACATACAGCACTTCCTTCGCGCCGCGCGCGCCGTCTACAGGTACGCTTGCAGCTTGTCGCGCAAGAATGTCCGCGCGCGGTTGATGCGCGACTTCACCGTGCCCTCGTTCATCTGGAGTATGCACGCTATCTCCTCGTAGCTGCGCTCCTCAACGTCGCGCAGCACGAGCGGCGCGCGATACTTCTCCGGGAGCGTCGCTATTGCGCGCGCGACAGCCGCACGCCTTTCATCCTCCACGTAGGTCGCGTCCTGCAAAGGCCCTGCGTCCTGTATGTCAAGCTCGCAAGTGTCCGACGGCGACTCGCGCTCGCGGAAGAAGCTCGACAGAGAGATGAGGCGTCGGCGCTTGCGGCGTCGAAGCTCGCTTATCGCGAGGTTCGTCGCGATGCGGTAGATGTAGGTCGAGAACGCGTAGGTCGTCTGGTAGCGCTCGGCCGCCGCGTAGACCCGCATGAAGGTCTCCTGCGCGAGGTCAACGCCGAGGTCGTAGTCGTTCGTCATGCGGTAGACGTAGTTCGTTATCTGGTTGCGGTAGCGCCGCACTATCTCGGCGAACGCGACCTCGTCGCCCGCCTTCGTCGCTTCGATCAGGCAGTGGTCGGTCATCTCGCCGACAGACTCGCCGTCGGAAGGAAGCGCGGGGGCGTGCTTCTCCGCCGCGACGGAGAATAGAAGCTCGTCCGTTGTGGAGATGGCGCTCATCAGAGGAAGGCGGGCCTGCGCGACACTCACACCGCAAAACTCCTTCGACTCGTCTACACGGCCAGCGCCGGGAATTATACACCGCCCCCCGCGCTGCTCGCCTCTTTACACGCCGCCCACGCCCGCCGGGTTCCAGAAAAACGGAACCGGGAGCGGTAGCGACCGGGTCGTTGCTCCGACGCGTGGGCCATCAGCGAAATTCACACCCGGTCGCTACCGCTCCCGGTTCCGTCAGTCCCGAATTTGATACTTTCCAACCCGCCGCGCGGTGCTATAATGCCGACTCATTTCGCACGTCGTCACGTCTTACACGAAGTCTCCGAGTACAAGGCCCTTTAGCCACTTTTACGAATCTTACCCGCGACCGAGGCACATGCCGAAAGAGATAAAGACGCACAAGACCGTCCTCGAAGCGATACGCGACGTTGACATCATCTCCGACCTGCTCGAAAAACACGACGGCCACTACGCCCACGAGCTTGACTTAGAGGTCATAGCCTACGGGCGTAACTACAACGGCAAGAAGGTCGGCCCATACCTGCGGCTCTACGAGTTCGACGCGGGCGAGGAGGTCATACGCGAGGGCGACTGGGGCGGCAACACCTTCTATATCACGGTGGCCGGACGCCTCGACGTTTACGTGCGCGACCTCGACGCGGGCGAGAATCGGAAGGTCGGAGAGATTCCTCCCGGCGTGAGCTTCGGCGAGATGTCCATACTCGCGGGCGTCCCGCGCAACGCGACCATCAGCGTCCCCACGGGCGAGCGCGCGCGTGTCCTCGAAGTTGACAGGCCCGCGCTCAGGCTCCTCCGAAAACTTCCAAAGTTCGGCGAGGTGCTCGACCTCAACTATCGCAAGCACGGCCTGAGCCGCACTCTCATAGACGTACAGCAGGCCACAGACAAAGCGTTCGACCAGACGCTGATTGCGAAGCTAGGCAAGTCCGCGCGCTTCACCGTCTACGCCAAACACCACGTACTCTTCCGCGAGGGCGACCTGATAGACCGCGTCATCTTCATCAAGAACGGCTGGGTCAGGCGCGTGCGCGGCTTAGGCTATGCGGCGGCGCGCGGCGACCTGCTCGTCGAGGGACTGACCGAAGACGTGGGCGTCGATTTCTTAGGCGCGGGCAACTGCCTCGGGCTCGAAGGCGTCGAGAGCGATGCGCGTTGGGAGTACACGGCCGTCGTGCTTCAGCGCACGGAAGTACTCGAAGTCGCGATGCCGCCGCTGCGCGCGGACGCGAAGTTGAAAGAGACTCTGGTCAGGACTTTCTCGGGCTTCTCTCAGGCGGACGACGACGTGCGTGTCTCGGCGAAGCTCAACAAGGAGCTTGTGCGCTCGACCGAGCGCGAGATTGCGACGGGCGTCGTTGACGGCACGAACCTGCTCGTGATGGACATGGACAAGTGCGTGCGCTGCGGCAACTGCTCGATGGCCTGCCAGCAGGTGCACGGCCAGTCGCGCCTGCTCCGACGCGGCATACACATCGAGCGCGTGAAGAATCACGGCGGAGTTTCGAGCGAGCAGATTCTCGTCCCTTCGGTCTGCATGCACTGTCAAGACCCGGAGTGTTTGACGGGCTGCCCGACGGGAGCCATCGGCCGCTTCGAGAACGGGCAGATAGACATCGACCCGAAGACCTGCATCGGCTGCGGCGACTGCGCGACCCAGTGCCCCTACAACGCAATCACGATGATTCCGCGCAAGCCCGCCGAGCCGGAGGCGCGCACGACTGGACAGACCTTCCTGTCCTGGCTCACGCTCTCGCCCTCGACGCCTCCGCAACCCGTGACGGAGACCGATAATCTTCTCGCGACCAAGTGCAACCTCTGCTGCGGCACGCAGCTCAATCCGCCGGGCGTCGAGCGCGAAGCCTTCTCCTGCGAAGAGAACTGCCCGACGGGCGCGCTCGTACGCGTCAATCCGCGCGAGTATTTCGCGGAGGTCAACTCGCGCCTCGGCCTCGTCTTTCGAGACCAGACGCACGCGCTCGGCCGCAACATACACAAGCGCGACCCTCTGGCGCTCGCGTGGCACGCGGTCGGCATACTGCTCACGCTCGCCACGCTGGCCGGAACCATCTGGGCGCTCGAACGCTACGGCATGGACGCGCGACTCGGCGGCACATGGCTGACGGTGCGTTGGATTACGGGCATCGTCGGACTGGGCGGCGTCGCGGCCGTGATGACCTATCCGATGCGAAAGCAGGTCTACCGCAGGCGCGCGGGCGCGCTGCGCTACTGGATGCTGTCGCACGTCTACCTCGGTCTCGTCGCGGGCGTCGCACTACTGATGCACGGCGGCGAGACGACGGGCGGCCTGCTCACTTCGCTGCTGATGATCTCGTTCGACGCGGTGATTCTGACGGGCATCTTCGGCACGGCCGTCTACTTCGTCGCGCCGCGCGTGATGACGAGCATCGAGGGCGAGCCACTCCTGGTCGAAGACTTGCAGGCGCGGCGCACGGAGTTGACCGCGACGCTCGCGGAGATAGGCCAGTGCGGGAGCGAGGCGCTTCGCGACTTTATAAAGAAGAGGGTGCGTGGCAAGGTCTTCTCATTCCGATACCTGCTGCGGCAGTACGTCAGGCGCGAGGAGTTGACCGAGCTTCTAGCCGCGGCGCGCGAAGAGTACGAGCAGCAGGCGCGCGCGCTCGACCCCGAGTCGCGCGCTCTGCTTCTCGAAGCCGTCGAGACGACTGTTACGCTGCGGCGCGCTGACTCGCTCATATACCTGCATCAGCTCCTGAAGCTCTGGCTCGCGCCGCACGTCGTCGCCACGTCGCTCATGCTCGCGCTCATGTTCGTGCACGTCGTGCAGGTGGTCTTCTTCGTAGTCCGTTGAAACCATGCAGACCGAGGACAGCAGATTCGTCGTCACGCGCGAGGACTTGAACGTCGAGCCCGTCGTGCTCGTCTCCGACGGGCTGAAGATAGGACGGCTGCCTAGCTGCGAGCTTGTGCTCAACCACCCGGCGGTCTCGCGCCTGCACGCGGGGATAAACGAGGCCGACGGCCGCTTCTATCTCTACAACTTCAGCCATTCGAGCGGCACGGCCCTGAACGGCCGCGTCGTCCCCGTCGAAGCCGCGGAGGCTCTGGTCGGCGGCGACGTGATTCAGATAGGCCCTTACTTCCTCTACGTAGACCGGGAGGGTGACACGCTCTTCGTACGCGTCCGCCTCGAAGTCGCCGTGAACGTCGGCGAGGCGGAGGGGCGCGCCGAGTTGCCGCAGGCGCAGGCCGAGACGCCGACCCGCGACGCCAACGCGGGGCAGGAGCTTTCGCAGGCGCTCAACGTCTTCTGGGACAAACGCAAGCGCGAGGCTGGCAAGATGCAGCGCGGCTCGCCTCTGCGCCCGCAGAAGCCGATGCGCGTGCTCGGCAAGGCTCGCTTCAACTGGACGCCGACGCGCGATCTCGTGCGCCCCTGGCCCTTCTCGGTCTTCGTGTGGGGCTTCGCGGCAATCGCGCTCCTCTCGGTCGTCGCGGCGGTCGTCTACGCGGAGTCGTACGCGCCCGCGCCCATCTCTTCGCCGCACGCGCGCGCGACCTTGAGCGCGCGGCCCGCGATTGCGAAGCAGCCGAACGCGGGGTCGTGTACGACGTGCCACGCGCTCGCGTCGCGCATGGACTCGAACTGCGCCTCGTGCCACAGGGCGGAAGGCTTCACGGCGACCGTGACCGAGCCTCACGCGCGCGCAGGCATTGGCTGCACCGCGTGCCACGTCGAGCATCAGGGTACGGAGTATCGCCCCTCGGTCGCGAGCCTACAGACCTGCACCGCGTGCCACAACGACGCGAACAAGAAGACCTACAACGGGCGCGCGGTTCATACGCCGCACGGCGGGACGTTCGGCTACCCGGTGGTAAACGGCCGTTGGGGTTGGGAGGGCTTGTCGAGAGACGAGTGGGAGCAGAAGCCCGAAGACCTCAAGCAGTTGGCCGCAAAGCTCGCGGAGGGACTGAGGCGCGCGCCCAACGCGGGCGGGCGCGACGCGGAGGACGTGCGTCGCAGCGCCGAGTTTCACACGATACACCTCTATCGCGTCAAAGCCCCGGAAGGTTTCGGGTCGAACAAAGAGGGCGAGATGTCGTGCAGCTCATGCCATCAAGGATTCGTGCCCATTGACCGCGTGACGCCGCGCACGACCTGCAACACGTGTCACAACGGCGACCGAGGCGGCAAGTTCGAGCAACTGCTCGGCGCCGACAAGCCCAACTGCATCTCCTGCCACGTGCAGCACACGAAGGCGCGTCGGGAGTGGGGCGCGTCGCTTCTGACGGCGCAGCGAAACTGAAGCGCGCGCGAAGAGTGAATGAAGGAAATTAACCACTGCGGGCACACGGACACGCTTTAAGCCTTTAGCTTTTAGCCGTGCCTCCGCGTCCGCGATGGTGAACCTTAGCCCATGAAGAAATCGCAACTGTTCGTCATCCTCGCGCTCCTCGCGCTGCTGGTGGCGACCAACCTTCTGACGAAAGACCCGAGCAAGGGCTTCTTCGGCGGCCTGCCGTGGTGGGGATGGGCTGGCATTGGGCTCTTCCTCCTCGTCACCGGTTTCGCCTTCGCGCTGCGCGACTCGCGCCGCGCCCGACTCCTGCTCGAAGAGCCTCTGCCCGTCGCGCCCGAGGAGGACGACGGCCGCATACGGCTCACGGCTGAAGAGCTAGAACGTTACGACCCCGACGGCCCGACCTACCCGCACCCCGTCGTCATCACGGAGCGCTGCATCGGCTGCCACGCGTGCGTTGACGCGTGCCCGCACGACGTGCTCGCCATCGTCAACGGCATCGCCACGCCCGTCGCGCGTGACCAGTGCATGGAGGATACTGCGTGTCAGGTCGAGTGCCCCGTCAACCCGAAGGCGTGCATCGTCGTCAACACGACGAAGAAGATTCCGCCGCGCAAGGTTCCCAACCGCGACGCGCGGTTTATGACGAACGTCGCGGGCTGCTACATCGTCGGCGACGTGTCGGGCACGCCGCTGATTAAGAACGCGGCGAACGAGGGCACGGACTGCGTCCAACACATCTACGAAGAGCTTCGCCGGAACGGCACCGGGCCCGAGCCGAAGTCAGACGTGGAGGTCGTCATCATCGGCGTCGGCCCCGCGGGGCTCTCGGCCGCGATAACCGCCGAGCGGCTCGGACTCACCTACGCGGCCGTCGAGCAGGACAAAGTGCTCGCGACCATCGAGGCTTACCCGGCGAACAAGTATGTCTTCTTCAAGCCCGAGACGATGGAGTCGCGCGGCGGCATCAGTGTCGAGGGCGCGGGCGCGCAGCGCGAGGCGATACTCGAAGGGTGGACGCGTGCGATGCGCGAGTCGGGCGTCCGCGTCAACGAGTCGGAGAGCTGCAAGTCGGTGAAGCGCGCCGCGGATGGCGACTACTTCGTCGTCGAGACCGAGCAGGGCACGGAGAAGAGGCGCGTGACCTACAACGCGCGACGCGTCGTGCTCGCGCTCGGACTGCGGGGGACGCCGATGAAGCTGCGCGTCTCGGGCGAAGAGTTGAAGGTCGTGCGCGACGGCAAGACCTTCGACAAGGTCATGCACAAGCTCACAGACCCGGAAGCCTTCAAGCGGAAGAGGGTCATCGTCGTCGGCGCGGGCAACTCGGCGATAGAGGCCGCCGTGGATTTGGTAGCGACGCGTCAGGGCGATCAGATAACCTTCCGGCCCGATTCGGAGATAAACGATGTGACGCTCGTCATACGCTCGGACATGAAGAACGACCTGAAGTTCGGAAACAAGCAGCAGGTCTACGACTGCATTGACGAGGGCCGGATAAAAGTCTTCTTCGGGACATCCATCAAAGAGATACGCGACGCGGAGGTCGTGTTGCAGAACGCGCGCACGGGCGAAGAGCGTGCGACCGTCCCGAACGACTTCATCTTCGCGATGATCGGCGGCGACCGCCCGACGAAGTTCCTCGAATCAATCGGAATCAAGATAGGCTGAAGGCGGCTAACAGGAGGAGCGACGAATCATGATAATGACCATCATGGTCTTCGTGGGCAAGGCGGCGGGGAGTGCCGCGCTCGACGCGGTAAAGAACGCCGTCCTCGGCATCGAGTATCAAGACATCACGGTCGAGGACTGGGCCAAGACCGCCGCGCTCGCGATATTCGCGGGGCAGAGTCTACGGCCGGAACCCTCTTTCGAGAAGAAGGCCGAGCGGCGTTTCAACGAGTTGCAGAAGCAGATAGACGAGGTCAAGCAGGACATCGAGAAGTTGGCGGGCGAGATGTCGGCCTTCGAGTGGAGGGTCAAGTCGCAGTTCTACGAAGAGCGCGAGGAGACCCTCTGGTCAGATATGCTGAACCTCGACGACGACGTGGACACCTTCTACGAGCAGGCGGCGAACATCAGTAAGTCATCCTCCACGCTCGAACGAAAGCGCGAGAGGGCGTTGGAGCTTGCCAACAACATCATCTCAAAGTTCCGCTCGCAGGTGACGAACACGCAGACGCGCCTGCTCGGCAAGGACGTGGGCGCGGGGCAGGAGCGCGTGCGCGGCTTCATAGAGGTGTGGCGCGAGCAGGCCCTGCGCGACGCCGACGCGAGTTGGGACGCCGACCGCCTTTCAAAGATTTACGGGCTGCTCGAATCGAAGTTCACGCGCGCCCTGCTCATACAGCTCAAGTGCGTGCGGCTGCTGATGGAGGCGTATCAGACGCTGTATGCCGAGGGCGATTCGCCGCAGGACGCACTCACCTTCTACCTGGACATCTATCACCCCATCCTCAAGCGCGAGGTCGAGGGCTTCCGCGACATGGTCGAGTCGCTCGCCGTCAACGTCACGCCGCTACCGACGGGCTCGATGCTTCCGCTCAACATTCCAGCGGAGGTCGCGGGGATGCTCGCCGGTCTAGACATGTTCACGGCGCAGGCGCTCGCAGGCATGATAGCCAAAGGCGGCGCGCAAACCGGGAGGCGTCTGCCCGATGCCCCCGCGATTGCGGGCTGCTTCGGCCGCGTCGTCGTCCCTTCGACGCGCTGGATACGGCGCGCGCCCGGCTCGAAGGAGGCGGCGCGCGTGACCATCATGACTCCCGGCGGGCAGAAGGTCACGGTCAAAGGCTCGCTCGAAGTCCGCGCGGTCAAGTACACGCCCTACAAGAACGACAAGGGGGCGGAGCTGCACAAGGGCTATCAGATTCAGGTCGGCAACGAGCCGCGCGACATGGACAAGCTACTCGTCGCGCACTTCACGCCGAGCGAGGTGCTGCCGCCGGAGATCGCCGCCGAAGGGTCGCAGCCGCGGCAACTAGACCTCTCGCTCGAAACCGGCGACGGCGCGGAGGTGCTTGCGCAGACGAAGGCTTACGTCTTCCCTGTGAAGGTTGGGGAGTCGAAGCCGACCACGATTCCTTACGGCACTTTCACGATGAGCTTTACGGGCGGCGCGGGCGTCCGCGGCAGATAGGAGGCGTGTGAGATGAAACTGAAGGTGAGCGTTGACAACCGCTCGGGCGCGGTGACGGCGAAGGCGGGCAGCCGCGGCGACGCGAGAGACGCCAACTACAACGTAGACCCCGGCTCGGGCCGCTACAAGAAGATTACGCGGACGCTCTCCGAGACGGCGGGCTCGGGCGTCGCGCAGATAAGCGCGACGCTGGAGACCACTTCGGAGTTCGTCGGCTTTAATAAGGAGGTCTATGAGTGCGACGCTCTTGAGTTCAAAAGCGTCGGCGTCATCAAGCTCCCTTCAGACGCGGCGGCGCAGGCGCTCGGTGTCGTGCAGGACTCCATCGCGATGGGCTTCCGCGTCGAGCGCGCGTGCATAGTCCGCCTCACCGCTTCGGTCATGAGCGATATGGACGTGGCCGAGGTGAAGCTGATGGGGCCCGCCTTCGCAGACAAGCCCGTGCGCGTCTTCGACGACTTCGACGACACAATCGAGATAAGCAAGCCGGGCGATTACGAACTAAGAGGCGCGTATCAGTTGAGCGTGCGGCTCCCAAACCCCGGCCTCGGCGGACGCCCCATCTCCGTCGAGATGCATGCGACGCTCAAGCCCGTTGATTAAGGACAAGACTCCAACGCACGTTTAGAGGCGGGCGGCGCGTGCGTCTATTGCTCGTTGCCGAGTTCGGGGACGGGCCGGTTCATCTGCTTGTAGATGCCGATTATCTCGTCCATCTTCCCGCGCGCATCCGAGTCCGTCGGGTCGTAGCGGAGGCCGAGCCTGTAGTCCCTGAGCGCGAACTTGTAGAGCATGGGCGAGCCTTCGCCGCGGAAGAAGTCTGCGCGCTCGAAGTAGGCTTTGGCGGCGGCCTTCTTGTCGGCGTCGCTCGCGCCCGCAGCCTTCGCCTTCGCCTCGGCCTTCTCTATCTTCGCATCCATCGCGGGCGTCTCGACAGACGGCTTCGTCGCCGAAGCGCCCGCCGACTGCTCCGCGCCGCCGTGCGAAGAGGCGACGCCCGCATCCGTGGAGGGGCTCGTGCCGTGTTGGATGCTCGTCTGCGAGGCCGTCTGAGAATTGGCCGTCGGCGAGCTTGAGTTCTTGGCTATAGGCGCGGGCGCTCCGCACGCGGCGGCTGTGAGCGCGCACGCGGCGAGCGTGGTAAGTATCGCGGGCTTACGCATCGATTCAACTCCGTCCGAAAGTTTGTTGACAAAGACGATGATACAAGGAGACGCCCGCCGAAGTCACACGCGACCGGCGGGCGTTCTCTCTAATGCTCTTGCAGCTCACTTGCCCGAGTGGCATTTGAGGCACTCGTTGGTCGTGGGCGCGGTCTTCAGCTTGCGCTTCTCTGTGGCCTGATCGTGGCACGTGTTGCAGTTACGGTGAAACGCCTCTTCGTTCGTCAGCACGGTCGGGTCTGTGTCGCCCTCGTATGTGACCTCGGGGTTCGCGTCCAGAAGCTTCGGCTTGTCGCCCTCCTGCGCGTGGCATGCGCGGCACGTGTGAACCTCGGGCGTCTTCGCGTCCTTGATGGTCTCGGCCGTGAGCGTGACGGTGCGGTCTGCCGGGTTCGCGGTCTTTAAGGGCGGGTGCTTCGCGGCCTCCGTGGCGGGCTGGTCTGTGTGGTGACACTCGATGCAGGCGATCTTCTGCGTGCCGTCAACGCTGTAGTTCTTCGTCGCGTGGTTTAGGTGGCTGAAGGTGAGCGGGAGGCTCTTGGCCTTGTCCTTCTTTGAGTCGGTCGAGAGCTTATACTCGTCCTTCATCGCCTGCGGGCCTTGGGCCGAAAGCTCCGCCGGGCCCGAACGAAGCGCGGAAGAGTTGCAGGCCAACACGCACATGAAGCAGGCGAGCGTGGCCGACACGATTAAGAGTTTCATATTCATCCTCGGGGTTTGACCTGTCCAGACTCGAATAGAAATAAGTCGCGAGCGGGAGAGCTTGAAAGAGCGGGCCTCGCGTCGAATGCTTAGACTTCGACAGCATTGTCCGGGGTTGCCGAATAATAGACGCGGCCCCCATCCTTGTCAAACTTTTAGAAGCTGTCAGCGGTCAGCTCTCAGCACTCAGCCAATCCCTCTTCGCGGTCTTTGAGTCCACTTTGCGACCTTTGCGTTCAGGCCATACGCGCTTAGCCGTGAAGTGTGCGAAGTGGTCGCAAAGTCGCAAAGGGTTTTAAGCTGAATGCTGAGTGCTGACCGCTGAGTGCTCAAAATCGGAAGGTCTGTCCCTTATGGCAGCGCTTGCAGTCGGCGAAGTCGTCGCCGCCGAAGGCGCGGCGGTTGTCGTGGCACGTCATGCAGCTCTGCGCGCGGCCCGAGCCGAAATGCTGCGTGGGCTGCGGCGACGCGACCTGCCTTCCCTGCCCCGCGCCCGCGCGGATGGTGTGGCACGAGTCGCAGCGTAGATTCTGGCGCGCGCTGTGCGTCGCGTGGCTGAAGCTGACGGAATAGGCGCGCGAAACGGTGCCGGTTCGCGCGAGACGGCCCTGAGCGTGACACGTCGCGCACGAAGAGATGTCGCGCCCCGCGGCCTGCGCGCCCGGCGTGTGGCAGCGGTAGCAGTTCTCGTGTGCGCCCGCGCCCGCGAGGATGGAGAGCGCGACGCCGCGACGCATAGGCTGATGACACGAGGCGCAGCCCTGCTCGGGACGCGCCGCGCCCTGCGCGTGGCTCGCGTGGTCGAAGCGCGCGTTGAAACTCCTGATGGAGGGGAAGCCTTTGAGCGGTGGATTGCGCCCGGAGAGGTCTGTGTGGCATCCCGTGCAGAAAGGGCTCGACGAGGTCATGAACTCCGTCTGGTGGCAGTCGAAGCAAGCCTTGTGTCCGGGCAGATTCGGCCGCGGGGAGTTGTCCGTTCGCCTGTGGCACGAATCGCACGCAATCGAAGCGTGCTGCGGCGTCGAGTGTGAGAAGACCTGTGCGCCGCCCTCTTGTGCGCGCGGCTCAAGGCTCGGGACGACGTGCGTAGGCGACGCCGTCGCGTCGAGTCCCGGCAGCGACGCGAGCGCGAAGAGAGCGAGCGACGCTAAGACGAACGCGAGCGACGCGACGCGACGCGCGCCGCGCGAGTTCGTCCTCTCTTCCCTTACGTTGTGCGAATCGCCGTCCATATCACTTCGCGAAGAGGTCTGTGTGCGACTTGGGCGTCGGCTCTCGGCCGAGATTGATGTGGCACTTGACGCATGCGTAGCCGGCGTCCTTCTTCTTCTGCTCGACCTCATCGAAGATAATCTTCTTCGCGCCCGCGCTCTTGTTCGTAGAGCCGTGACAGCTAGAAGAGGCGCAGGTCTTAATCGGCACGAAGTCGATCTCGGCCGTCAAGCTGTCGGCGGAAGTTATAGAGATGTGACAGGCCGTGCAGCCGACCTTTATGTGGTCGGCCTTCTCGTGCCGGAACGTCGCGACGCGACGCCCGTACCAGTGCAGGAGCATGTCCTCGTCCGCGATTCCTTTGACCGACGGGTTCGACGGGTCTGCGTCCGGCCACGGCCCCGTGCGCCTTGACTTCGGCATCGTATCAGCGGGCTGGAGCTTATGACAGCCCGCGCAGTCTGAAGAGCGCGGGGCCTCGCCGCCCTCCTGCCAGTGACACCTGAAGCAGGACTCGTGGCCGCGCGGCGTCGTCTTGAACATCCCGCGCTTGAGCCAGAAAGCTTCGAGGCCGAGCACGTTCGACTTCAACTCGCCGGGCGGCTTCGTGACGTACTCCTCGGGCGGGTCGCCCGCGGGCTGGTAGGTCTGGTGGCAGATAGTGCAACTGTCAACACGCCTCTCTTGCGGGGCGCGCGGAGAGAACGTCGCGCGCACGAAACCGAACGCGTTCGCCGTCGCTTCTCGCGGAGCGGCGCGCGCCATAACGTCCTGATGACGGTCGTGCGGGAAGTATATTGAGAACTCCACGCGGCTATTTACTTTATTGGATTTCGAGAAGACTTCGAGGGGATTCTCGAACGGAAAGCGAGCGTCGGCACGCGGCGAGACCTGCGTGTGGCAGACCGTGCAGATGGCCGGGCGCGCGCCCGTGAAGAACTGACGGCGATGACAGTTGATGCACGAAGCATGTTCGGGGTAGTCCGTGATATCGGGGAAGGCCGCGTCCTTCGCGCGCACCTCTGCCCAATTATCGGTCGGGCTCTTGTGGCACGAGTCGCAAGCCTTACGATGCTGCGCGGTGACGTGTGAGAACTCCGTGTAGTCAATGCGCGGCTGCGTCGGCGTACGCGAGGGCGCGCGTCGGCGCGTCTGTCGCGTGCGACGTTGCCGCGGCTCGAACGCGGCGGAGGCCGAGCGCGGCGCGAGCCACGCGCACGTGAACAGGGCCGCGACCAGCACGAGCAGAGTCGCGAGCGTCAGTGTTCGATGCCTCATCGAGCGAGCGTTCGTCACTTCGTCACTTCGTCACTTGGTCACTTTATCAATTCGTCAATTCGTCAATTCGTAACTACGGCGCGGCGGCCGTCTGCGGCTTGGGCGGACTCATCTCGACGGTGACCGAGTAGAGCAGGCGTGTCAGTTGCGGGGCCGTCGTCACGGCGCAGTCCCAGAGCAGGCCACCCGCTTCGAGCGGCAGAAGGTTCGAGACGTAGTACGCCCCCGGCTTCACGTTCGTCAGATAGCCGACGCCCTTCTCGTCCGTCATCACGGAGCCGATTGCGCCCGCCCTCTGCCCCGCCTTCTCTAACCAGAGCTTCTTGCTCTTGTAGTATTCGGTTCTCGCTTCGCGCGCGGGGAAGTTGACGGTTATCCATTGGAGCGCGAGCCGCTCGCTGCGGTACTTGCGAAGGCCATCGTCGTAAGCCCTCTTGAACTCGGGCACGGTCTTGACGGCTTCGGCGTACTCCGACTCGTACTCGGGGCAGTAGAGCGTGTCGCAGTCGTGCTTCGTCAGCCACTCACGCAACTGCGGGCTCGCGGACTTCAGGAACTCTTCGCGGCGCGGCGGGGCAAACGTCTCAATGGCGATTGAAGAGGCGGCGCTGCGCTCAAGCAGGAAGAAGCGCTTGCGCTGAAGGGGCTTCCCGTCCGGCCCTGTGACGAGGAGGCGTATGCCGACGGGCTCGCCCGCGGGGTTGGGCGTCTCCGCCTTGACGCCGGGCGGGAGCGTCGTCTTGCACACGCCCGCGCGCGTAACTTGCGCGAAGGCGGCGCACGCGAACGCGAGCACGTAGACGAACGCCAGCGCCGCCCTCAAGTAGAAGGCGCGCACACCCCTGAGTGAAAACATAAGCCTGCCGGGTCTCATATTTCCTCGGGTTCGGACTTCGTCGCCTTGAAGCGCGTCGCGCGTCCGTCGGCCTCAGTCGGTCGGAGACTTCTTCGCACGCTTGCCCGCTTCGGCGTTCGCGGGCGCGGCGCGGCGCGCCTTCTCTACCTCGGCGCGTAGCTGCGGAAGCTGTTCGTAGTCCGGCTTGATCTTCTCTAATTTGTCGAGCGTCGCCTCGGCCTCGTCGAAACGCTTGGTTTCGAGGAGCATGAGCGTGAGGTTGTGAAGGCTCGGCAGATGCCGCGGGTCTGCTTCGAGGTTGCGGCGGAGTTCGGCGACGGCGCGCTCCATCTGCGGCGGCGTCCGCATGAAGTAGGTGAGCGCGAGTTCGGAGCGCGCGTCGAGGTCGTTCGGGTTCTTGTCGAGCGCGGCCCTGTACCAGCGCTCGGCCTCGTCGAAGCGCGAGGCCGCCGAGTAGACCGTGCCGAGCCTGACGAGCGTGTTGTAGTCGTCGGGCCGCAGCGTGTTCGCGCGCACGAGGAAGCCCGCCGCGTCGTCAAACCCGTTCGCCTGTATGTAAGCCTCCGCGGCCTTAACCTGCGCGTCGAAGTCCTTCGGCGCGTCGTCGGCCGCGCGCGCTGCCGCGTCCGCCGCCGATTTGAGACGCTGCGAGTCGCCGCCCGATGCGCCCCCGCTGCCCGCGAGCGCCGGGTGGCCTTCGGGCAGAGCGCCCGCGCCGCCGGGCCGCGTCTGGTTGATGTGTACTACGACGTGAAAGGCTATGACGTAGCCGAGCAGTAGGCCGACGACGCCGAACAGGATGTTCTCTCTATTCATCGTAAAGGTGGTGATAAGTGATGAGTGATAAGTGATAAGAGAAAGCGCGTGCCGCTCTCCCTTCTTATCACTTATCACTCATCACTTATCACTTTCTCACGCGTACGAGTGCAGCCCCGGCAGAAGGTAGCTGACGCCGAGGTATGTGAAGACTATGAGCAGGAAGGCTACGACGGCGAAGTAGGCCGAGGCGCGCCCCGTCCAGCCGCGCGAGATTCGCACGTGTAGGAAGCCGCCGTAGGTGAGCCACGCCACGAACGCGCCCGTCTCCTTCGAGTCCCATCCCCAGTAACGCCCCCAGGACTCGTTCGCCCAGATAGCGCCCGTCATCAGAAGCAGCGCGAGCCCCGCGAAGGTGACGCCGCCCGTCTTGTACATCAGCGAGTCGATCTTCTCGCGGTCGGGCAGAGCAGCGCGCAAGCGTTCCGTCTTGAAGCTGAAGATGATGACGAAGAGCGTGCCCGCGAAGGCCGTTATCAGCGCCGCAAGCTCGACGGGGTTAGCGTTGAGACTGAGGAACATATCGTCCTGCCGCTCGTTGACGACGCGCCCGGCCTCGGCTTCGAGCCTCACGGGGTCAATCGTCGCCAACTGCGCGGCGGGCATGCCCTGCTGCTGCGCGATCCACTTGCCGAAGCCTCGATACTGCGTGCTGCTGACGCAGGCCGTCTCGGCGGGGCGTGTGCCGTCGCACGCCGCGACGTGCTTGAGCGTCTTCACCTGATAGACGAGGCAGACAATCGCGAGCGCCTGCGCGATGAGCGCGGCCTTCAGCACGTGATGGCCGAGACGGCGCGCGCGCGCGTCCTCGTACATGACGTAGCGGCAGAAGAGAGCAATCACGCCCGCGAGTAGAATGCCCGACGCGGCGAGCATCCAGCCGACGTAAGGAATCTCCGCCCGCAACGGAAGCGGTGCGCGCGGCGGCAGGAAGACCGCCGAGCCGTAGGAGCCGAAGTCCGCCGTCGCGAAACTCCAGAACACAGACCCGACCCAGAGGACGCCCCCCTTGTTGACCGTGGCGATGACGCCGAACGCGAAGATGCTTGAGAAGATAGCCATCGACTCCGTCTTCACGCCGTCCTTCAGAAGGTAGCAGACGGCCGCGGCGAAGCAGACGAGCGCGATGCCGTACGAGAGCGACGCGATGCCGACGTGAATCGGACGCCAGTAGGAGTCGAGCACGGGTTGCAGGCCGAGTATCTCGTCGCCTATGAAGCGCGCGAGTATGAGTATGAGCGCGGCGAGCGGAAGACTCACCGCGCCGAGGAAGCGGAAGTTCTTGCGGTGCGCGATGAGGAGCGTCGTAAATCCCGCGCCGAAGGCGAACGCGAGCGACAGATCGTAGAGGTTCGCGAACGGGATGTTTCGGAAGAGCCACGGCCACTCGGCAATGGGCTTGCCCTGCTGCGTCCATATGGCTACGTCGTGCTCGCGGTACGCAATCCAGCGCGTGAGCCAGCTCGCGAGGTTCATCATCACGCCGACGGTCGCGCTCCCCAAGCCAATCCTCTCGAAGAGAGACGAGGGCGCGTAGAGGTTCGTCAGATAGAAGACCGCCGCGATGAGGTATGCCGCGAGCGCGATCATCATCAGCGCGCCGTCCGTGCTGAAGTGCTCCGGCCCCGCCTTTATGCGCAGAAGCGTCAGCGCCGCCGCGCCCAGCACCGCGATTGCGGCGGGCAGGTACGACGAGAGCCTCGCGCTCTTCAGATTAAAATCCGGCGCTGACGCCAACGACGGCTGCTTTAAAACTTCGCTCATATCTTTTTCACCTCGAAAGGTTCTCCGCCCGAGGCGGCCACCAATTTCTTGAAACGGTCGCCGAAGCCTAGCTGGTTGCGGTTGGTGTTCCCGCCCAACACGACCTCGAATGCGCCCGCGCCCTTCTCTTCGATGAGCGCCCAGACGCGCTGGTGCGAAGAGAAGAAGACGTGCGCCAGCGTCAGCGCAAGAAGCGTGAAGCCGACGTAGACGACCGTCGAGCCTGGGTCTTTCTGCACGGAGAGGATGTGTGCTTTCGGGGCTTTCTCGAAATCAACGAGCCGCCACGTGTAGCCCGCGACGGGCTGCTTGGCGAAGGGCGCGCGCTCGGCCATCTCGGGCGTGAAGGCGAAGGCGCGCGTGGCCTTGCCGCCGGGCGGCGTGACGGCCAGCGTGGCCGCGGGGTTGCCGTACGTGCCCTCCTGATCCTCGCCGCTGTCGCCGCCGACCGAGAAGTTCGCGGAGAAGTCTTTGAACTCGACGCGCGTCCCGTCCGAGAGTTGTGCGGAGCCGCCGCGCGGTATGCTTATCTCCTCGGGCGAGCCGCCCGCCTGCGGCGTCACGGCGAGCTTGATGCTTCGCGCCTTGCCGTTGGCGATGAAGCTCGCCTGAAAGAAGCGGTAGCCTCTGTAGTCGTAGGGCGCGTTGAGATGCACGACCGCATCGCGCTCGCCGTAGTCGGGGTCTTTAATCTTGATGCGCGTGAACCAGTCGAGCGTGTTGTCGGACATTATCGTGCCGTCCTTACGCATGAGCGTCTGCTCGATGTCCGTGCACTCGACCTCGAACGGCAATTGATAGACGGCGCGCGAGAGCTGGTCTATGTTGAAGACCGTCTCGGTCATCTCGTTCGAGGTCATGCCCGGCTCAAGAGGCATCTGGCCCGTGCGCCCGAACTGCGCGGTCAGGAAGCCGCCCGTGAATATCGTGAGCAGCGCGACGTGCACGCCGTACGCGCCGAGTCGATTTATGACGCCGCGCTCGCCGAAGACGTATGTCTTGCCGCTCTTCTCGGTCACGGTCGTCTTCAGGCCCACGGAGCGCATCGCCGCGCTGATCTTTCCGACGGCCTCGTCGCGCGTCGCGGCCTGTAGACGCACGCTCTCGCTCTGCTGCTGGCCGCGCAGCCAGTGCGCGCCCGCGTCGAGCTTCTTGCGCGCGACGTAAGTCCACGCCGACGGGAAGCGGTCAATCGAGGCCAGTACGATGTTGAGCGAGAGTATGAGCAGTATGCCGTTGAAGTACCACGCGTGATAGATGTCGAAGAAGCCGATCTTGCCGTAGAGGGCTTTCTGCGCGGGCGTCAGTGCCTCGAAGTACTTGTCGAAGCCTTCGACGTTCTGCTGCACGATGAGCATGCCGACCATGCACGCGGCGGCGAGCAGCACGAGCAGGACGACGCCGAATTTCACGCTGCTGAGGAGGTTAAGAGCACGCGTTATGAGGGACGCGGACTCGATGGCGGCCGTGGGCTGCTTCGGCACGCGGACTTCGGTTTTTGTCTCTTCGATTGCTGACATTTTTTTGAATGGCGGAGTTCAAAAGAAACGGGTGGCTGAGCCGTCGGCCCGGTCGGTCATGGAAACCCTTCTGGCTGCGTCTGAATGATACCCAATGCCGACCCAGTCGGCAACTTCCGTCCGTCAACTCAAACAGTGCCGCCGCGACCGCCGTAAATACTTCGACGACGAGCCCGTGTGCTATCATCCACTTCGTTCGCGCGCCGACAACTTAAGCTTCGCACTTTAAATTCGGCCGTCCTTTTTCCATGTCAAAGAACTATCTCATCTGCGCCGTCGGAATCGTGCTCGGATTCGTGCTCGGCTTCTTTATCACTAACGCCGTCACGACGCCGGGCGCGCCCGCCTCGTCTACGTCCGCGCGCTCCGCGACGGAAGCCGACGCACAGGCCGGCCCGCTCAGGCCCGACCAGGTCTCGGGCGACCTGCCGCAGGGTCACCCGCCTCTCGCCGACGACGCCGAAGGTGCGGAGGGCGGCGGCTCGGCGGCCTCGACTTCGTCCGAGGCGCAGTCGGCGATGGACAAGGCCGACCGCGCGCCGAAAGAGTTCCAGTCGCAGTTGGACGCGGCGCGCGTCTTCTACAAGGCGCGCGAATACGACAAGGCGACGCTCTACGGCAACCGCGCGCTCGCGCTCAAAGGCAGCGACTTCGACGCGCTCACGCTCCTCGGCAACGCGAAGTATGACTCGCAGGACTTCTCTTCGGCCGCCGACTTCTACACACGCGCCCTCGCCGCGCGCCCCGACTCGCCCGACGTTCGCACAGACCTCGGCAACACATACTTCAACCGCGCCGACTACGACCGCGCCGTCGCCGAGTACCGCAAGTCCATCTCGCTCGACCCGAACCACCTCAACAGTTGGAAGAACATCGCCGCCGCCGCGCTGCGCAAGCGCGACAAGGCGCTGCTCTCCGAGGCCGTCGAGCATCTCTCGCAGATAGCCCCGCGGAGCGAAGAGACCGAAACCTATCGCCAGCAACTCGCCGAGATGAAGTAGGCGCGCGCGCCGCACGCCTTCAGTCGAACGACTTCATCCAGCGGACGCATCCTTCGAGATGCACTCGCATCGCTTCGGCCGTGTCGTGGTGTATGCGGCCGTGGCCGGGCAAGACCCATTCAAATTTATAATCGAGCAGTCTCTCCATCGAGCGCGTCTGCACTTCCCAGTTGTACCAGCAGGCCGAGCGGAAGGCCGTGAGCGTCCGGCGCGTGGGCGACCAGGCGAGGTGGTCGCCCGTGAAGAGATACTTGTCCCGGTAGAGCAGGACTGCGTGGCCGCGCGTGTGACCGGGCGTCGGGATGACGAGCAGGTCGCTATCGAGTCGCACTGCGTCGCCGCCTTCGACGACGCGCTCGACGCCGTAGCGCTCCGCGCCGTCGTCCCTGTGCATGACGCGCGCGGCCCGGAAGTGGCGCGCGAACCTTTCGTGGTCGGCTACGTCGTCGCGGTGCGTGAGAAAGATCGTGCGGACGCCGCCGAGCGCTTCAATCTTGCGGACGAGCGGGCGCGTGAAGCGCGGCGAGTCAACGAGGACGTTCCCGCCTTCCGCTTCGGGACGGACGACGAGGTAGCTCCATGCGCCGAAGCTCGACTCGGAAGTGAAGCCGCAGAAGTATACGTTCGCGTCAACGTTGTCCGGGAACGCCTCGACGCCGAGGCGCGCGTCATGGTCGCGCGTCGCGCCGATTGAGGAGGTGGGGCACGCGACGAGTGCCTTGAGCGCGGCGAGCACTTCCCTTTCGCCCACGGGTTGACGGAAGACGCTCGACTGGTCGCCGTGGTCGCGGAAGATTGCGGGCGCTATCTGGCGGCACGCGTCGCAGTCGATGCAACTGTCGTCCACGTAGAAATCGCCCGGCACGTTCTCGGGCAGACGCCTCGCAGGATTCGCCATGACGATAGTTTAAAGTTGCAAGCTGTAAGTTCAAAGTTAAGAAGACCCGCCTTCAACTTTAAACTGCAACTTGCAACCTATTTACCGAGCCCTTCGACGACTATCTCGGAGAGGCGCGACATGAGCAGGAGCGCGGGATTGTCCGCCGACCAGTCGGGCTCGGGCATGTCGTCGCAGGTGACGGCGAGCGCGATGCGGCCACGCGTGTGATAGATGATGCCGACGTTGCTTCGGAGCGCGTCGAGCGCGCCCGACTTCGTGGCCGAAGGGAACTTCCAGAGCCCTCGGAAGATTCCATCCTTCGTCTGCTCGCGCTTGAGCAGCTCAATCATCTCCTTCGAGACGGCCGCGCTCACAATCTCGCCGCGCTCAAGCCTCTCCATTATCGAGACCATCTCGCGCGGCGTCGTGCGCCCGAGGCCGAAGCGCTTGTTGGCTTCGACTCTCCCCTCGCGGCTCTCGCCGCCGCCGCCGACCCTGCGCATGATGCGCGTCTGCTTGAGGCCGAGAGAGTCCATGCGCTCGTTGACCGAGTCGGCCGTGAGGCGGCCGAGAACCATGTTGGTCGCGGTGTTGTCGCTGACGGTCATCATCAAGGTGACCGCGTCGCGCAGAGAGAGACGTAGGCCGTCGGTCATGTCCTGCAACACGCCCGAGCCAGCGTAGCGAACCGACTTGTCGAGGATGAGTTCGTCCGTCCACTTCGCGCGCCCCTCGGCCACGCGCGCGAACGCCTCGACCATGATCGCGAGCTTTATCGTGCTCGCGGTTCGGACGGGCTCGTCACCGCCCAGAGAGTATTCAGCGCCCGTGTCGAGGTTCTTCGCGTAGAGGCTGACCGTGCCGTTGAAAGATGCGACCTCCGCGCGCACGCGACGGTCGAGCCACGCGGCGGCCGTCGCCTTCGGAGGCTGCTGCGCCGGAGCAGTCGCGGTCTGCGCGTGCGCGACGACCCGGCAGAAGGTCAGCGCGAGCGCCGCTGTCATGACGAATGTTCTCATCAGACGTTCTCTCCTCTCTACAGTCCCTCAGTCTGAATGCTTCACGAAGTCGCGCGCGCGCGGGTCGCGTGGGTCGCGCAGCACCTGCGCCGTGTCGCCGAACTCGACGGCCTCGCCCGACTCCATGTAGAGCAGTTTGTCGGCCGCGTCTTCGAGAAACCTTATCGAGTGAGAGACGATGACGAGCGTCTGCCGCTGCGACTTTGCGAAGCCGCGTAGGATTGAGACCAGCTCGTTGCTTCGACGCGGATCGAGCGCGCTCGTCGGCTCGTCGAAGAGAAGCACCTCGGGCTTCATCGCGAGCGCGCGCACGATTGCGACGCGCTGCTGCTCGCCGCCCGAGAGCGATTCGGGGTAGCGCGTGGCGGCGCGCTTCAGGCCCACTGTGTCGAGCAGCTCAAGCGCGTGCGCTTCGGCCTCCGAGCGCGGGCGGCGCAAGACCTGCACGGGCGCTTCCGTCACGTTGCCCAAAACCGACAGGTGCGGAAAGAGATGGAAGTGTTGGAAGACCATCCCGACGTGACGGCGTAGCGCACGGACGCGTCGCGCATACTCCTTTGGCGTCATCCCCGCTTCCAGGCGCACGCCGCCGCACTCGAACGCGCCTTCGGTCAGACGTTCGAGCCCGTTCATACAGCGAAGCAGCGTCGTCTTACCCGACCCCGAAGGCCCTATGATGCCGAGCACGCGACCCGATTCGACCTCGAAGTTGATGCCGCGTAGTATGCGCGTAGCGCCCGCGCTCTTGCCTAAGTTCTCGACTCGTATCAAGCGGCCACCTCCGACTCAACCGCGAGCACGGCCTGACGGTGCTGCAACTTCAACTCAAGTCTGCGCGCGAGGTGCGCGAGCGGCAGACTCATCAGAAGGTAGAAGGCCGAGACTATCGCGCCCAAGAGCATGAACTCGCCCGACGCGTTCGCAAGCTCTCTGTAAGCCGTCGCCAGTTCCCACACAGAGATGGCGAAGGCGACAGACGTGTCCTTGAAGAGCGAGACGAAGTCGTTCGTCATCGGCGGAAGCGCGATGCGAAGCGCCTGCGGCAGAATGATGCGTCGAAACGCGAGCAGCGGGCTCATCCCCAGAGAGTACGCGGCCTCGTACTGCCCCTTCGGTATCGCGTCGAGCGCGGCGCGGTAGACCTGCGACTCGTAGGCGGCGTAGTTCAAACCGAGCCCGACGAGCGCCGTCAACCATCCCGGCATCGCGAGCCCTATGCGCGGCAGCCCGAAGTATAGAAACAGCAGTTGCACGAGCACGGGCGTCCCACGGAAGAACTCCACGTAGACGGTCGAGAGCCAGCGCAACGCAGCAGGGCCGCGCGACTGACCGAGCGCGAGCGCGAGCCCGAGCGTGACGGCGATGACCATCGCGCCGAGCGAGAGCAGCACGGTGATGCCCGCCGCGCGCGTCAGGCGCAGGATGGCCTCGCCCCAGTTGAACGTCGCGCCCGTGATTTCGTAAGCGACCTCTTCGGGCCTCTTCTCTCCCTCGGCCGCGTCCGTCTTCGCGGAAGCCTCAAGCTTCGCCTGTGCTTCGTCCCAGAGCTTCCACTTTCGCAGTATGCGTTCGAGCGTGCCGTCGCGCATTATCCGGTCGATGGCCGCGTCAACCTCCGCCTTCAAAGCCTCGTCGCCTTTGCGCAGGCCGACGACGTAAGCGCCGGGATGGACGGGCTCGCCCACAGCCTTCAGCCGCGGGTTGTCGCGCGCGTAGAACATCTCCATCGGCACGTCCATCAGGACGGCGTCAACGCGCCCCAACTCCAAATCTCTGTACGCGCCGACGGGGTCTGCGTAGCCCTTGAACGGAATCCCCTCCTTCGCCATCACGCGCGACGCGGCGGTGTTGCCGAGCGTGCCGACCGTGCGGTTCTTACAGTCTTCGAGCTTGCCTATACGCGTCTCGTTCTTTCGCACCGTGAGCTGAAGTTGAAAGATGTAGTAAGGCTTGCTGAAGAGTATCGCGCGGGCGCGGTCTTCGGTCGGCTCAAGGCCGTTGACTATCACGTCGAACTCGCCGCGCTGCAAAGAGGTGACGATGGTCTCCCAGTCGGTCGGGACGAAGACGGGCTTGCGCTTCAAAGCGGCCGCGAGCGCCTCGACCATCTCAAGCTCATAGCCAATATACTGTTCGGGGTGCGCCGGGTCTGTGTAGACGTAGGGCGCGCCGCCGCTCGGGTCCGCGCCCCAGCGCAACTCCTTTTCTTGCGCGCGCGCGCAGATGCAGACGGAGAGAAAGCATACGAGCAGCAACGCCGCGCGACCCGCGCGGCCCGGCACACATTCGCTCAACTGAGTTCTCCTCGCACGGCGGTCTCCCGAAAATTCAGGGTTGGAGTTTTTGAAGTGGACGGAAGAGAAGAGTTTTCATAAACGGGCGTGCGGCGTGTATCGGTCGTCGTCCAGGATGCGGAGCGTCTACTGGATACTGACTACTGCCTGCTTCCGCCCGCGTGCCTGTCGAGGTAGTCGAGCAGGACGTTCGACATTACTTTGACGCCGACGACGAGGCTCTCTTCGTCAACGTCGAAGTCGGGCGTGTGCCAGCCCGCCGTGATTCCCCGCGCGCGATTGCCGACGCCGAGGAAGTAGTAGAAGCCGGGCACGACCTTCTGGTACGCGGAGAAGTCTTCGGCAGGCATGAAGGGCTTGAGCGTGACGGCGTTCGCGTCGCCGACGACGCGGCGAATCGTCGGCAGAGTCTCTTCGACGAGCGCGGGCTCGTTGTAGGTGACGAAGTTGCTGTCCTCCATGTTCAGCTCGAAGGTCGCGCCGTATGCGGCCGTCACGTTCTGAAGCGTCTCTCTCATCAACGCGACAGAGCGCTCGCGCACCTGCTCGTTGAAGGTGCGCATCGTACCCGTCATCTTCACCTCGCCCGCGACGACGTTGAAGCGCGTGCCGCCATTGATGGTTCCGACGGTTATGACGAGCGGTTCGAGCGGGTCTATGCGGCGGCTTCGTATGTTCTGAAGCGCGAGCACCGCCTGCGAGGCCACGACGACCGCGTCAACGCCGAGTTGCGGCTGCGCGCCGTGCGAAGCCTTGCCGTGTATGACGATGGAGAAGGTGTCGGACGACGCCATCGCGGGGCCGACGTGGTAGCCAATCTGCCCCGCCTGTAGATTCGGCTCGGTGTGCAGGCCGAAGATTGCGGCGGGCCGAGGGTTGTCGAGTGCGCCCTCCTTAATCATCAGCTTCGCGCCGCCCTCTTCGCCCGTGGGCGCGCCCTCTTCGGCGGGCTGGAAGATGAACTTGACCGTGCCGTGCACGTCCTCCTTCATCCTGCTCAGGACTTCCGCGACGCCCAGTTCGACGGTCGTGTGAACGTCGTGGCCGCACGCGTGCTTGACGCCGACGTTCAGCGACTTGTAGGGCACGTCGTTGACCTCCGTGATGGGCAGCGCGTCCATGTCCGCGCGCACGGCGACGACGGGGCCGGGCTTTCCACCGACGAGCAGGGCCGTGACGCCGTACTTCCCTACGCCCGTCTTTATGTCTGTAAGCCCCAGAGCGCGCAGGCGTTCGGCCACGACGCGCGACGTTCGCTCCTCGCGGTTTGAAAGCTCCGGGTGCATGTGAAAGTCGCGCCTCTGCGCGACCAACTGCCCGCGCATCGCCTCGGCCGCGCGCGCAACTCTCTCCGAGCGCGCGCCCGCGTCGTCGCGCGACCCGACGTTAACCGAAGCACGCCCACGCGGCGCGACGACGACGGTCGCAAACAGCACGGCCGTCAGCACGAAGGCTTTGAAGAGTCTCAAGTGAAGTTCTCCGTCGTTCAAATCGCGGATCAAAAAATCGCCTAGCTCGCGTACTCGCGCTGCGTGCGGCGGTAGAGCGGCAGGCCGAACCAAAGCTCCCAGAAGATTGCGAGCAGCACGAGCGCGGAGACGACCGAGATTAAGAGCGAGTCGGTCACCTTCTGCACGACGACGTAAACGTCGCCCGCCATCCCGAGCGCGAGCGGGACGAGCGCGGCGATGAGTATCTTTGAAGCGAAACGGTGGAAGTGCTCCGTCTCCTCGCCGCGCTCGACCATGCGGTGGTACGCGGCCGGTGTTATCAGCAGCACGATGGCGAGCGCGTTCAGGCCGAGCGCCGCGAGATGCACGTACTTCGAGGATGAAGAGAGCTTGTCGAAGCTCTCCGTTAGTATGACTATGAACTGGAAGCCGAGAAGGGCCTGCACGCCCGGCAGCACGACCCGGCACTCCGTCAGCACGTGCTGAATCTTTGCGGACAGCTTGGTGTCCTTGCCGCCCTCTGAATCCTTCTCCTCTTCCATCTCACTCTCCTTCTCCGCCTCCCCGATCTCGTCCGCGCGCTCGCGCCTCATGTAGAACTCAAGTCCGTACCAGAACGTGGCCGCGACGAGCGCGCCGAAGAGCCCCGCGGCCGCGCCCGCCTTCCAGCCGATTATCATCTGCGTCGCGACGTAGAGGTCTATCCCTAAGGCGAGCGCGAAGGGCATGAGCGCCCAGCTCATCATCTTCGACGTGTAGCGGTGAAGCTCGTGCGTATCCTCGCCGCGCTCCACGAGCCTGTGATAGGACGAAGGCGCGATGATGAACCCGACCGCGAGGAGCAGCAGCCCGAGCCCCATGAGCTTCAAAGCCTGCGACACGAGGGGCAGCGAGTCGAAGCCCTTCTCGAAGACCGAGCGCATCTGGAAGCCGACGAGCACCTGCGCGCCGAGCACGAGCATGCGCGCCTCGTCGAGCACATTCTTAACTTTATTCTGAAGCTTCGCCATGTTGAAAGGGTTCGGGGTTTTGGGTTCTGGGTGCTGGTTAAGACCAGAGCCTAACACCCGGTACCTGGAACCTAAAACCCCGAACCTTCCCTCTCCTTGTCCCGCCAGAGCGCTTGCAGTTCCCGCTTGAGCACCTTGCCCGTCGGCCCCTTCGGGAGCGCGTGGACGACGCGCACCGCCTTCGGGCACTTGAAGTCCGCGAGATGTTCGCGGCAGTAGGCGATGATCTCGTCCGCCTCCAACTTGTGCCCCTCCTTCGCGACGACGAAGGCCGCGACATCCTCGCCGTAGAGCGCGTCGGGCACGCCGACGGCGGCGGCCTCCGCTACGGAAGGGTGCTTGTAGAGCAGTTCGTCTATCTCGCGCGGGTAGATGTTCTCGCCGCCGCGTATGATCATGTCGGACTTGCGGTCGATGATGTGGTAGAAGCCTTCCGCGTCGCGATAGCCCACGTCGCCCGTGTGGAACCAGCCGCCGCGGAACGCGCGCGCGGTCGCCTCGTCGTTCTTGAAGTAGCCCTTGAAGACGTTCTCGCCGCGCATGACTATCTCGCCCGACTCGCCCGCGGGCAACTCCCTGTCCTCTTCGTCAACGACGCGCATCTCGTTGCCGATAGGTATGCCGCACGAGCCCGCGCGGCGTCGTGTGTCGGGCGGGTTGAAGGTCGAGCGGCAGGTTGACTCCGAAAGTCCGTAGCCCTCTATGACGAGGCAGCCGAAGGTCTCCTCGAACCGGCGCATGACCTCGGCGGGCACGGGCGCCGAGCCGCACATCGCGAAGCGAAGCCGTTCGGCGCTGAGGCCCTCGGGCACGCCTTCCGGATACGTGGCGAGCAGCATCGAGAGCATCGTCGCGACCGAGCCGAAGGAGGTTATCCGATATTCGTTGACTATCTGCCAGAAGCGCGAGGCTGAGAAGCGCGGGCTGACGATTGTCGAGCCGCCCGCGTAGAGCGCGCTCATGGTCGTCACGGAGACCGCGTTCATATGGAAGAGCGGCATGACGGTGAGCAGGCGGTCTTCGCTGTCGAAGCCGAGCCACTCGACAATCTGCCGCGCGTTGGCGATGAGGTTCGCGTGCGTGAGCAGGCAGCCCTTCGGCCTACCCGTCGTGCCGGAGGTGTAGATGATTATCGCCTCGTCGTCGGGCTCAAGCCGAGTCTCGCGCCATGCATCGGGCGCGTCGGCGTAGCCCTTCGTCGCCTCCGCCTCGTCGTCGAAACGGAGCGCGTCGGTCAGAGTCGCGACTGCGGCGCGCACCTCCGAGACCTGTTCGGCGAACCGCGAGTCATAAAGAAGAGTCTTCGCCTCGGAGTTGCCGACGACGTAGGCCATCTCTTCCGGCTTCAGGAGTGAATTCACAGGCCCGGCCAGAGCGCCCAGTTTGAAGCACGCGAAGTAGGCGATGATGTACTCGACGCCGTTCGGCAGGAGGAGACTGACCACGTCGCCCTTCCCCGTGCCGCGCGCCGAGAGCAGCGCGGCCGAGCGATTGACGGCCGCGTCAAACTCCCTGTAGGTGAAGCGGCGGCCGTCGAGTTCCGAGAAGAGAAAGACTTTATCGGGCGTCGAGGCAGCGCGCGTCTCCAGAAGCTCGCGAAGGTTTCTAAGGCTCACAGTCTCCCGTGCGGCGCGCTCGGCCCCTGAAGCGGCCGGGGCGCGGCCTTCCCCTGCGACACGCATCTTTGAAGAGCGCCGCAATCATACAACGGCGGCGCGAAAAAGAACTACACCCGCCCCATTTTTCGGCACAACTCGCGCGCCCCCTGTGGTATATTTTCGCGGTCGCAGCCACAGCCGCCGCCCCCGACGATTCAGCCGCGGTCGCGCGAGAGAACACACAATAGAACAAGCTCCCGAAACGAACGACAGCCGCTCGGGCTGTCGCTTTCCGTCAGAGGCCGAGAAGCATTCTTTAACGTCGAGACCCGAATCTTCAAATGCAAACATACCGCAACTTCATAAACGGCCAGTGGGTCGAGTCCGCGTCGCAGAAGACGACGGAGAACGTCAACCCCGCCGACACTGATGACATCATCGGCACAATCCGCCTCGCCACACGCGAAGAGGCGCGCTCGGCTGTCGAGGCCGCCTCGGAAGCGTTCCGCGCCTGGCGCGCGACGCCCGCGCCCGCGCGCGGTCGCATCGTCGCGCGCGCCGCGCGCATCATGGAGGAGAGCAAGGAAGACCTCGCGCGCCTGCTCACGCGCGAGGAGGGCAAGACTGTCGGGGAGGCGCGCGGCGAGTTGCAGCGCTCGATAAACGTCGCGGAGTTCTGCGCGGGCGAGTCGCGACGCATGAACGGCGAGACCATCCCGTCAGAGCTTCCCTCGAACTTCGCCTACACGCTCCGACAGCCGCACGGCGTCGTCGCCATAGTCACGCCGTGGAATTTCCCCGTCGCGATTCCAGTCTGGAAGCTCGCGCCCGCGCTCGTCGCCGGTAACACGGTCGTCTTCAAGCCCGCGACGAACACGCCCGCGACGGCCGTACGCATCACTGAGATTTTTGAAGAGGCGGGCCTGCCCGCCGGCGTGCTCAACCTGATTCTCGGCTCGGGGTCGGAGGCGGGCGACGAGATAGTCGGTCATCGGGCCGTGCGCGCAATCTCGTTCACGGGCTCGAACGGCGTGGGCATCAAGCTCTACGAACAGGCGGCGCGGCGGGGCGTGCGCGTGCAGTGCGAGATGGGCGGCAAGAACCCTGTCGTCGTGCTCGAAGACGCGGACATGGCACTCGCGGTCGAGTCTACCGCGCAGGGCGCTTTCGGCTCGACGGGCCAGCGCTGCACCGCGACGAGCCGCGCCGTCGTCATCGAGTCCGTCGCCGACGAGTTCGTCGCGCGCGTTGCGGAGCGCGCGCGCTCGCTCCGGCTTGGCAACGGCATGGACGCCGAGACGGAGGTCGGCCCGATTGTTGACGCGAGCCAGTTCAAGTCAGTCCTCTCCTTCATGGACGTTGCGCGCGAGGACGGCGCGGAGCTGGTCTGCGGCGGTGCCCCGGCCGTCGGCGCGGGCCTCGGCAAGGGCTACTTCGTGAAGCCGACCGTCTTCGACCGCGTCACGCCCGACATGCGCATCGCGCGCGAGGAGGTCTTCGGCCCGGTGCTATCCGTCCTGCGCGTGAAGGACTTCGAGGAGGCGCTCGTCGTCGCCAACGACAGCGAGTTCGGACTCTCTTCCTCCGTCTTCACGAACGACGCCGCGCGCGTCTTCCGCTTCGTGGACGAGATAGAGACCGGCATGACGCACGTCAACTCGCCCACGACCGGCGGCGAGGCGCACGTCCCCTTCGGCGGCATCAAGTCAACGGGCGTCGGCGCATTCGAGCAGGGCTCGACCGCGCTCGACTTCTACACGGAACTCAAGGTCGTCTACGTTGACTACACGGGCCGCAAGCGTGAAGGCAACCTGTACTGACGCTCCGAAATTTCAAGCCCGAAATTTAAAATCTCGACTCCCATGAGCACAAGCGCGAGCACCGACACGAAGAAGGTCACGGTCAACTGCCCCGCCTGTCAGACCGTGAACCGGGAGGCGGACGTGAACTCGAAGTGTTCCGCGTGCGGCGAGCCGGTCGGCGCGGCCGTCTTCCAGCAGACGCTGGACGAACTAAAGAGAGTCACCGCGAAGGCGACCGAGCGTATGCAGGAGTTGAACGCGCCGTCGTTCAAGACCTTCAACGGCTTCGGCACGACGCTGCT
>JBJMGR010000250.1:0-8279 GCA_045807805.1 Pyrinomonadaceae bacterium | reverse complement strand
GCCGGAGAGTCGGAGGTGCTCGGCGTCGGCGAAGCGCACGCGCACGCGCACGCGGGGGATTGATAAGTCCTCCTTTATCGGCAAGTGCGAAGAGGCAGCGGGCGTGTTGCTCGCTGCCTCTTCGCTTTTCCGCCGGGCGCGGAGCGCATGCTTCAAACCGCTTCAGTTGAGAAAATTTACCGGCCCGCGCGCGGAGAAATCCCCAACGACGTGGCGCGTCTCACTCCACCCGACCTCAACAGCGCATAAAAATCCAGCGATTTCACGCGCCCGCTGGCGTCGGCACGTTTATTGCGACGCTCGCCCGTAATGAAGAGGGGCGCGCGCCCCTGCGTGCGTCTCACATAAGGAGGTACGCGACGATGTTCATAACGACAAACGGGAGCAGTTATCTCAGGATGCTTGCCTTGCTCGTCCTGCTCGCCCTCGCAGTCTTCGCCCTCGGCTCACCCCTCGCCCACGCTCAGAAGAACGCGGCGAAGCCCGGCCCTGCCGCGACACCACGCGCGGGCGTCAGCGCCCCCGCCACGGAAGATCCGCTGCTGCGCGAGTACAGGGGCGTCCGTCTCGGCATGACCGCGGAGGAGGCGCGCCTCAAGCTCGGCGCGCCGGCTGACAAGAGCGACCAACAGGACTTCTACATATTCTCAGAGACGGAGTCGGCGCAAATCTTCTACGACGCCTCGCACAAGGTGATGGCCGTCTCGGCCCAGTACGCGGGCGACGGCGCGGGCACGCCGAGCGCGAAGAGCATTCTCGGCACAGACGTGCAGCCGCGCGAGGACGGCTCGACCTACAAGCTCGTGAAATACGAGCGCGCGGGCTGCTGGGTCTCCTACAGCCGGACGGCGGGCGACCTTCCCGTCGTCACCGTGTCCATGAAGCGGGACGCGCCGTAAAGGTATGAGGGCGGGGTAATGAGTTAAGACAGCATCTTATTCGTCGCCCCGCCCTCGCCTCTCCTCAACCACGCCTTAACTGGCGCGGCGTTTGCACTCACGCCACGGCGCGGGCGTTGCGGCCACTTATTTCTAAGGCGCGGGGCGTGAGCGTGGGGAAGAGTTCGCAGACTCCAAACTGACCCTGGGTGAGATTACACATGACAGAGCGCAAGCAGATGATGATGGACGGCAACGAGGCGGCCTCCTACGTCGCTTTCAAGACGAACGAGGTCATCGCCATCTACCCGATCACGCCCTCATCGAACATGGGCGAGAACGCCGACGCCTGGGCCGCCGAAGGACGCAAGAACATCTGGGGGATTACCCCGGCGGTGCGCGAGATGCAGTCGGAGGGGGGCGCGGCGGGCGCGGTTCACGGCACGCTCCAGACCGGCTCCCTCACCACGACCTTCACCGCGAGTCAGGGTCTGCTCCTGATGATTCCGAACATGTTCAAGATCGCGGGCGAGCAGACCTCCACGGTCTTCCACATCGCAGCCCGAGCCGTCGCCACGCACGCGCTCTCGATCTTCGGCGACCACTCGGACGTGATGGCGACGCGCTCCTGCGGCTGGGCGATGCTCTTCGCCAACTCGGTGCAGGAGGTGATGGACTTCGCGCTCGTCTCGCAGGCCGCCACGCTCCGGTCGAGAGTCCCCTTCCTGCACGTCTTCGACGGGTTCCGCACCTCGCACGAGGTGCAGAAAATCGAACGACTCGACGACGAACAGATTCGCGCGATGATTGATGCGGAGTTCGTGCGCGCGCACCGGGGTCGGGCGTTAACGCCCGACCGTCCCGTGATGCGCGGCACGGCGCAGAACCCCGACGTGTTCTTTCAGGCGCGCGAGGCGTCGAACCCTTTCTACCTCTCGACGCCGGGAATCGTAGAGGAGGCTTTCGACAAGCTCGCGGCAGTCACGGGCCGCAAGTATCGACTGTTCGATTACGTCGGCGACCCCCGCGCCGAGCGCGTCGTCGTGATGATGGGCTCGGGCTGCGAAGCGGCGGAAGAGGCCGTCGAGGCTCTCAACGCGCGCGGCGAGCGCGTCGGGCTCGTCAAGGTCAGACTCTTCCGCCCCTTCTCCGTCGCACACCTGCTCGCGGCCATCCCCCGAACGGCGCGGGCCGTCGCCGTGCTCGACCGCACGAAGGAGCCGGGCGCGGCGGGCGAGCCGCTCTATCAGGACGTTTTAACGGCCATCGGCGAAGTCTTGATGTCGGGCACGTCGCCTTTCGACGCGACGCCGCGAGTCGTGGGCGGGCGCTACGGGCTCGCCTCCAAAGAGTTCACGCCCGCGATGGCGAAGGCCGTCTTCGACGAGTTGAAGAAGCCCGCCCCGAAGAACGGCTTCACCGTCGGTATTCGCGACGACGTGACGCACACCTCTCTCGACTTCGACGCCTCGTTCTCGACCGAACGCGCGGAGTGCGTGCGCGCGCTCTTCTGGGGCCTCGGCGCGGACGGCACCGTCGGCGCGAACAAGAATACGATAAAGATCATCGGCGAAGAGACGGAGAATTACGCGCAAGGCTATTTCGTCTACGACTCGAAGAAGTCGGGCGCGATGACCGTCTCGCACCTGCGCTTCGGCCCCCAACCCATCAAGAGCACGTACCTCGTCACGCGCGCGAGCTTCGTCGCCGTACACCAGTTCAACTTCGTGGAGAAGTACGACGTGCTCGACGCGGCGGAAGACGGCGCGACTCTTCTCCTCAACAGCCCGTTCCCCAAAGAAGAGGTCTGGGACAGGCTCCCGCGCCCTGTGCAGCAGCAGATAATAGACAAGCGCCTGCGCTTCTACTCGATCAACGCCTACGACGTTGCGAAGCAGGCGGGCATGGGCACGCGCATCAACACGATCATGCAGACATGCTTCTTCGCCATCTCCGGCGTGCTGCCGCGCGAAGAGGCCATCGCGAAGATTAAAGAGTCCATCAAGAAGACGTACGGGAAGCGCGGCGAACCCGTCGTGCGGCAGAACTACGCCGCCGTGGACGCGGCGCTTGCGCACCTGTACGAAGTTCAGGTTCCCACACGGGCCGACGGCGCGCGTGAACGCCCCCCGGCAGTCTCTCCCTCCGCGCCCGCCTTCGTGCGGAACGTCACTGCCGAAATCCTGGCCGGGCGTGGCGATCTGCTTCCGGTGAGCGCCCTCCCCTCGGACGGCACATACCCCACTGCCACCGCACAATGGGAGAAGCGCAACATCGCGCTCGACGTGCCCGTGTGGGAGCCTGACCTGTGCATCGAGTGCGGCAAGTGCGTGATGGTCTGCCCGCACTCCTGCATCCGCGCCAAAGTTTATGACGAGGGTGAACTCGCCGCCGCGCCCGACACCTTCAAGCACATGCCTTCAAAGTTTCGCGAGCTGCCCGACAAGCTCTACACGATTCAGGTGGGCGTCGAGGACTGCACGGGCTGCCAGCTCTGCGTGGAAGTCTGCCCGGCGAAGGACAAGTCGAACGTATCGCGCAAAGCGCTGAACATGGGCGCACAACTCCCGCTCCGCGATAGCGAGCGTGTCAACTGGGACTTCTTCCTGAAGCTCCCCGACGCGCAGAAGAACGGCTCGATGAAGTTCGACAGCGTGAAGAACGTGCAACTCCTGCAACCGCTCTTCGAGTTCTCGGGCGCGTGCGCCGGCTGCGGCGAGACGCCCTACATCAGCCTGCTGACGCGGCTCTGCGGCGACCGCGCCCTCATCGCGAACGCCACGGGCTGCTCATCCATCTACGGCGGCAACCTCCCGACCACGCCCTACACAATTAACCGCGAAGGCCGCGGCCCCGCGTGGTCGAACTCACTGTTCGAGGACAACGCCGAGTTCGGTCTCGGGATGCGTATGGCGCTCGACCACCAGTCGGCATACGCGCGCGAGTTGGTCAATCGCCTGCGCCCGATGATAGGCGAGGCTCTGGCCGAGGGACTGCTCACGACTGACCAGTCCGACGACTGCGGCGTGGGCGCGCAGCGAGAGTTGGTCGCGGCGCTCAAGGCGAGGCTCAAAGACAACTTCGAGCCGGAGGCGCGCGACCTGCTCTCCGTGGCCGACGCGCTGGTTAAAAAGAGCGTGTGGATAGTCGGCGGCGACGGTTGGGCCTACGACATCGGCTTCGGCGGATTGGATCACGTCATCGCTTCGGGGCAGAACGTCAACATCCTCATCCTCGACACCGAGGTCTACTCGAACACGGGCGGGCAGGCGTCGAAGGCGACGCCGATGGGCGCGGTCGCGAAGTTCGCCGCCGGGGGCAAGGCCACCGCGAAGAAAGACCTCGGAATCATGGCGACCAAGTACGGAGGCGTCTACGTCGCTCAGGTGGCGATGGGCGCGAACGACACGCAGACCGTCAAGGCGCTGCTCGAAGCCGAGGCGCACGAAGGCCCCTCGCTCATCATCGCCTACAGCCAGTGCATCGCCCACGGCATAGACATCGCGAAGGGCATGTCACACCAGAAGCTCGCGGTCGAGTCGGGCCACTGGCCGCTCTACCGCTTCAACCCCGCGCGCGTCGCCGAAGACAAGAACCCTTTTCAGTTGGATTCGGGCGACCCGAAGATTCCCTTGCAGGACTACATCTACACGGAGGCGCGTTACCGCATGCTACAGCAGAGCGACCCCTCGGTCGCAAAGTTCCTGCTCGGCCGGGCGCAGGCGGCCGTCAACGCGAAGTGGCAGCAGTACAAGCAGATGGCGGAAAGGAAGTGATAAGTGATGAGTGATAAGTGATAAGAAAAGACAAAGACAAGCCTCCTTATTCTTTCTTATCACTTATCACTCATCACTTATCACCTGATCATCATGGACTTGACAACTTCATACATGGGCTTGCGGCTGAAGAATCCGGTCGTGGCATCCGCCTCGCCGCTGTCGAATACGCTCGACGGCATACGCCGCCTTGAGGACGCGGGCGCGTCAGCGGTCGTCATGTACTCGCTCTTCGAGGAGCAGATTTACCTTGAGAGCATGGCCTTGAGCGACCATCTCGACAGCGGCACGTTCAGCACCGCCGAAGCCTTCGGCTACTTCCCGGAGATGCGCGCCTACAACGGCGTCGGCCCCGAAGGCTACCTGAAGCTCGTCCACGACGCGAAGATGTCCGTCCGCATACCCGTCATCGGCAGCCTCAACGGCACGACGCCGGGCGGCTGGATCGAGTACGCGCGACTCATCGAAGAGGCCGGCGCTGACGCGTTGGAGCTTAACGTCTACTTCATCCCGGCCAGCCCCTACGTGAAGGGTGCGGCGGTCGAGGAGTTGTACCTGGACATCCTGCGCGACGTGAAGCGCTCGGTCTCGATCCCCGTCGCCCTGAAGCTCAGCCCCTACTTCAGCTCCGTCGGCGACATGTCGCGGCGGCTCGTGGACGAGGGCGCGGACGCGCTCGTCCTCTTCAACCGTTTCTATCAGCCCGACATCAATCTGGAAACGTTGGAGGTCGAGCCGCGCCTCGTCCTCTCGCGCTCGCACGAGCTGCGCCTGCCGCTCTGCTGGGTCGCCATACTCTACGGCGAGCTTTTGACGGACTTCGCCATCACGAGCGGCGTGCATACCTACGAGGACGTTCTCAAGTCGCTGATGGCGGGCGCGAGCGTGGCGATGATGGCCTCGGAGCTTTTGCAGAACGGGGTCGAGCGCATCACTGCCGTCCTCGCCGAGTTGGAGGAGTGGATGGAGCGCAACGAGTACGTGTCGGTCAGGCAGATGATCGGCAGCATGAGCCGCTCGAACGTCGCCGATCCGACGGCCTTCGAGCGCGCGAACTACATGAAGATGCTGGCCTCGTACCGAAAGACAGAGGTCAGAGGTTAGAGGTCTGAAGGTCAGTGAAGGCGCACGCTTCCGCCGACCTCCTATTGTCATACCGACTGAGGTGAAAGACATGTCAACTAAAGATGAGAGGGACGTGCTGGAACTGTTAAAGGCGGAACTGGACTACATCGAGAAGGGCGGCTACGGGCGCTCGGTGCGGACGCCGTGGAGGCCGACCTCCGTCTTTCAAGACTCGCCGACCTGCGTCAACTACGGGTACCCTTACCGCGCGCATCCTTGCAACGAATGCTTCCTCGACGAGCTTGTGCCGCCCGGCGAGCGCGCCGCCGAAGTTCCCTGCCACCACATCCCGCTCGACGCCGAGGGCACGACCATCGAGGAGGTCGAGTCGGAAGAGAACCAGCAGAAGCTCGAAGAGAAGGTCAAGACGTGGCTGCGCGCGAAGATCAAGGAGGTCAAGGACGCGCGCGCCCTGCCCGTCCAGAACTGAGTGACAATTAGAGTGTCTCTCCTGAAGAGAGAAGCCCGCGGTCTCAAACCGCGGGCTTCTCTCTTCACGGGCCAGCCGGCGTCCCTCGGCGCTATTGCGGCTGCGCCGGGCCGCCGAGCTTTTCGAGGTCGGTGCGCAGGCGCGGGAGCGCGGGGCTCTGAGGGCTGACGGATTCGAGTTTCGAGAGCGTCGCGCGTGCGGCCCCGGCGTCGCCCTTCGTGATGAGCGCGACGGTCAGGTTCTGGAGCGTCTGGACGTGGTTGGGGTCGCGCGCGAGCGAGGCGCGGAACTCTTTGACGGCGCGCTCGATGTCCCTCGGCTCGCGGAAGAAGAAGGTGAGGCCGAGGTCGGTTCGGAGGTTGACGTTATCGGGTTGCTGACGAAGCGCGGCGGCGTACCAACGCTCGGCCTCTCCAAATCGCTCGGCGTCGAAGTTCGTGTTGCCCAGACCGACGAGCACGTCGAAGGCGTCGGGTCGGAGGTAGTTGGCGCGCGAGAATAATTTGATCGCGTCGTCGTAGCGATGCGCCGCGTAATGTAGCTGTGCCGCCTGCGCCTGCGCGTCGAAGTTGTCGGGCTGCTCCGAGGCGAGCTTCGCCGCCGTCTCGACTGCCGCCGCGCTCGGCCCCGCGCCTGCTCCGTCTATCGGCGGGTGATCGGGCGGCAGGCCCTGCATCTGTTGCGGCTGTCCGGCGACCGCGCCCTGCGCCGTCGTGTAGCCCTGCCGGTTCGTCGTGTTGGCGAAGGCGAAGCCGACGATGAAGCCGAGCAGCACGCCGATGACTGAGTAAAGGATGTTCTCTTTCTTCATCTTGTTCCTCGATAATCCGCTTAACGTTGGTCATTCATGCGGCAGCCGGTTGGAGACTGAACGTGTCGGCAAGAACGACCTTCACTGACGCCTTGATCTCCGACTCGCATTCGAGCCCGAAGCTGTCGCGCCACGCGCGGACGTTCTCCGGGTCGCCTGTCTCGTAGGAGCGGCGAAGGAGTTGTATGAGCGGGTGCGAAATCTTGTTGACCGTGGCCGCGAGCATCCGCTCGACGGCGCTCTCCTGAGATGGTGACAGGTCGCCGAGGCGCGCGCGCTGGCGTCGAAACTCCTCCTCGGCGACGCCGCGCATTCTCTCTTTGAGTGAGGCGATGACGGGGCCGATGTCGAGGGCGCGCAGGGCCTTCATCAATTCGTTGACCTCCGCCGCGACGATCTGTTCGGCCTGCGCTGCCTCGCGCCCGCGCTCGCGAAGGTTAGAGGCGACGACGGCTTCGAGGTCGTCAACGTCGAAGACGAAGAGGTTCGTGACCTCGCCGACCGCGGGGTCTACGTTGCGGGGCACGCTGATGTCTATGAAGAACGAAGGGCGGTTGCGCCGCAGCTCCAGAGCCGCGCGCGCCATCCGGGGCGTGACGAGAAACGAGCGCGCGCCGGTCGAGCAGATGACGATGTCCGCCTCCGCGAGGAACGAGGGGAAGCGCTCGAAGGGTACGGCCTCACCATTGAACTCCGCGGCGAGCCTCTGCGCCGTCTCGTGCGTGCGGTTGGCGACGAGGATGCGCGAGACGCCGCTCTTGACGAGGTGTCGCGCGGCCAGCTCCGCCATCTCGCCCGCGCCGATTAGGAGCACGGTGCGCCCTTCGAGCGTGCCGAGGATTTTGCGCCCCAGCTCGACCGCCGCGTAAGAGACCGAGACGGCGCAAGAGGCGACGCCGGTCTCGGTTCGCACGCGCTTGGCGGCGTGGAAGGCTTGATGCAACAGACGATGGAGCATCCGGCTTGCGGTTCCCGCATCGCAGGCGTCCGTATAAGCCTGCCGCACCTGACCCAAGATTTGCGGCTCGCCCAAAACCATCGAGTCGAGCGACGAGGCGACCCGGAAGAGGTGGCGCACGGCCTTCTCTTCGACGTGCTCGTAGATGTGTTCGCCGAGACCGCCGTCAGTGTCGCCGCCCTTCGACGCGAGCAAGTCCACCAGGCGCGCCCTTCCTTCCTCAAGCCGCTCGGGGTTCAGCTCAACCAGCAGTTCGACGCGGTTGCACGTCGAAAGAATCATCCCCTCGCGCACGACCTCG
>JBJMGR010000249.1:0-4434 GCA_045807805.1 Pyrinomonadaceae bacterium | reverse complement strand
GCGGACGTTCAAACAATCGCGGGACAGAGCGTGCGCCTCGACTTCAAGCTCAAGCCCGCGGGCGTCGAGGTCGAGCAGACAATCGTGAGCGACGCGGAAGCGCCCGCCATCGACACGACGCGCACTGTTACGGGCGGCACAATCGCGCGCGAAGAGATCGAGCGCCTGCCCACCTTGACGCGCGCGCCGCTCGACTTCGTCTTCACGCTCGGCGGCGTCACGGAGGAGCCTCTATCAACACGCGACGCGGCGGAAGATAGAGACGCCAACGCGCGTACGGGCGCGCGGAGGTCTGCGACTACGCCCGAAGAGGCGGGCACGTTCGCGCTCGCGGGCGGCGCGGCCTACTCGAACAACGTCACCATCGACGGCCTGGACAACAACGACGACCGCGCCGCCCGCGAACGCTTCCAGCCTTCGCTCGAAGCCGTCGAAGAGGTGCAGGTAATCACGAACCAGTTCTCGGCCGAGTACGGCCGCGCCTCCGGTGGCCGCGTCAACCTTCGCACGCGCTCCGGCTCGAACAACTTGCGTGGCCGACTCTTCTACTTCTTCGAGGATGAAGGTCTCAATGCAAATACGTGGAACAACAACAGGCGCGGCCTCAAGCGTCTTCCGTTGCAGGAGCACAACCCCGGCTTCACTCTCGGCGGCCCCATGCGGCTGCCCGCCGGTCTCTTCGGCCCCGCCAAGTATGAAGGTCGCGCGCGTACGTTCTTCTTCGTCTCGTACGAGCACGAACGCCTGCTCGACTCCGCGCTGATTGACGCGCTCGTGCCCGTCGAGCAGAACCCGACGTTTCGGCTACCGCTCCCGACGACGCTCGCGGGCCGACGCTTCGAGCCCACGGCCACCGCGCCGAACGCGCCCGCCGAACTCGCGCCCTTCGTCGAAAGTGTCTCGACGCCGCTGCGCACGCACGCCTTCACCGCCCGTCTCGACCACAACTACACTCGGACGCACAACGGAACTTTTCTCCTGCAACTCGGCCGCTCGACGAACCTGCGTCAGTTCGGCGGCGGACTCCGCCTCGCCGAGAGCCTTCAGGGGCGACGCCGCGACACGGAGGCGCTCGCATACACGGACAACTTCGTCCTCTCCCCGACGGCCGTCAATCAACTGCGCGCGCAACTCTCGCGCCTCCGCCCTTCCCTTCTCTCGCGCGGCGACGGCCCCGTCGTGCTCATCACCATCAACGACCCGCTCTCTTCCGATGACGCGCAAGACCGCTCCGGCACGCTCGTCGCGGGCTCTTCGACTTCGGGCGCGTCCGCGCGTGCCGAGTCGCGCTTTCAACTGCAAGATACTCTGACGCTCGTGCGCTCGACGCACACGTTCAAACTCGGCGCGGACGTTCAGCGCGTGCGCTCGACCTTCGTCGACCTCTCGGACGCGACAGGCACCTATAGCTTCGCGAGCGCGGGCGACTTCCTCGCCGACGCTCCTTCGCGCTTCCGTCAACGCTTCAACACCGAGTCAGTTCAGCGAAACACCTACGCCGGAATCTTCATTCAAGACGAGTGGCGGCCGCGCGCCAACCTCACCCTCACCGCGGGCCTTCGCTATGAGCGAGAGAGCGTCCTGCGCGACCGTAACAACTTCGCGCCTCGCCTCGCGCTCGCCTTCGACCCGACCGGCTCGGGCCGGACTGCGATTCGACTCGGCGCGGGCATCTTCTACAATCGCGCGCTGTTGAGGACTCTGGATGACTTTAGTCTCGGACAGAACACAGTCGAATTCGACACGAACGCTCTGCCGCCGACAGAACGCCGCGCCTTCATCGCAACGAACCTTCACTTCCCCGACACGCTCGACGCCTCTTCGCCGCTCGTTCAAACACTCGGCACGCGCCTGACGAACTTCACGCGCCGCCTCGACCCTTCGATTTGCATACCTGAGTCTTATCAGCTCAACGCCGGATTCGAGCGCGAACTCGGGCGCGGCTTCGTCGTCGAGGCGAACTATACATACAACAGGGGCATTCATCTCTGGCGAGAGTTCAACGCCAACGCCCCGAGGCTTCCTTCAGGATTCCGAGACTTCGCCGACTACCTTCTCTCGCGCGACTTCGCGAACCTCCGCGACGCGTCGGGCGCGCGCCCCGTCTACGACACTTCGACGGCGGGCGACCTCGTTCGCTTCATTACGGCGACGCCTTCATCCACGGACACCATCGCGCGCGTCACGGAGTTCGGCGTGCCCGTCACGGTCTTCAACCTCAACAGCGTAAGCTCCACCGCCACGCTCGACGCGGCGCTCGGCGCTCTGCAAACGCTCCGTCCAGACCCGACGCGCGTGCAGGTCGAACAACTCGCGCCCCTCGGCAACAGCTTCTATCACGGGCTGACGATTGAGGCGCGTCGCCGCTTCAAGGCCGGGGCGTCAGGCGCGGGCGGCTCGCTTCGCGCCGCCTACACGCTCTCGCGCCTGATCGACGACGGAGTGGTCAACACTTCGAGCGCGCTGCGCGTCGGCGACTTCCGCGGCGAGAGAGCGCGGAGTCTCTTAGACCGGCGTCACCGCTTCGTGCTCTCCGCGACACTCGACGCGCCGCGAAGGCTCGGCCGACTTAAGCTCGCTTCTATCCTGCACATTGCGTCGGGCGCGCCGTTCAACGTCTCGCTCGGCGGCGACGACCGAAACCTCGACGACGTTTCAAACGACCGACCCCTCTTTAACGGCGACCCTTCAATCATCCGCTGGCGTCGGCCGGGCTCCGCGCTCGACGCGCGCCTGCTCGAAGCGTTCGCGCTTCCGACGATAGGCCGCACGGGGAATCTGCCGCGCAACGCCGGACGCGGCCCCGCACTCTTCACCTTCGACATAAACGTCGCGCGCGAGTTTCGTCTATCAGAGCGCACGCGCCTGCGCCCCACGGTCGAGTTCGACAACGTGCTAAATAAGACCGTCTACACCTTCGGCGCTGAATTTATAAGCTTCGACGCGTTGCGGCCCGGCGCTTCGCCCGAGCAGCAACGCGCCTTCGCGGACGGCTTTCTAGTGCCGACGCGCACGCTCCGCCCGCGCACCGTGCGCGTCGGCCTGCGTCTGGATTTCTGAGATGGCCGGAACTCCAGTCTCGACGTTTTACTTAGACAGCGCAGGCGCGCCGGGCGTAGCATATCGCGCATGCCGAGTCTGTCCTATCTCTCGCCGAAGGTCGCAACTCAGGAGAGCCCGATTCACGGGACGGGCCTCTTCGCCGTCGAGCCGATTACCGTGGGAGAGGTCGTCTGCGTCAAGGGCGGCTACGTCTTCGACCGCAGCCGTCTCGACTCGATGCCCGTCTGGTATCGCGCGGCCGAAATCCAGATAGCCGAAGACCTCTTCATCGGCCCGCTCGGCGAAGAGGAGCGCGAAGGCAGCATGATCTTCAGCAACCACTCGTGCGAGCCGAACATAGGCCTACGCGGCCAGATAGTCTTCGTCGCCATGCGCGACATAGAGGCGGGCGAAGAATTGACGCACGACTGGGCCACGACGGACGACGACGACTACATGACCGGATGCAACTGCGGCTCCGCGACTTGCCGCAGAGTTCTCACGGGCAAGGACTGGCGGAAGGAAGAGTTGCGGGAGAAGTACAGAGGCTTCTTCTCTTCGTACCTTCAGGAGAAGATAGACCGCGAGAGGTAGTTCATACAGTGCGCACGAAGGGAGGAAGGCTTGGACGTTAAGGCTTATCTCGAACGCATCCACTACAGCGGCCCGCTCGCGCCGACGGCAGAGACTCTGCGCGCGCTGCACGTCGCGCACCTACAGTCCGTGCCCTTCGAGAATCTGAGCATCCACGCGGGCGAGCCGATTGTGCTCGAAGACGAGGCGCTCTTCGCGAAGATAGTCGGGCGCGCGCGCGGCGGCTTCTGCTACGAGGAGAACGGGCTCTTCGCGGCGCTTCTGCGCGCGCTCGGCTTCGAGGTCTCGATGCTCTCGGCCGAAGTCGCGAACGCGGAGGGCGGCTTCAGCCGGCCCTTCGACCACATGACGCTGCTGGTGACGCTCGAACAGCGCCGGCTCGCCGACGTTGGCTTCGGCGACTCCTTCGTCGAACCTCTGCTCTTTGACGAGCGCGGCGAACAAGTACAAGGCCGACACGCGTACCGTATCACGCACGACGGCGACTACCTCGTCATGGCGCGGCGCGACGCGGGCGGCGGCGAGTGGAAGGCTCAATACCGCTTCACGCCGCAACCCCACACCTACGAGGACTACGCGGAGAGGTGCCGATACCAACAGACCTCTCCCGAGTCACACTTCACGAGGGAGCGCATCTGCTCGCGCGCGACCCCCGAAGGCGGGCGCGTGACTCTGAGCGGGATGCGCTTCATCGAGACCGACGCGCGGGGCGAGCGGCGCGAGCGTCTGTTATCGAACGAGGAGGAGTACGCGGACGTGCTGCGCGAGCAGTTCGGCATCAGGATGAGAGGCGGCGTC
>JBJMGR010000248.1:0-2583 GCA_045807805.1 Pyrinomonadaceae bacterium | reverse complement strand
GTCTTCCAGCAGACGCTGGACGAACTAAAGAGAGTCACCGCGAAGGCGACCGAGCGTATGGCGGAGCTGAACGCGCCGTCGTTCAAGACCTTCAACGGCTTCGGCACGACGCTGCTCGACTATCGTCAGCGCGACGACGGCGCGTGGGAGGCGACGCGTTGGGTCGTCGCAATGATGCTGCCGCTCGTGCCGCTCGCGTCTTACGTGATAAGACCGAGGCGGCAGGAGAACAGCTACGGCCGCATGGAGTCGTACTTCGACATACTCGGCCGCGCGCCGCTCTCGGCCGCGAAGATTCTGCGCCCGTACGCGCTCGTCGTCGTCGGGCTCGCGCCGATCATACTGGGCTTCACCTACTCCAAATCGAACAGCACGCTCCGAGGGCCGTGGGGGGCGCTCGCGATGCTGGTGTCAGCCGTCTGGGCCGGCTACATAATCTTCTTCAAAATCAAGAACGACTCTAAGGCTTACAAGGCGAAGTGAGCCCGAAGCGTCGCAAAGTCAAATCAACATTCGCGCGAGACGAACGGAGAGTAAGAACATGAGCACCGCAGAGCCGCAACTGAACGCAGACGAGACCAACCCGACCAACTCGACGACGGTCGAGAGGCACAAAGAGTTTCTCTTCCCGGCGGTTGCGATGTACTACAAGGAGCCCGTCGCGCTCGTGCGCGGCGAGGGGCAGTACGTCTGGGACGACGAGGGCAAAAAGTATCTCGACTGCTTCGGCGGCGTGCTCACTGTGAGCGTCGGCCACTGCAACCCGAAGGTGACTGACGCCATCGTCGAGCAGATGCGAACCATCCAGCACACCTCGACACTCTATGCGAACAAGCCTCAGTCAGACCTCGCCGAAAAGCTCTACCAGATAACTCCCGGCCGACTCAAAAAGTCCTTCTTCACGAACAGCGGCACCGAGGCCGACGACACGGCCATACACGCCGCGAAGACCGCCACGGGTCGCCACGAGATAGTAGTGCTGCGCCACAGCTACTCGGGCCGCTCGGCGACCGCGCTCTCGGCCACGGGCCATTCGACGTGGCGACCGCTGCCGCCGCAGGTCGCAGGCATTGTCCACGCGCGCGCGCCCTACTGCTACCGCTGCCCCTTCAAGCTCTCGCCCGAATCTTGCGGGCTCGCATGCGCCGAGGACATCGAAGAGTTGATTATGACTCAGACGACGGGCGAGATAGCGGCCTTCATGGCTGAGCCTATCTTGGGCGTCGGCGGCTTCATCGTCCCGCCCGCGGGCTACTTCGAGCGCGCGGCCGAGATAACGCGCAATCACGGCGGCCTCTTCATCGCCGACGAAGTGCAGACCGCTTGGGGCCGCACGGGCGACAAGTGGTTCGGCATCGAGCACTGGAACGTCGAGCCCGACATCATCACTTCCGCGAAGGGCTTGGGCAACGGAGCCCCCGTCGGCATAACGGTCGCTACGCCCGAGGTCGCCGACAAGTTTCCGGGCTTGACCTTCTCGACCTTCGGCGGCAACCCCGTCTCGATGACGGCCGCGCTCGCCGTCATCAAGTACATCGAAGACGAAGACCTGCGCACGAACGCCTCGCGCGTCGGCGCGTACTTCCGCCAGCGTCTCGAAGAATTGAAAGAGAAGTACACGGTCATCGGCGACGTGCGCGGCCTCGGACTGATGCAGGCCGTCGAGCTGGTCAAAGACCGGGAGACGAAAGAGCCCGACCCGCAGACAGTCCTCAAGGTCTTCGAGGAGACGAAACGACGCGGCGTCCTCATAGGCAAGGGCGGCCTCTACGGCAACGTCATACGCACGGGCGTCATGCTCGACTCGACCAACGACACGATTGACGAACTGATTGATGCCCTCGACGGCGCGTTCGCGGCCGCCGCGTGAAAGGGTTCGCGCCCGAGATAGAGAGTGAGGCCACAAGCAGCCCCGTCTTCATGTTCAACCTCGCCGTCTTCGGCCTCGACGGCACGAAGAACTTCACGGGGCGCGACTACATTGACCCGCCCGGCGGCGAAAAGCTCGGCGACGGCTGACACGCTCCTGAATGCTCCTGGCGATAATTAATAGCACTTTGGAGTCTTACAATGAGAACACTGATTCGTAACGGGCGCGTCGTCACCGCCGTGGACGACTACAGGGCCGACATCCTGATTGAGGGCGAGACGGTCTCGACCATCGGCGCGAAGTTGGACGTGGAAGCCGACCGTGTGATTGATGCTGTGGGGAAGCTCGTCATACCGGGCGGGATTGACCCGCACACGCACATGGAGCTTCCCTTCGGGGGGACTCAAGCCTCGGACGACTTTCGCACGGGGACGATAGCGGCGGCGCACGGCGGGACGACGACTATCATAGACTTCGCCGTACAGTACAAGGGTCAGGCTTTGAGCGAGGGGCTTGACACGTGGCACGCGAAGGCAGAGGGCAAGGCCGCGATTGATTACGGCTTTCACCTCATCGTGACCGACCTCGAAGACGAGCGCGTGCCCGAGCTTTACAGGGCGATGGACGAGGGCGTGACGAGCTTCAAGCTCTTCATGGCGTACCCCGGCGTCTTCCTCGCCGACGACGCGACCATCTTCCGCGCGATGTCTGCC
>JBJMGR010000247.1:0-6926 GCA_045807805.1 Pyrinomonadaceae bacterium | reverse complement strand
GATGTCTCCCTCGCGCCGCTGGTCTATCAGGTCCGCGAGGTCTATGTCGCGCGTGACCTCCATGCGGCGCACGTTGATTGAGCCGCGTATGAACTGCGCCTCGGGCCTTCCTTGAATCTCTATGTTGAGGTCGGCCGTGGTCGGGAGGTCGCCGAGGAAGGCGGGCATCGGGACGAAGGCGGTGGCGGGCACGGTCACGCCCTCGCCGCGCGCGACTATGCGGAACTGCGAAGGCACGAAGCCCGAGAGGAGCGCACCGCCCGTCACGGAGATGCGGCCGCCGCCGAGGCGTCCCGTCAAGCTCTCTATGCTCGCCTGATTCGAGTTGAAGCGAATCTGCCCGTTAATCTCGGTCGCCGTCAGGCGCGAGTCGGAGACGAGCAGCGCGAGCGACGCGCCCGCGACCGAGGCCGTGCCCGTTATCTGCGGCGACTCGAACGTGCCGCCGACGTGTACCCCGACGCGCGCCACGCCCGAGAGGAAGAGGTCGCGCTGCGCGTTCGAGAGCACGCGCATGTTCAGGTCGCCGTTGACCGTGAGGTTCTGCGTGCCGCCCGCGCCTATCGCGGCCGTGCCGCCGAAGGTTATGTTCGTGCCCGCGCCCGTGAACCGCGTGCGCTCGAACGTGACCTCGTTCGGCTTGAAGGTGACGACGAGCGGATTCTCGGCGTCGAGCTGCACGTCCGACAGCTTGACGGAGAGGTTTGTGAACTCCGCGCGGCCGACGACGTTCGCCGTCGTGAACTCGCCGTCCTCGTTCATCAAGGGGCCTTCGGCGTGCAGCGTGCCCGTGGCGGTGCCCGTCACCTGAACGTCCGGCCTGTTGAGTACGGCGGCGAAGAGCGGGGTCAGGTCTGCGCCCGTCAGCGTCGTGTCAACCGTCACGGGCAGGTTGTCGCCCGCGAGGTCTACGACGGCGTGTATGACCTGCGGCTTGCCTAAGAGGCCCGTCGTTAAATCGACGACGAGCTTCTGCTCGTCCGTTATACGGCCTACGAGCGTTAGCTCGCCCGCGGGCTGGCCGTTCACAGTCACGTCGCGCCCCTGCGCGTTCAGCTCCACCTTGAGCGTGGTCGGATCGAGCGGGTTGCCGTTGACCGTGGCGGTGAAGTCGGCCGTGCCCGCGAGCGCGGGCGACTTCGCGCTGCCGAAGAGCTGCGTGAGCAGCGCGAGCTGTACGTTAGTGCCCTGCACGCGGAGACCGTTGACGTTAACATTCGGGACGCCGTGCGCGCCCTCGCCTATCTCGATTGCGCCGGTCGCGTTGATGTGGCCCGCGCCGAGCCGCGCGTCGAAGGTGTCGAGCGTGACGCTTGAGCCGCTGAAGGTCGCGCGCGCGACTATCTCGTCGTAAGGCTGCGTGCCTATGCGCCCCGGCGCGACGCGCAAATCCGCAGTGCCCGCCATCGCGTTGGGATAGCCCGTCACGCTTATCTTCCCGGAAGCGGCACCGAGCCCCGCGAGGCTCTCCGCGTTGAGGGACTTCCCGACGGGCGCGAGCGCTGCGACGAATGCGCCCGCGTTCGCGTTCTCAAGCGTCGCGTCGAAGGAGATGTTCTCGCCCGAGCGCGGGATGACGGCCGTGAAGGTAGCGCCGCCGCCGTCCGCCTCTGCGAGTCGGCCGTTGTTGACGCGCGTCTCGTCGGCGGTCGAGGCGATGTCGGCCGAGAGAGCGCCGAGGTCTCGGCCACGCGCGGAGAGCGAGCCGAGGTCGAAGTGGCCGTTGAAGACGGGCGCGTCCAGGTCGCCCGTGACCGTGCCCTCGAAGCGAAGAGTTCCGGCGAGAGACGCGTCCAAAGCCCTGACCTTCTCCTCGACTCTCGGGAAGAGGCCCGTCGAGAGCACTACCGACTGAAACTCCGCCGCATCAGTCGAGTTGATGTTGAGTGCGAGGTTCGAGTCGCCGCCGAAGGAGAAGCGGCCCGTGGCCGAAAGCTCGGTCGCGCCCGCGCGCAGGTTCGCGCGCTGTATCTCGAAGAGGCCGCGGTCTGCCGTGAGCGCGAGCGTGCCCGTCAGGGGCGTGCGTGCGGACTCGTCGCGACCCGTAGCGCCGTCGAAGCTCGCGTCGAGTCGTCCCGAAGCCGCCTTAAAGTTCGTCCCCGGAAAGCGCAGGTCGATTGTGCCCGTCGCCGCGCCGACGAGCGGGACGGCGTTGCCCGAGATGAGCGCCGCGACGCCGCCCACGTCAACGCGCTCGAAGTTCGCGCGGACGCTCGAAGCCGCGCGCGAGTTCGTGGCGATAATCGCGCTGCCGCGCGCGTGGCCGTTGAAGAGGTCTGCGTCGAAGTCGTTGAGCTGAATCTGTTCGTTGGTCGCGACCACCGCGGCGCGCGCGCGCCCGAGGTTCAACGTGCCGAGCACGCCGCCGCCTAAAGAGAGGTCCGCGCTCGCGCGGTAGCGCCCGCCCGGCTCTAAGGTGAAGCGCGGGCGCGTGAGCCTGACGCTCTCGACGCGACCCTGCTGCGACGCGCCGCCTTTGGCGAGCGCGGGCGTCGTGAAGGCGATTGTGCCCGCGTTTATGTCTTCAGAAGTGCCTTCGACGCGCCCGCCCGAAGAGACCGCGAGACGCACGCCCGCGATGTTGAGGCTGCCCGTGCGCGTGCCCGCCGCGTTGATTGAGCCGACGAGGATGCGCCCGATTGTCACGTTCGCGGAAGAGTCCGCGTTGACAATCGCGTCAACTCCGGAAGCCTGCACGCCGCCGACGGTCGCGCCCTGCGAAACGATGGTGCCCGCGCGCGCCGAACTGATGGTCGCGTGCGTGCGGCCGTCGCCTCCGCGCGCGAATTTAACGCCCGAGGCTTGAGCACCGCCGACGCGCGTCGCGCCCGAGACGATTGACGAGGCCGACGCCGTTTGCGCCGAGCCCGACATCTCGCCGTCGCTAAGCTCCGCCTCCGCGTCTTTGAGTATGAGTCCGGCGACGCTCGTCTCGCCGTTTCGCACGGCCGCCGCGCGAAGGTCGCCGAGCCAGCGGAAGTCCGTGCCCGTGCCGCGCACGTTGCCCGCGAGTTGAACCAGATTCAGTTGGAAGTCGCCCGCCGTTAGTAACTCCGCGACGGCACGCCCCTGCGCCTCGTAGCTGCTCCCCTGCCCCGACGCGGTCGCGTTCACGTTGAGCGCCTTGAGGCGCACGCCGTCGGCCGCGAGCGCGTCGGAGACAATCTGCCCCTCGACCTTGTACTTGTCGCCCTCGCCCGAGACGGTGCCCTCGAAGCGGCCCGCGCCGCGCATCGTCGTGTCGAGCTGTAGAACGTCGGAGGTCTGCGTGAGGTCAACGTCGGCGTTGACCTTCATGCGGTAGCGAAGCGCGCGCAGGTCTTCGAGCGTGCCCGACATGCGCGCCTCGGCGACAGGCGAGCGAAGTATAAACTCGCGTATGTCGGCGCTCGTCTGGTTGGCGCGCGCGTGAAGCTCAACGTCAACGGGATTGACGGGCCGTCCCTCGAAGGCGAAGGTCGAGTCCGTGGCCCAAAGGTCTATGAGGTTCGCGCGGCTCGCCTCGGGCGCGTTCAAATCTTCCGGCTTGACGAGGACGCGCACGTTCTTGGCCTCGCCCGAGATGTCATAACGCCGGTCGTCGTAGTGTACGACGGCATTGTTGACCGCAACGTCGGCGGTCGAGTATGCGAAGAGGATTCGGCTGTTCGGGTCGGGCGGCGGAATCTTCAATTCGGAGAAGTTCGAGCGTCCTTGCGCGTCGTAGACGACCCAGATTTCCGGGTGTTCAACCGTGAGCTTTTCGAGGTTAACGCTGCGCCGCAAAGAGAGCGCGTAGAGGTCTTCGATGCGAACGGTCGCGACGATGCGCTCTATCTGTCCTATCTGCGCGCCCGTCACGGCGTTGTAGAGCTTGAGGTCTCGAATCTCGACGGTGCGCGGGCCGAGCTTCGACGTGAACGAGCCGACCTCGGCGCGTATGTTGTACTTGGCGAGCGTGTCGATTATCTGCCGCGCGACGAACTTGTCCACCTGCCCCGTGCGGAAGAGGATGAAGATGATGAAGGCGAGCGCGATGACGGCCGCCGCGGCGACGATGGCAGTCCACGTCGCGGTGCGCCGGTTGACGACGCGACGCCAGCCGTGACGCCGTCGCCCCTTCGGCGTGAGCGGGGCGGGCGCGGGCGGCGGCGCGTCCACGAACTCGACGGGCGCGCTCTCGTCCGGCGCGGGGACGCTCTTAGGGTCTTGCTCGTCAGCGGGCATAGGGCTTCAATTCGAGAAACGCCGGGGGAGGGCGGAAATGTGGAATGATCGATTAACGAGTTTCAAGTTCCGGGTTGCAGGTTCAAGGTTCGGAGGCTCGCTTTTAACTTTGACCTTGCGACCCGGAGCTTGAAACTTATCGGTTCATTCCGCGCTCATCACCTTCTTATCATCGCGCGCGGGGGAGCCGAGCGGTACGTTGCCGACTATCTCAAGCTCGAACCCTTCGAGCGCGGAGACCCGCGGCGGATGGTTCGTCAAAAGCAGTATGCGCCTGAGGCCAAGCTCGTGGAGTATCTGCGCGCCGACGCCGTAGTCGCGGTCTTTGCCGTAACTGGTCTCGACGCTCGCCTCGTCCTTCGTCAAGCCCTGCTCCTGCATGAGCTGGTACGTGCGTAGCTGGTGCACGAGGTCGAGGTTGTTCTGGCGCTGCCGGAGGTAGAGCACGACGCCGCGCCCTTCGGCCGCGATGCGCTCCAACGCGGCGTGCAACTGGAACCCCGTGTCGTCTATGAGCGAGCCGAACATATCGCAGGTGACGTTCTCGGTGTGTACGCGGACGTGCACGGGCCGCTCGCCCGACACGTCGCCCATCACCATCGCGAGGTGAAGCTCGCCGCTCAGGACGTTCTCGAAGGCGACGGCGCGGAAGAGCCCGTAGACGGTCGGGAGGTCTGCCTCGACCGCGCGGCGCACGAGAATCTCCCTCTGCATGCGGTAGCGGACTAGCTCGGCCACGGAGATTATCTTTAGACGGTGGAGCGCGGCGAACTCTTCGAGTTGCGGCAAGCGCGCCATCGTGCCGTCCTCGTTCATGATCTCGCAGATGACGGCCGAAGGGTCCAGGCCCGCGATGCGCGCGAGGTCAACGCTCGCCTCCGTCTGGCCGGGACGCATCAGCACGCCGCCCCTCTTCGCGCGAAGGGGGAAGATGTGACCGGGGCGCGCGAGGTCTTGCGGGCGCGTCTTCGGGTCAACGGCCGTCAAGATAGTCGTCGCGCGGTCGGAGGCCGAGATGCCGGTGGTGACGCCTTTGCGCGCCTCGATGGAGACGGTGAAGGCCGTGCCGAGGAAGGAGGTGTTGTCGGCGACCTGCATCGTGAGGTGAAGCTCGTCGCAACGCTCCTCCGTCAAGGGCATGCAGATGAGGCCGCGCGCGTGCGTCGCCATGAAGTTGATTATCTCGGGCGTGACGCGCTCGGCCGCGCAGACGAGGTCGCCCTCGTTCTCGCGATCCTCGTCGTCAACGATGATGACCATTCGGCCTTCGCGCAAGTCAGCGGCGGCCTCTTCGATGGAAGCAAAAGGCATCGGTGTTCTTCGACCAAGAGCGGCTGTGGAGAGCTTTAAAAGTCGCGGGTTATGTTACCCGAAAGCGGCTGTTTTTGCGACCCCTGATGAAAGTGAGCAGTAAGCGGTGAGCATTGAGCAGTCTTTGAGTGACGGCGGGCGTCGGGCAGTCTTCTTTCAACTGCCTACTGCTCACCGCTCATCGCTCACTTTCATCGTCGCGGCATGGGGAAGTCTGTGAGCATCCTGCCTTTGATTGTAGTCGTGCCGTTGGTGGTCTCGTAGTCGGGCCGACTGTCGAAGACCATCACGCCCATCTCCGTCTCGCCGACGGCGAGCGTCATCTTGAGGGAAAGCTCCTCGCCGCCCTTGACCTCGAAGTGCTCGATGAGGAGGCTCTTGAAGCCGGGGGAATTTGCGTTCAGCGTATACTTGCCCTCGGGGAGTGCCGCAAAGGAGAAGCGGCCTTCGTCCGTACTCGTCACCGAGAACTTCTTCTCGGTGGCCTCGTCCGTCAGAACGATCTCCGCGCCCACGATGACGGCATCAAACGGGTCAAAGACGACGCCCGCGACCGAGGCCGCCAAGGGCTTCGCCGCGCCCTGCTTCGTCACCCTTCTCTCGACCTTAACGCCGCCGCCCTGCTCGCACGAGAGCTTCTGCTTCTTCGTCTGCCCCGAGGCGAGCGTGAAGAGCGAGAGCAGCGCCGCGAAGGCCGCGCCCGCGCCACGCGTCGCGCGCCGACGGAGCGCACGCAGACCGACGGGGCAGTCCTTCGTCAAGACCGTTCCGTCGGCCCTGCGCGTCATGCGCCCGCACAGACGCCCTTCGGTCTTTAAGACCAGAGCCTCGACCTCGGCGCGGGTCATGTTCGAGATGTCATAGACGTTGAGGCTGCAAAGGCGGCAGAAGCGCGCGCGCGCATCGCCCTCCATCGTCTCCCAACTGACACCGCAGGGCGAGGCGACGCGCATGCGACCGAGTATGTCTGTCGGCTCCTTCAAGACCCGCGCTCCTTACTTCGACGTGGCCGGGCGACGGCCGCGCAAGGTGTGTCGTACGAGTCTTCAGATGCGAGTCGTCACTACGAAAGGTTGCCTCGCGCCGAGGGCGTCGTCTTCGTTCAACTGTCGGGGTTCGCAGAGCGCGGTTACTTGTATCCAAGTTCCGACAATTTTTCCAGAGTGAGCCCGCCCGCGCCTTGCTGCGCACCGCCGACGGAGAGTATGCGCTCGACGTACTTGGCGATGATGTCGGCTTCGAGGTTGACGGGGTCGCCCGTTTTCAAGTGTGAGAGGTTCGTGACGGCCCACGTCTTCGGGATGATTGCGACCTCGAAGTGCTCTTCGGCGAGCGCGGCGATTGTGAGGCTTATGCCCTCGACCGCGACCGAGCCCTTGAAGACGAGGTAGCGCGCAAGCTCGGGCGGG
>JBJMGR010000246.1:0-2874 GCA_045807805.1 Pyrinomonadaceae bacterium | reverse complement strand
GACGAGGCGGCCGAGATGGAGGAACTCCTCGCGCTCCTTCTGGAAGAGGAGGAGGGCGAGGGCGAGCACGCCTTGAGTGTCATAGGGAAGAGGGATGGCGCGGGCGACGCGCCGCTCTCCTTCTCGCAACAGCGCCTATGGTTCCTCACGCAGCTAGACCCGTCCTGCTTCCTCTACAACATCCCGCGCGCGATTCGTCTAAGCGGCGTTCTCGATATCGCGGCGCTTGAGCGCGCTCTCAACACAATCGTCAGCCGCCACGAGAGCCTTCGCACGAGCTTCGTCGTGCGCGACGGTCAACCCTTCCAGACGGTCGCGGACGCGCGTGTGCTGTCATTGGCTGTTCGAGACCTCGGCGGCATGCCGCCCGCCGAGCGCGAGGCGGAAGTCCGTCGTCTGGTCGCGGAAGAGGCACGCAGTCCGTTCGATCTGCAACAGCCGCCGCTACTGCGCGCGGGCCTCTTGCGTCTCGCCTCGGACGAGCACGTGCTGCTGTTGACGACGCACCACATCGCCTCCGACGGCTGGTCGTCGGGCGTGCTGTTGGGCGAACTCTCCGCGCTCTACAACGCTCTGCGTGAGGGGAGAGAAGCGTCGCTCCCCGAACTCAAGTTGCAGTACGCGGACTACGCAGTCTGGCAGCGCGGGCGGCTGCAAGGCGAACTGCTCGAAGCCCAGCTCTCATACTGGCGCGAGCAACTGTCGGCCGCGCCGCGAATGCTTGAGCTACCGACGGACAGGCCGCGTCCAGCCGCGTCGAGTTACCGGGGGGCCGCGCTCCGTTTCTCACTCTCCGCCGAACTCTCCACACAGTTGCGAGAGCTTGCACGTCGCGAAGGCGTCACGCTCTACATGCTTCTCTTGGCCGCGTGGCAGACGTTGCTTGCGCGATACACGAGTCAGGAGGATATCGTCGTCGGCTCTCCCGTCGCGGGAAGAACGCGTGCCGAGACGGAAGCCCTCATAGGCTTCTTCGTCAACACGCTCGTGCTCAGGACTGACCTCTCCGGAGACCCAACGTTCAAGGAGTTATTAGGTCGAGTTAGAGAGGTCTGCCTCGGCGCATACGCTCATCAGGAAGTGCCGTTCGAGAAGGTCGTCGAAGAGTTAGCGCCCGAGCGTAGCCTGAATCGAAACCCTCTCTTCCAGGTGATGTTCACGATGCAGAACGCGCCGAGAGAAGAGCTTGCGCTCGGGGGCTTGCGCATCGACCACTTGGAGACCGAGAGCGGGACTGCGCCGTACGACCTGAAGCTCTGGATTCAGGACGGCGACGGCGCTTTGAGCGGCGCGCTGCAATACAAGACGGAGCTGTTCGACGAAGAGACGGTCGCACGCATGCTCGGCAGCTTCAAGCAGTTGATGTGGGGCGTCGCCTCTGACTCAAGCCTGCGCCTCTCGGAGTTGCCTCTGCTCGACGAGACGGAGCGTCGGCGCGTGCTGTCCGAGTGGAACGATACGCGCTCGGAGTACCAGCGCGCCTGCGTCCACCAACTCTTCGAGCGTCAGGCCGAAGAGACTCCCGACGCCGTGGCCGTCATCTGCGAAGAGTCTGAGTTGACCTACGCGGAGCTTGACTCGCGCGCGAACCAACTCGCACGCCACCTGCGCCGTCTCGGCGTCGGGCCTGAGTCGCGCGTCGGCGTGTTGATTAATCGCGGCGCGCGGATGGTTGTGAGCCTGCTCGGGGTGTTGAAGGCGGGCGGCGCTTATGTGCCCTTAGACCCAGAGTACCCGCGCGAGCGCCTCGGCTTCATGCTCGAAGACGCTGGCGTCGGCGTACTCCTCACGGAGCAGAGCCTCGCTGAGAGTGTGCCCGTTAACGTCGGGCATGTCTTAAGCGTTGACGCGGACTGGGGAGTGATTGCGCGCGAGAGCGCGACGCCGTGGGAGAGCGGCGCGGAGCCTTGTAACACGGCATACGTCATCTACACCTCCGGCTCCACGGGGCGGCCGAAGGGCGTGCTGATACCGCACGAAGCCATCCTCAACCGGCTGCTCTGGGGGCAGGAGGTCTACCCGCTCACGCGCGAAGACAGGGTGCTTCAAAAAGCCTCCTTCAGCTTCGACTTCTCCGTCTGGGAGATTTTCGGGACTCTGCTCGCGGGCGCGCAACTCGTACTCGCGCGGCCGGGCGGGCAGCAGGACAGCGGCTACCTCTCGAAGCTCATCGCGGAGCGGCGTGTAACGGTCGCGCACTTCGCCCCGGCCATGCTTCAGATGTTTCTGGGAGAGGCAGGGCTCGACGCATGCGAAAGCCTTCGACTCGTCTTCAGCGGCGGCGAGGCGCTGTCGGTCGAGGTGCGGGAACGCTTCTTCAAACGCCTGCCGTCCGAGTTGATCAACCAGTACGGCCCGACCGAGGCTTCCGTCGACGCCACGTACTTCATCTGCCGCCGCGAGAGCGGACGCGGCACTGTGCCGATTGGAAGGCCGATAGCTAACACGCGCGCATACGTGCTCGACGCGCGCATGAGCCCCGCGCCCGTCGGCGTGCCGGGTGAACTCTACATCGCTGGTACGGGGCTCGCGCGCGGCTATCTCAATCGACCATCGCTGACCGCCGAGAGATTCATCCCCGACCCGTTCTCTCTGGAGGCTGGCGGGCGACTCTACAGGACGGGCGACGTGGTGCGCTGGCTCGCCGACGGAGAGTTGGAGTTCATAGGCCGCGCGGACAATCAGGTGAAGGTGCGCGGCCTCCGAATAGAGTTGGGTGAAATAGAAGCGGCGCTCTCTTCGCACGAGGCTGTGCGCGACTGCGTCGTGCTTGCGAGAGAGGACGAGCCGGGAGACAAGCGCCTCGTCGCTTACGTCGTGACGGCGACCGTTGGCCCGGTCTTGAGCGCGGCGGAGTTGCGCGCGCACCTGAAG
>JBJMGR010000245.1:0-30989 GCA_045807805.1 Pyrinomonadaceae bacterium | reverse complement strand
GTGTTGTTCTGGTAGTTGATGCCGCCGATGCGCGCCTCGACCTCGGCGGCGTAGGGCTCTCCGAAATCCTTGACGACGTAAAACTTCACGTTGCGCCGCCCCTCGCTGGTGAAGCCGTATATCGCGTACGAATCGCCGACGGCTTCGAGCGCCTCGCTCATCAGCACCAAGCCCTCCTTCTCGACTTCGATGATGCGTCGGCCGGGGTGGGTGTAGGGCTGCAATGGGTGGCGGCCGATGGTGCGCGCGGTCGAGGAGGACTGGTCGAGCAGGAAGGCGACGGCCACGTCGCGCTCGCGTCGGAGTCGCTTCGTGTAGATGCGCTCGGACTGTTGACCGTCCGCGCGCCGGTCTATGACGTAATCGATCAAAGCGTTCAGGTCATAGTCGTCGCCGTCCAACTCGTTCGCGACGCGTATGAGGCTCTCGGGCCTCATCAACTGAAACTGATGCCTTATCGAAGAGATGACGCCGCGGTAGCGCGAGCGCGTCAACTCTACGAACGTGCGGTCGCCGCGCTTGACGCGCTTCTCCACGACGCGGCACCAGCCGACGCGCGTGTCCGACAACTCTCTGTCCCACTCGTCGTACTCGAACGCCTCCTCGTCCGGCTCCAGAGTCTGCTCGGCCGACTCGCCCGCCATCCAGCGCTCCGCGCCCGTCAGCATCTCCTCGCCGCTCGATTCCGTCGAGTCCATCGCGGCCCACGCGTTGAATAGCTCGCGCGCGTCGCGCCGACGCTGCTCGCGGCGTTGGTCGTCCGTTGAAGAGTCGTCGCCCTCCTCTCTGTCCGTCGGGAGGTTCGACTGCGCGCCGTGCTGTTCGTCGCCCTGACGGTCGTCGCCTTCGGTCTGCCGCTCGGCGATGTCGGGCGCGACCGCTTTGAAGAGCGTGTAGACGCGCGAAGTCGCCATCAAGGTGTCGGCGACCGAAGCTTCCTCGGCCGTCAGATAGTCGACGACGATTGTTTCGAGTTCGGAGACTATCTGCCCGTAGATAGCGCGCGCGTCTTCGAGCGCGCCGCCGCAGAGAGTTATCTGAAACAGCAGCTCGAAGGGCACGAGCGTGACGGGGAGACCGACGATGCGCGGGCGGTTGCGGCGCAGGTGCTCGCGCACGAGGTCTAAGTCGCGCGCGAGTCCGCGGTATGCGTGGCGCAGCCGTCTATCAATGCGCCCGTTCTCAAGCGTGCCGAAGATTTTCGTCGCGAGACCGCGCTGCGGGAAGAGCGAGAGCACGGCGCGATAGTCGCCCCCTTCGGGAAGACTGCGTCTACTCGACTCCGCGAGCCGCGCCTCCTCTTCGGGCGCGAGCGCGCGCTCGGACTTCGAGGGGTCGTTGATGTATCCGTCGAGCGAGAAAGCGTCGAGCGCGTCGGCGTTCTCGGGCGTGTAAGTTGCGGCGAGTGAAGTGTACGCGGCGCGAAGCTCTTCCGTTTCGCGGGCGTGCGTGCCGAACTCTATCTGCCCGGCGGCGTGCGCGGCGAGGACTTTGTATAGACGAAAGTCGAGCGCGTTGTCTTCAAACTCCGAGACGTTCGAGGGCAGGTGAATCGTGCGGCCGTCGCCTATGCGCTGCTCGTCGGGCACGGCCGCGAGCGGCGCGACCTCTACGGCGTGACCCGTCAGTGCCTCGACGTAGAGCCGCAAGGTCTGCGCGACCTCTTCGAGCGCGAGACCACGGCGCTCGCCCGCAGTCAACCGATCGTTGCTCCGCCGCGTCTCAAGCGCGAAGTAGCTGCGACGCGCGCGCGCCGAGACGTTCTCCGCGAGCAGACCCTCGCGCGCCCAAGCCCTGAACTGCTCGACCGTCACCGCGCGCAGCACGTTGGGCGCGGAGCGGAAGCAGGAGATGGCCGCCTCCGCGTCAACGCGCGCGACCTCCTGCACAGACTCTATGACGGCGAGCGCAAGCTCTTCGGCGCGCCCGCCCGTCTTCGCCTCGGCGAGCGAGCGGAGCGCCTGCGGCCCCGTGCGCGCGAGTGCGACGAGGCACGCGTTGTTGTGCGCCGCGACCGAACGCAGCAGCGCGCCCCACGCGTCGAAGGCCACGGGGAAGAGTCGAAGCACCTCTCCGCCCGCGACCAGCACGTGAAGCGCCGCAGCGCCGCCCCGGTCTAAGAAACCTTCGGACTGACGGAAGAGACGCAACGCCGCATCCGCCTTCAACCCTTCGACCGCGCCCGGCAGCGCCGCCCACATATCGGCCGCCAAACCACCCACGCGCGACGCGAAGACGAGAGCCAGAGATAGCGCCGCGTCCCACACGCCCTCTTCAACTGAACCGTTCGCGTGGATGGACTGTTGACCTTCGTCATTAACTAACTCTCGATTGATAACATCGTGACTTTCTCGATTCTCTACAGCGACGCCTTCATCAACCTTCGCGTCGAACGCGTTGAGGCGCACGGCCGCGAGGATGGTCGCGTTGACGAAGTCCGCGCCGTGTCGCGCGGAGCGTCGAGAGATTTCGTGCGCGACCTCGAAGACGCGTCGAAGGCGTTCGGCGTCGCACACCGCGCGCGCGACCTCGGGCGCGGCGCGGTAAGTCTCAAGCGCGGTCGAGGTCGAGAGCGATAGCTGACGCGTGCAGACCTGCAAGAGCGCGTGCCTCGCCCCGCGCGGCACGTTTGCCAACTCCGACGCGCCCGACGCGAGAAAGGCCGTGCCCGTCTCCAAGTCGGCCATCACGAGCCTTCGCCCCATCTCGCCCCACGCGCGCAACTCTTCGGCGTCTAACACCCGCGCCGCTTCGGGTACGACCCGCAGGAAGTCCACGCTCGCGCGCAAGGATAGCGACGCCAATCCAGCGCCCACTTCTAACGCCGCGCGTGCCACGGGCGCGGGCAGCTTCCCAATCTCACGCGCAAGCCCCGCAATCGTCCGACGCTCCGACACGGAACGCACAGACCTCAGACGCTCGCGCAACTCCCTCTCAAGCGGCCGCGCCTCGTCGTCGCCCTCGCGCTCGTCCTCTTCAGAATCGAAAATGTACTTCTCCGGCATACTCGACAGTCAGCTTAAAAGTTCTAAACGGAAAGGGCAATCAACCATTGCGCGGTGAAGTAGGTCGTAAGCACGACTGCCCGCGCCGCCTTAAACTCACCCCTGAATCTGTCCCACGCCAGCGCCGAATCCGACGCGACGAACAGTAGAGCGCCGACGGCCGCCAACGCGCCGCTGCCATCAATCGCCGCCGGGACTCTACTCAAAGCAGCCCACGCCATCAAAAGAATCACAGCCACGTAGACCAACACTGCCGCCTTCAACTTTCCCAGCCACGGCCACAAAAGCCCGAGCATCAACACGCCGTAAACCAGGAGCGGCACGGTCGTCCAAACGCTCGGCGTCCATGCGCCCGACGCGAACGCCCCCACGTAAAAGAGGTGCGCGAACAGAAAGCTCACAAGCCCCGCCACGAACCTATCGCGCGGCAGCATCAGGAATACGTCGCCCACGAGCGAACACAAAAGCCCCGCGATGATTAGTGACTTATACTGCGCCGCTGTCGCGTGCTTCGTCTGCAACGCGACGAGGATGATTAGCACGACCGTCAGCGGCTTAAAGATGTAGACGTGAAGTCTCGGGCCTCTGTACTCGGCGCGTATGGTGAGGAGCGCAGATGCAAGGACGAGTGTTGACAGGATGGCTGTCAGCATCTTCATTCTCGGCGTCCGATGAGTTCGGACGCGTCCGAACTCAAATCACGGTCGTCACAATCTCGCGGATGCTGCGTTGCAGGTCGCGGTCGTCGGTGATGGGCGAACATAGAGCGACTTCGGCGGCGGCTGTCGCGGAGATGCCTCGGGCGGTGAGTTGTGCGGCGTAGATGAGGAGGCGCGTGGAGACGCCCTCTTCGAGGCCGTGGCCGCGTAGGTTTCTGACCTTCTGGCCTATCTGGACGAGGTCGCGCGCGGCCTGCATCTCGATGCCTCCCTCGCGCGCGACTATCTCGGCCTCTAGTTCGGCTGGTGGGTAGTCGAATTCGAGCGCGACGAAGCGCTGGCGCGTGGACTGCTTGAGGTCTTTGAGGATGGACTGGTAGCCGGGGTTGTAGCTGACGACGAGCATGAAGTCGGGCGGCGCGTCCAGGATAGTGCCGCGCTTCTCTATCGGGAGTCGTCGCCGGTCGTCCGTCAAAGGATGGATGATGACGACCGTGTCTTTGCGCGCTTCGACCACTTCGTCGAGGTAGCAGATAGCGCCGCCGCGCACGGCAGCCGTGAGCGGGCCGTCGTGCCAGACGGTCTCGTTGCCTTCGAGCAGGAAGCGTCCGACGAGGTCTGTCGAGGAGAGGTCTTCGTGGCACGCGACCGTGATGAGCGGGCGGCTCAAGCGCCAAGCCATGTGCTCGACGAAGCGAGTCTTGCCGCAGCCCGTCGGGCCTTTGAGCATGACGGGAAGGCGCGCGGCGTGCGCGGCCTCGAACAACTCGACCTCGCCGCCGACGGCGAGATAGAACGGCTCGTCAGTTACGACGTACTCTTCGATTGCTCGCTCAGACATAGTTCAAAGTTACAAGTTCAAAGTTGCAAGTTTAAAGTCGAAGGCGCAGGCTCTTAACTTTGAACTTTGAACTTGCAACTTTGAACTATCCAGACCCTTTCCGTTATCCTGTACGTTACTCGTAAAGCAGCGACAAACGTTTGGCGGTCATCTTAGCATCTGCGGCCGCGAATTGGCATCGGCGGCGCTTTTTCAGAGGGTTTTAAGAGGATGAAGATTGCGGTGGCGATGAGCGGCGGCGTGGATAGTTCGGCGGCGGCCGCGATACTTAAAGAGCAGGGGCACGAGCTTGTCGGCTTCACGATGCAGTTGTGGAACCAGCGACGCGGGCTGAGCGTGGACGCCGACGGCGAGCCCTTGCCTTCGCGCTGCTGCTCGCTCGACGACGTGTACGACGCGCGGCGCGTGGCCGAGGAGTTGGGCTTTCCTTTCTACGTCCTGAACCTTGAGCGCGAGTTCGAGCGCGACGTGGTCGAGCCCTTCGTTCAGAGCTATCTCGAAGGCGAGACGCCTATCCCCTGCGTCGCGTGCAACAGCCGTCTGAAGTTCGCCTCGCTCGACCGCACGGCCCTGAGCGTCGGCTGCGAAAAGGTCGCGACGGGCCACTACGCGCGCGTGCGTTTCGACGAAGAGTCGAGCCGCTACAGACTCCTGCGCGGGCGCGACGCGCGCAAGGATCAGACATACTTCCTCTGGGAGTTGACGCAAGGTCAATTATCGCGCTCGCTCTTTCCGCTGGGCGAGTTACGGAAGGACGAGGCGCGCGATGCCGCGCGTCGGCACGGGTTGGGCGTCGCCGAAAAGCGCGAGTCGCAGGAGATATGCTTCGTGCCAGACGGCGACTACGCGGGCTTCATCGAGCGCTACCTCGAAGCGGAAGGGCGTGAAGGCGAGAGGCCAGCTCGCGGCGAGATAGTTGACACGGAGGGGCGCGTCGTCGGCCGACACGAGGGCATACACCGCTACACGACGGGCCAAAGGCGCGGCATAGGCGTGCCGCGACAACTGCCGCTCTACGTCGTGCGCGTCGAGCCGGAGACGAACCGCGTCGTCGTCGGCGACCTCGAAGAGTTGTCGAGCGCGGAGTTCACGGCCGCGGGCGTCAACTGGGTTGCGTTCGACGAGCCACTGGAGCCCGTGCGCGCCGACGTGCGCGTGCGCTACAGACATCAAGAGTCGCCCGCGATTATCACGCCGCTCTCCGATGGCCGCGTGCGCGTGCGCTTCGACGAGCCGCAGCGCGCCGTCACGCCCGGACAGGCAACGGTCTTCTACCGAGGCGACGAAGTCGTCGGCGGCGGGTGGATAGTGAAAGACGGAAGGCAGTAGGCAGAAAGCAGAAGGCAGAAAGCAGAAGGCAGCTAAGAGCGCTTCGCTCATCAACTGCCTGCTTCAATTCGGCGCGGGCCAAGTTCCAGCGGTTCAGGCTGCCTACTGCCTTCTGCTTTCTGCCTTCCGCCTTCCGCCTTCTCCCCTTCCTAAACCTTTTCCTCTCGCGTCGCGTACTAGAATCGGCCCCGAGTCTCCTCTTTCGTGAAGGGGCAAATCATATGTCTGAAATAGAAGGCCGATGAAGTTATGACACGTCGAAGCAAGATAGTCTTAATCCTGTTTGCAATCCTTACGACGCTGGCTCTCGGAGTCGTGCTCGTCGCCGCGGTCGTCCTGGTCTCGCTCGGCGGCGAGCCGAGCATCGCCAACAACAGCGTGCTCGTGGTGAAGGTCGAGGGCTCGCTCCCCGACTACACGAACGCAGACCCGATCTCCGCGCGCTTCTTCGGCGCGGAGACCAACTCGCTCTCGAACCTCCTGCTTCAACTCCGCAAGGCGAAGGCGGACAAGCGCGTCGGCGCGGTGCTCTTAGACGTGGGCTCGCTCGGGGCGGGCTGGGCGAAGGCCGAAGAGATTCGCGACGCCGTCGCGGACGTGCGAAAGTCCGGTAAGCCCGTCTACGCTTACATGGAGTACGCCGACGACAAATCTTACTTCGTCGCGACCTCGGCCGAGCGCGTCTACGTCGCGCCCATCGGCGACCTCTTCGTCAACGGGCTCGCGGCCGAGGCGATGCACTTCCGCGGCTCGTTCGACAAGCTCGGCATCTACTGGGACTCGTACCAGATAGGAAAGTACAAGACCTCGCCCGAGCAGTTCACGCGCAAGGACATGAGCGAGGGCGAGCGCGAGACGCTCAACTCTCTGCTCGACGGCATCTACGGACGCTACATCTCGGTCGTCGCGGAGACGCGCCACAAGTCGGAGGAGGACGTGCTCGCCTTCGTGGACGAAGCGCCGCACAACGCCGTCGTCGCGCAGGAGGCCGGGTTCATAGACGGCGCGCTCTACCGCGAGGATGTCGAGAACGAACTCAAGAAGCGTCTCGGCTATAAGCAGGACGAAAAGCTGCACAAGGTCTCGATGGCGGAGTATGGCCGCATCAGCCCCGAGTCTCTGGGCCTGAACGACGGCGAGACGATTGCGGTCATCTTCGCGTCGGGCGCGATAGGCTCGGGCAGTTCGAGCGACGGCTCGATGGTCGGCGAGCAGATGGTCGGCTCGGACACGGTAGTCAAGGCCATCAACGACGCGCGCGACAACAAAGACGTGAAGGCGATAGTGCTCCGCGTCGATAGTCCGGGCGGCGTCACCTACCCGTCGGACTTGATCTGGCGCGCGGTCGAGGAGGCGAAGAAGAAGAAGCCCGTCGTCGTCTCGATGAGCGACCTCGCGGCGTCGGGCGGCTACTACATCTCGACGGGCGCGAACAAGATTGTCGCGGAGCCGTTGACCTTGACAGGCTCCATCGGCGTCTTCGCCTACAAGCCCGTGATTAAAGGTCTCTACGATTGGATAGGCGTTTCGAGCGAGTACGTCATGCGAGGGAAGAACTCCGGCATGTTCCGCGAGACCGAGCCCTTCTCGCCCGAAGAGCGCAAGAAGTTCCAGAGCAACATGGACGACTTCTACTGGAAGCAGTTCCTGCCGAAGGTGCGGGAGGGGCGGCACTTCCCGGACATAGAGGCCGTCAACAACATCGCGCAGGGGCGCGTCTGGACGGGCGCGCAGGCGAAGGAGCACGGGCTCGTTGACGAGTTCGGCGGCCTAGACCGCGCGGTCGAAGTCGCGAAGGAGTTGGCGAAGATTCCCGCCGACAAGGGCGTGCGCCGCGTCGTCTATCCCGCGCCCCGCGGCCTCCTTCAACAACTACTCGGCGGCGGAGGCGACGACGAGGACGCCGCGAGCGTACGCGCCGAGCAGCAGCGCGCCGCATACATCAACTCCATGCCGAAGGAGATGCGCCCGCTGCTGCGCCGCGCCGCGATGTTTGAACGCCTCGGCCAGAACCAGACGCTCGCCATCGTCCCCTTCGAGCTGAAGATCGAATAAGACAGAAGGCAGTAAGCAGTAGGCAGAAGGCAGTCAAGGCCGAACGGGCGTGCTCCGTGCTGAATAAATGAAGGCAGTCAAGAGGCGACATGCTTCTCGACTGCCTTCTGCTTTCTGCCTTCTGCTTTCTGCCTACTGCCTACTGCCTACTGCCTACCGCCTTCTATCCTCTCCATCCCGCCCATGTACGGCCTCAAAGCTTCGGGGATGAGGACGGAGCCGTCCTGCTGCTGGTAGTTCTCAAGTATCGCAAGCCACGTGCGGCCGACCGCAAGGCCCGAGCCGTTGAGCGTGTGGACGTATTCGGGCTTCGCGCCGCCCGAGCGACGGAAGCGTATCTGCGCGCGCCGCGCCTGGTACGACTCGAAGTTCGAGCACGAGGAGATTTCGCGGAACGTGTTCTGCGAAGGTAGCCATACCTCTATGTCGTAGGTCTTCGCCGACGCGCCGCTCATGTCGCCCGTCGAGAGCGTGACGACGCGGTAGTGAAGCCCGAGCTTCTGTAGGATGGTCTCCGCGTCGCGCGTCAAGCCTTCCAACTCGTCGTAGGAGTTCTCGGGGAGCGAGAGCTTGACCAGCTCGACCTTGTCGAACTGGTGCTGGCGTATGACGCCGCGCGTGTCGCGCCCGTAGGAGCCAGCCTCGGAGCGGAAGCAGGGCGTGTAGGCGACGAACTTCATCGGCATCTGCGACGTGTCGAGAATCTCGTCCCGGTGTATGTTCGTCACGGGCACTTCGGCCGTCGGGATGAGGTAGAGGCCGCGCTCGTCCGTGAGCTTGAAGAGGTCTGCCTCGAACTTCGGCAACTGCCCCGTGCCGAAGAGCGAGTCGCGGTTGACGATGAAGGGCGGCAGCGTCTCCTCGTATCCGTGCTCGCTCGTGTGCGTGTCGAGCATGAAGTTGATGAGCGCGCGTTCGAGTCGCGCGCCCGCGCCGCGAAGTATCGCGAAGCGCGCGGTCGCAATCTTCGCCGCGCGCTCCAAGTCGAGAATGCCGAGCCGCGTGCCTATGTCCACGTGATCCTGCGGCTCGAAGTCGAAGCGCGGAGCCTCGCCCCACTGCCGCGCCTCCACGTTCGCAGACTCCTCCTTTCCGACGGGCACACTTTCGTGCGGCACGTTCGGCACCGTCGCGAGTAACTCCTGCATGCGCCGCTCCGCGTCGTCGCGCGCGCTCTCCAACTCGGCCATGCGCTCCTTAAGCTCGCCGACCTCTTTTCGTCGCGCCTCTGCTTCGTCCTTGCGCCCCTCCTTCATCAGCGCGCCTATCTCGCGGCTCGAAGCGTTGCGCCGCGCGTTCAAGGCGTCCGATTCCGCGATTGCGCGCCTCCGCTCTGCGTCGAGCGCCGCGAAGTCTTCGAGCGCCGCGGCCGGAAAGCCGCGCGCTTCGAGCGCCGCGCGAACGCGCTCAAGGTTGGCGCGTACGTAGTTCAAATCGAGCATTTGCTGTCACCCTTCCGCGTGTGGTATCACTCTGTCTCTTTCAAGACGGTCAACTAAAAAACGCAAACGTAGCGGACGCCGCACGGGCGTGTCAAGAAAGGATTCTCTTAACAGACATGCGGCGTCCGACGCGCGCGCGTTCTAACGGAGGAAGACTTGAGCACCGAAGCCAAACCTTTTGCGGGACGCGTCGGCATAGTCACAGGCGCGACGCGCGGCATCGGCCGCGCCATCGCACTCGAACTCGCACGACGCGGCGCGGACGTGGCCTTTAACTACGCGCGGAGCGCCGAGGCCGCCGAAGTTTTGAAGCCCGAGCTTGAGGCGCAGGGCATACGCGTCTTTGCCGCGCAGTGCGACGTTGCGAACACGGAGGCCGCCGCGGAGATGGTCAAGCAGGTGAAGGCTGAGTTGGGTCGCATAGACTTCCTCATCAACAACGCAGGCATCACTCGCGACAACCTCATTATGCGCATGAAGGAGGAGGACTGGGACTCCGTCTTAGACACGAACCTCAAGGGCGCATGGAACTTCTCGCGCGCGGCCGTACGCTACATGCTCAAGAACGAGGGCGGCGGCTCGGTCTTAAACATCTCTTCAATCAGCGGCGTCGTAGGGATGACGGGCCAGTCGAACTACTCGGCCTCGAAGGCGGGCATGATAGGTCTGACGAAGTCGCTCGCAAGGGAGGTCGCGAGCCGCAACGTCTCGGTCAACGCGCTCGCGCTCGGCCTCGTCTCCACTGATATGTCGCAGGCGCTCGACGAGACGTACAGGGCGAAGCTCCTCGAACAGATTCCCATAGGGCGCTTCGCCGAGGCCGAAGAGGTCGCGCGCATCGCCTGCTTCCTACTCTCCGACGAGGCACGCTACATCACAGGCCAGGTCATACAGGCCGACGGCGGCATGGCGATGTGAAAAGCAGCATTCAGCATTCAGCCGAACCGGATGATGAAAGAAGCTATGTAGTTTGAGTCCGAGAGCCTTTGTCTGGCTGAAAGCTGAAAGCTGAAAGGCTGACCGCTAAAAAGGAAGAGCCCCGTCGGTCTAGGGTAAACCGACGGGGCAAATTTTTGGGCAGGCTCGGAGATTCAGGGTGGCGTTGACAGTTTGCTGGAGATCGTCACTTACGGGCGATCCGGCTTCCGTGGCGGTCGTTGGGATGGGCGAGATAAATGCTTGAAACTTGCTCAACCCTGCTCGGGCGAAAAATTAATAGTACGCCCCTGCCCGCAGGACTGAATGAACCCAACACCGCTCATTTCAATCAACGTCGAAGCACCACCAAATTCAACCAACTTTTCTGCTTCGCTAACTTGGTGTGAAATTATACGGATTTTTTGGCACTTGTCAAGAAGAAAATGAAACGTTCTTAACAATTTTGTGACAGACCTGTAAGGTTATCGTAAACCTTTGACTTAACAGGGTTAAAGTGATTTGTGAAAAGACGTGCACTAAGCCTTGACAATCTTTTCGGTTTCCGGCGGTGAAGAAATTTTCGCCCCTTCGTCACTTTTCTGTGCTGGTTGTGGCGGTCGCCCGTAAAGGTCAGGCTCGCCAACGGGGCGCGTCTTCCAGCGTTTATGAATCCAGAGCCACTGGTCTGGGAAGGCCCGCACGTGGCGCTCGATTGCGGCGGTGAAGTTGGCCGTGTTGACCTCAACGTCTCGGCGGTCGTCGCCCGTGCGGACGAGTTCGATGACGGGGCCGCCGCGGAAGACGAACTTCTTCCGGCGCTCGTCCCAAGGCGCGCAGACGGGGATGACGGTCGCGTCCGTGCGCAGCGCCAACGTGGCGACGCCCGCGGTCGTGCAGGCTAGGTGGCCGAAGAAGGGGACGAAGACGCCCTCACGCTCCTGCGTGTTCAAATCGGCGAGAACGCCGAGCGTGCCGCCGTCTTTGAGCAGGCGGAGCGCGGCGCGCGCGGCGGCCTTCTTGTCTATAGGGCGGTTGCCGAAGCGCGTGCGGAGACGCTCGACGAAGGCGTCTATGCGCGGGTTGTCGATGGGTCGGACGAGGAAGCTTATGGGCTCGTAGAGCGCGGAGTGCGCGAAGCAGAGAAGCTCCCACGCGCCGAGGTGCGAGGTCAGGAAGATGACGCCGCGCCCGCGCTCGCGCGCAACGTCTAGGAGTTTCACGTCCTCCGAGTCGTACTCGGCGACTTCGCGTATGCGTTCGGGGTTGATGTGCGGGAACTGGCTGACCTCGCCGAGTTGTCGGCCGAGGCTGCGGAACGTCCCGCGAAGGATTCTCTTACGCTCATCCTCTTTCGCTTCGGGAAAGGCGAGTTCGAGGTTGCGCATTCCAGTGCGCCTCAAGCCCCCCGCAAGCGCGTAGGCCGCGAGCCCGAGCGCACGCCCGGTTGCTACGGCCGCGCCTCTCGGCAGCACCCCGAGCCCCGAGACGAGCGCCCGCACGGCCGCGTACTCGACGAACTCCTGAGCTTTTCCCTTCTTAGCCATGCTCGATAAGTCGCACAGTGTACACGTGCGGCACGCGCGCGGGCAAACGGCTGGTCTCGCGCGCCGCACAAGTGTTATAAGCAGATGTTAGATACTGGATGTTAGTAAAGACCTCGTGCCTTTACTAACATCCAGCATCTGACATCCGACATCTATTCATATGCCTTCAGGAAAGACGCACGACCTTGTGACTCTCGCGCTGGCCGCGCCGACGTTCGCGGCGGCGTGGGGGTTGACCGGGAGCTTGACGCTGAGCGCGGCGGCGACGGCTGCGACCGTCTTCGGCGGGCTGATGTTCGGGCCAGACCTCGACATACAGTCGCGGCAGTACACGCGCTGGGGCGTGTTCCGGTTCCTGTGGCTGCCTTACAAGGCGGCGTTCCGACACCGCTCGCGCTGGTCGCACGGCATAGTCTTCGGCACGCTCATACGCGTCGTCTACTTCGCGCTGGTGCTGACGCTGCTCTTCTGGGCGTTCGTCTACGCGCGCGCCTTCTTCACGGCGGGCGGCGAGGTGCCGGGCTGGCGCGAGGTGGCGCACGTCTGGCGCTCAATCGAAGAGATGGCTGCCGCGCGAGGCGTAAGCCCGCGCGTCCTCCTCGCAGTCCTCGCCGGTCTGTGGTGGGGTGCCGCGAGCCACACACTCACGGACGTGGGCTGGACGGTCGTGCGCAAAGGCTCGGAGATATTTTAAGCGTGATAAGTGATAAGAAAGAACAGGCCGATGCCTTTCTCTTATCACTTATCACTCATCACTTATTACGCTCTTTTATTGGCTGCGTGCGGAGGAGAGTCGGAGCGCTTGGCGGCGGACGGCCTCGGGGACGTTGCGGTTCTGGCTGAGGTTCTTGAGGTCTTTGGTTTGAAGGCGCATGAGTATCGTCATGGCCGTGGGGAGCGGCGTGCGTGGGTTGCGCGCGAGGTTGTGGATGATCGGGTACTGGCGCGCCCACCCGCGGTTCATGGCGATGAGTCGCAGCACTTCGTCTGAGACTGTGCGCATGGCGGCGATGGCCTCGACCTCCTGATCGGTTATGCGCGGGTTGTTGATGACGGCCTGCGCGACGATGCGGTTAGAATCCCTTATGAGTATCGAGCGCGCCTCGCGGTCGCCCTTCATGCCGAGCTTCATACGGTCTTTGACCTTCATCAGCATGATGCGGCGTATGAGCGCGACGCGCTCGGGCGCGGCGTCCACTGCCGACGCTTCCGCGATGAGTCGCGCGGCGGCCGACTCGCGCTGCTCGAAGGTCTCCTCTATCAACTCCTCCAGCCACTCCGAAGGAAGCCACGAGTCGTCTATATCTTCATCAGAGACCTCTATGTGCTGCGCGATGAGCCAGGCGTCTTCGAGACTTAAAGCCCCATCTTCGCTGACCGACTCGGCCTCCTCAAAGAACTCCGCGGCCGCGTTCATGCCGCGCGCGCGCATCTCGTCCGCCACCTGACGCGCGCCCCGCTCCTTCTCGAAGAACTCGCGTCGAGTCTCGCGCACGCGCCGCTCCGAGTCGGGCGTGCGCGCGGGGTTCGAGAGCACCGCGTCGATTATCTGAGGCGCGCGGATTAGTCGCTGCTGGTTTATCGAGATGACTTCGAGCACCGCGCCCTCGCCCGTGGCGCGCGCGAGTTCGACTATAGCCTCGTCGGGCGTCGAGACGTTGAGCGCGACCGCTTCCTGCGCCGCGCGGCCGAGGTCTGCGCGCGTGGCGAGGTACGCGAGGACGGGCGCGGGAGTCTCAGGCTCGGACGCGGCGGCCGAGAGCGCCGTCGACTCCTGCGTCGAGAGCGTCTCGTCGGCCGCGCGTGCCACTCCTTCGTCCGCGTCCGCGCGTAGCGCGACGAGGAGTTCGAGCATCTCCTCCTGCGCGAGCGGGAGCATGCCGCGCGCGGCGGCCATGCGCGCCTGCTGTGGCGCGGAGCCCGACACGACGGCCTGCACAACGGGGTTCTTCGATGTCACTTCGACGGTCATTAACAGTCCGAAAGGGGGAAGTAGCTTCGACGGTCGCCGGAGCCTCAGAAGAAGATAACACGCGCGCGCCCGCGAGGCCCGCGCGCCGCTCAGTAGATTATGAAGTTGTATTCGAGCGTGACGTACTGCGAGACGGCGTGGCTGTCCTTGAAGGCGGGCTTGAAGACTATGCGCCGCGCGGCGCGTATGCACATCTCCGTCAGGCCGCTGGGCAGGCTGCGCACGACTGCTATGTTGCGGATGCGCCCGTCGGCCGCGAGCACGGCCCGCAGCCTGACCATCCCCGAGACGTTGTTCTGTCGCGCCTCCTCGGTGAAGCCCGGCTCGGGCTTCGAGAGGATGGTCGCGCGCACCTCGACCTCCGAGCCGCGGTAGATTCCAGAGCTTTCGTCCTCGCCGCGCCCGTAGAATTGCATCGAGCCCGCCTGCTCGCGCCAAAGCTCCGCCTCGGGGTTGTTCGGCTGTGCGTTGGCTATCGTTTCGAGGCTGCTCGCGACCTCGCGCATGCGCGCGCGGATAGGTTCAAGCGCGGGGTTGCGCAGGGCCGCGCCCGCCCTGCGCGCGTCGTCGCCAGCGCCGGGCGCGGTCGGGTGAAGCATGTCCTGATGGTCTGACTCGTCGAAGTAGAGCGCCATCAGCGAGTCGCCCGCGAGGTATGCGGCCGCGCCGAGCGCGGGCTTGATGTTGAGCGCGGCCTCGGCCTCGGCCTCCGCCTCCTTGAACTTGTTCTCACGGTAGCGCACGACGCCGACGACGTAGTGAGCCTCGGCGACCTGCGGGTTGATGGCGAGCGCGCTCAGTGCCTCGCGCTCCGCGTCGCGCGGCTTGTTGAGAGTGAGCAGCGAGTACGCGAGTCCCGTGCGCGCGGCCGCGTCCGAGGGGCGCAGCTTCAGAGACCTCTCGAACGCCTTGCGCGCCTCCCTGTTGTTGCCCGAGCGGCTGAGCGCGACGCCGAGCAGGTACCACGCGTCGGCGTCCGTTTTGCGCCCCTCGGCGGCGCGCTTAAACTCGACGCCCGCGCCCGCCGCGTCGCCCTGTGTCAGCAGACGCTTACCGCGCTCGACGCCGTCCGACGCGTCCGACGCGTCATGCGACTGCGCTCGCGTCGCGTTTGACGAAAGGGCCGGAGAGAGAGTGAGTGCGAGCGCGCAGAGAAGCACGGCGCGCGACGCGGTACGTGTGAGCGAATTGAAAGTCATGGTTTTGAAATCATTCCCGCGCGTGTCGGAGCGCGGGTCAGAAAGATTGGAAGCCGTATTCGAGCAGGACGAACTGCGAGACGGCGCGGCCGTCCTTGACGGCGGGCTTGAACTTTATAGCCTTCGCCGCCTCGACGCTCGACTCCGAGAAGGCTCTCGGCTGCTCGGTCACGACGAGGGCGTGTTTGACCTCGCCGTCGGCCGTGAGCACGACTCGCACCCTGACGGTCACCGAAACGTGCTTACCACGCTCTTCGCGCGGGAAGCGCGGCTCGGGCTTCTGTAGGATGGTCATGGGCGTGTCCGTCTCCCTCCCGAAGAGGACTACGCGCGACGGGTCGGACTCGGCCATGTCTTGCGCCTGGTTGCGAAGAGCTTCGAGCTGCGAGCGCTCGAAGGCGTTCGCGCCGCCGCCGAGTCGCGTGTAGAGGTCTATGCATTCCGGCGCGCGTCTGAGCCGCGCGGCCATCACGGAGTGATAACGTGCGAGCGGTTCGGGGCCGGACGAGGGCGGCGGCAAGCGGATGGCGTGGTAGATGCTCCGGTAGAGCTTCACGGCCTCGCCCGATGCTTCGACAGCGCGGCGCGTGTCGCCCTGCTTCGACAGAGCCTCGCCGCGCTCGCACAACTCTTCGGCCTTGACCGCGTCCGTATCAACGACGCGCGGCTCCTCCTGCGAAGGCTTTGCCGAAGCGTCTCGCGTGTGCGACGCACGCGCGTCGGTCGAGCGCGCCGCCGCGCCCGTCGAAAGCGTCAGCGCAAGAGCGACGACGAGGAGTGCCGTCCTTAACTTTGTTTGAAGAGGAACTCGCATAGCTTTTCTTGCGTCGGGTGTTCGGCAGACGGAGAAGGCGGGGAGGCTCACGCGTGAGCGCCGTCCCCGCCCTCCATTTTAACACCGCAATCGGAGTTTAGACCGCCATGCCGCAGCACTTCTTGTACTTCTTGCCTGAGCCGCACGGGCAAGACTCGTTGCGCCCGACCTTCGGCTGGTCGCGCGTGACGGTCTTCGTGCGCGCGGCCTCTTCGCCCGCGGCGGTCGCGCCCTGATTCGGCCCCGTAAAGGTCATCGAGGTGGGCCTGCGCTGGCGTCGCTGCTGCAACTGCTCGGGCGCTTGCTCGGCGACGACTTGCAGGTTGAAGAGCGTGCGTATGGTCGTCGTGTCTATCCGGTCGAGCATCGCCTGAAACATGTCGAAGCTCTCCTTCTTGTACTCGACGAGCGGGTCTTTCTGTCCGTAGCCGACGAGCCCTATGCCCTGCTTCAGGTGGTCAATGGCGAGCAGGTGGTCTTTCCACTGCGCGTCAATGATGTTAAGCATGATGATGCGCTCGTATGTGCGCAGAGCCTCCGCGCCGACCTGCGCCTCCTTCGACTCGTAAGACGCCTTGACCTTCTCCCACACGGTCTCCTCGACTTCGCGCGGCGTCATGTTCTCGATGTCGAGCCCTTCGGCCTCCGCGTCGAACGCGTAGGTCGAGAAGAGTTGAAGCTTGAAGTTCTCCGTGTCCCAGTCGTCGGGCGATGCGGCCTCGGGGAGATACTGTTTGACGAGGTCGCCGAGCAAGTCCTGCGCGACGCTCGTGATGTACTCGCGCTGGTCGGGCTCCTCCATCAACTGGCGGCGCAGGCCGTAGATGGTCTCGCGCTGCCGGTTCATCACGTCGTCGTACTGGAGGAGGTGTTTGCGCGTCTCGAAGTTGCGCGCCTCGACGGACTTCTGCGCGGCCTCGATGCGCTTCGAGACCATCTTCGACTCGATGGCGACGCCCTTCTCCATCCCGAGACGCTGCATGAGCGCCTTGACCTTGTCGCCCGCGAAGATGCGCATCAGGTCGTCTTCGAGCGAGAGGAAGAAGCGCGAAGAGCCGGGGTCGCCCTGACGGCCCGCGCGCCCGCGCAACTGGTTGTCGATGCGCCGCGACTCGTGGCGCTCCGTGCCGAGTATGTGCAGGCCGCCGCAGCCCACGACCTCTTTGTGCTCCTTCTCGACGATGGCCTCCGTGTAACGGATCGCATCGGCGATGGTCGCCACCAGCGAGTCCTCGGGGTGGCCTTCACGCACGCCGCTCGCGTACTCACGCGCCTCCTGCCACTGCGCCGGCGTCGCCTCGTCGGGGTCTACCTCCTGGCGCTTGAGGTGCTCGCGCGCGAGGAACTCGGTGTTGCCGCCGAGGAGGATGTCGGTGCCGCGTCCGGCCATGTTGGTCGCGATGGTTATCGCGCCCTTGCGGCCGGCCTGGGCGACAATCTCGGCCTCGCGCTCGTGGTGCTTGGCGTTCAGGACGTGGTGGTAGTTCGGAATCGTGCCGTCGCCCTCGATGAGAATGTTTCCCGCCTCGTCGCGGTGGCGGACGCCCGCCTTAGAGAGGCGGCGCGAGATAAGCTCGGAGTTCTCGACCGAGACCGTGCCGACGAGCACGGGCTGGCCCGACTCGTGGCGCTCGATTATCTCCTCGATGATGGCATCCCACTTCTCGGGGAGCGTGCGGTAGATAACGTCGGAGTTGTCCTTGCGTATCATCTCCCTGTTCGTCGGGATGATGGCGACTTCGAGCTTGTAGGTCGAGTCGAACTCGGCGGCCTCGGTCTCGGCCGTGCCGGTCATCCCCGAGAGCTTGTCGTAGAGGCGGAAGTAGTTCTGCAAGGTGATGGTCGCGAGCGTCTGGTTCTCGCGCTCAATCTTGACGCCCTCCTTCGCCTCGACCGCCTGATGCAGCCCGTCCGACCAGCGGCGGCCCTGCATGAGTCGGCCCGTGAACTCGTCAACGATGATGACCGCGCCCTCCTGGACGACGTAGTGGTGGTCGAGCTTGTAGAGCGTGTGCGCCTTCAGAGCGTTCTCGACGCAGTGGAGCATCTCCATGTTCGAGGGGTCGTAGAGGTTGCCGACGCCGAGCAGTCGCTCGGCCTTGTCAACGCCGTCCTCGGTGAGCACCGCGGAGTGCTGCTTCTCGTCGAGGACGTAGTCGCCGGGGCCGGGCTTGTTGTCGGGCGGCACGATCTCCGCGCGCTTGAGGTGCGGAATAATCGCGTTCGCCTGATAGTACTTGTCCGTCGCCTCGTCGGACGCGCCCGAGATGATGAGGGGGGTGCGCGCCTCGTCGATGAGGATGGAGTCAACCTCGTCCACGACCGCGTAGAAGTGGTCGCGCTGGACGCAGGTGGCGAGGTCGAACTTCATGTTGTCGCGCAGGTAGTCGAAGCCGAACTCGTTGTTCGTGCCGTAGGTGATGTCCGAGCCGTATGCGTCCTTGCGCTCCCAGTCGTCGAGGTCGTTGACGATTGCGCCGACCGTGAGGCCGAGGAACTTGTATATGCGACCCATCCACTCCGCGTCGCGCGTGGCGAGATAGTCGTTGACCGTGACGACGTGTACGCCGCGCCCCGTCAGGGCGTTGAGCGTGGTGGGCAGAGTCGCGACGAGCGTTTTGCCCTCGCCCGTACGCATCTCGGAGATGCGGCCCTGATGAAGCGCGATGCCGCCGATGAGCTGTACGTCGAAGTGGCGCATGCCTGTCGCGCGCACGGAAGCCTCGCGCGTCAGTGCGAAGACCTCGGGGAGGATTTCGTCGAGTGCCTCCTGCGTGCGGCGCTTGCGCTCCTTCGCGGCCTCTTCGCCCTTGCCGCTGGTGTCGCCGACGCGCGAGACGACCTGCTCTCGAAGCTCGACGATGCGCGCGCGCATCTCGTCGTCGGAGAGTTTTTTGACTTCGGGTTCGAGCGAGTTGATGCGCTCGACGATTGGCAGTAGCGTCTTCAGGTAACGCTGGTTGCTGCTGCCGAAAACTTTGGTCAGAAATTTATCTATCATCTTCTTTAATCCCGCGGCCGACCCTGGCGGCCCTTCCTGCAAGTCGCGGCGCGCGGGGCAGGGAAGAGTCCCTGTCATCTCATACGCTGCGTCGCGACATTAAGCCAATGTGCGATTGTAATTTGAGCGACGGAGGGGCGCAAGCGGGTGAAAGGATGCAGGCGGAAGGATGGAGGATGAGAGTAAGCCTTCACTTCATCCTTCCGCTTTTCCTCGCGCTCGCCCGCTGTCGCTCGGTTAGTTGGGTGTTATCTGTCGGAGGAGTATGTTGCCGAGTTGCTCGCGCGGCATGTCGAGGTTCATGAGGAGCTGTTTGCCGCTCGCGGAGACCTTCATGTTGTTGAGCACCGCGCCCTCGTCGGTGCCGCGTCGGACTAAGCGACCGGCGTTGACGAGCACGCGGTAGCCGCGCGCCATCTCGGCGGCGCGCACCTCGCTCGGCGCGTCCGACGCGGTCTCGGCGCGGAAGCGCGCCGAGTCGAGCACGAAGTTCATGCGGACGTGCGAAACGTCGTTGAGGAAGGCGAGCGCGCGGCTGTCGTTGAGAGACAGGACGAACTCTTCGGCGACGCGTTTGAACTCAGGCTGTGATGCCGACTCGCCCGTGATTGTGACGTTCGTGAGCGTGCCGTCCTCCCGCCGGTCGCCCTCGACCGTCAGCAGTTGCGGCTTCGAGAGGTCGAGCTTGCCCTGCTCGTTGAGCCGCCTGGCGCGCGCGAGGAACGCCTTGATCGGCCCCATGTTGACCTTGCCGCCTTCGGCCTTCGCGGCGGTCTTGCTCGCGCCCGCGTCCGTGACCGCCTTCTGCGCCTGCGCCATAACCTCCGCCGAGGCGGGCAGCAGGCCGAACACGAACGCGCCGACGACGGCGAAGCGCGCGAGACGGCCCGCCGAGTCAGCGCCGCGCCCGCGCTCCGCTGCCGACGCGAAGAGCGCGCCCAATAGTTCCCTCATGGTTCGTTCTTTGAGTCTCAATGTTCCCTCTACCTAAAAGTGTCGGCCCCGGCTCACGCCCGGCCTCAACTCTTATTCTGTGCGTCGGCGGCCTTCTTTGCAAGCACCTCGCCGAGTATCCTACCGGCCGCGTCCCTCGGCATCTGGAAGGACATCATGAACTGCTTGCCCTTGTGGTTGAACTTGAGCCCGTTGTATAGCTCGCCCTCGTTCGTCCCGCCCTTCGCCCACTTCGCTAACAAGACCATACCGGCGTACCCTTCGGCCTTTATCTTGGCATCCGACTCCGAAGGGAGGTCGCTTACGATGTTGATTGTTATCTTCTCCTGATCGAGTTTGAGCGACATATTCACGACCTTCGCACCTTCGAGGTTGGTGAACGTCTTGCTCTGGCTGATGGCCGTGAGAAGCATCTGCGCGAGCATCGCGTTGCTATCGTTCTTCGCCGTCACCCACTCAAGAGTAGTGGCCGCGGGGTCGAGCGTGCCGTCCGCCATCACCGGGCCGGTAGCGTTCACCTCGACACTGCTGCTCAAGTCAACTTTGCCCGCGTCGTATAGCTTCTTGGCCTCCTGCGCGAAATCCTCGAAGGGCTTCCTGTTGATGTTGGGCCGCTTGACGCCCGTCTCCTTCTCTATCTTGTCAATCTCCGCCTCGGCCTTCTGCTTATCGGCATCCGTCGGCGTCGGCGTCGGCGTGGCCTGCGCGACCTCGTTCGTCGGCGTCGTCGGCGTCGTCGGCGTCGGTTGCGGCCTCACGCGCGGAACACGCACGGGGCGCGGCCTGTAGACGGGCGTGGGCGGCGGAGGCGGCGGCGCGGCCTGCTGCACGAACGTGGGCTGTAGCTGCGAAGTCTCTTCGACGGCGGGCGCGCCGAAGTAGTCGGGCGGGTAGTGGAGCTTTTCGTGCGGCGCGAACTGGACGATGGTCGCGCGCTGGCCTATGAGCGTGCGGTCGTAGTCCTCGCTCACGAACTTGATGCCCGACATGTTGCCCGCGACGTAGAGGATGCTGCGCAGTTCGGGCACGTAGACCACGGCGAGCAGGAAGAGTCCGTGCACGACGACCGAGAGCGCCAGCAGCCTCGAAAGAAGGGGCCAGCGCGGCGCGCGATTAATCTCTACTCTGTCGAAAAGCTCTGCCATTCTCAAACCTTTGCGGCGGACGCTCGGAATAGGCCCGAAGCCGCGAAGAATTAGACGCTTAATGTTCCCTCGGCGTTGCGAAAGTCACACAAAAGTTACCATTACGCGGGCACTCACCACAAAGTTCGTGCGCTACAATGCGAGCCATGACTCGCTCCCGTAAAGGCAGAGGCGGCACCGCGCGCAAGGGCGGCGCTCGCAGGCGCAAGCGTACGCACGAAGAGGCGCGCGACCCTCAGGAAGCTCGCCAACAGGGCGGCCACCACGACGACTCTCTTCAACAGACGCGCGGCCGAACGCAGGGCTCCGACAATCGCCCGCGCCCCGCCGACCGTGCGCCGCGCGCGAACTCCGCGGCGGCCGACAACGCGTCGCGCGTCGCGGAGCGCGCGAGCCGCACGCGCCCCTTGCGTCAACTGCTCGAAGGCATAGGCACGCCCGACCCCGCGCCGTTCAAGCCCGACGCTTTTCAACTCGAAGCGCTCGCCGCGCTCGAAACGGAGGACGTGCTCGTCACGGCCCCGACGGGCAGCGGCAAGACCTGGATCGCGCGCGAAGAGATTCGACGCCTCATCGAGCAGGGCAAGCGCGCGTGGTACACGAGCCCTCTCAAGGCTCTCACGAACTCGAAGTATCACGAGTTCTGCGACGAGTTCGGCTCGGAGCGCGTAGGCATCCTGACGGGCGACCGCAAAGAGAAGTCCGACGCGCCGCTCGTCGTCGGCACGACCGAGGTCTATCGAAACCAACTCTTCGACGCACTGCGCGGCGGCCAGCAGGTCAACGCCGACCTCGTCGTTCTGGACGAGGCTCACTACCTCTCCGACGAAGAGCGCGGCCACGTCTGGGAAGAGGCGATCATACTCACACCGCCGCGCGTCCGAATGCTTCTGCTCTCGGCGACCGTGGGCCGCGCCGAAGAGTTCGCGGACTGGATAGCGGAGGTGCGCGGCCACGCGTGTCGAGTCATACCGCGACCGGGCGCGCGGCCCGTCCCCTTGCGCGCGGCCTTCCTCTTCCCCGACGTGGGACTCACGCCGCTCTTCGACGAGCGCGGCCACTTCAACAACGAGATTGCGCGCTTCATGCAGACCGCGAAGAGCGAGCGGCAGCCGCATGGACGCTTTCAGCGCGGAGGCTTTCAACAACGTCGGCCCGGCCTCCCCGAGATGCCTCCGTCAATCCTCCTCGCCGCGCTCGGCTCGTACGACCTTCTTCCCTCGATAGTCTTCCTGCCGACTCGACGGCGCTGCGACGAAGCCGCGGCCGAAGCCGCCTTCGCCCCTCGACGCGGCGGCGGCAGCTACGAGCGGCGAGAAGCTCGACGCGAGATTCTCGAACGCATCGTTGAGCACTACCCCGAAGTCCGACGCCATCGACACTGGGACATAGTCTTGCGCGGCGGCGTCGCTTCGCACCACGCGGGACACATGCCCGCTTGGAAGCTCGCAATCGAAGAACTGATGAGCGCGGGCCTGCTCGACTCGATATTCGCGACGGCGACGGTCGCGGCGGGCGTAGACTTTCCCGCGCGCACGGTCGTCCTCGAAAACATCGACGTAAGGACGGGCCACGGATGGCGTCCGTTAACGGCGTCGGAGCTTCAGCAGATGACCGGGCGCGCGGGTCGTCGCGGGCGCGACCGCGTCGGCTTCGTCGTCGCCGCGCCGGGACTGCACCAGAATCCGCAGAAGCTCGCCGCGCTCCTTCACGCTCCGCCCGACCCGCTTCAGAGCCGCTTCCGCGCGACATACACGACGCTCTTGAACCTGCTCGACGCCTACGGAACCTTCGCGCAGGTGCGCGACATCGCCGAGCGAAGCTTCGCGCGACGCGACGCGGTCGAAGACCTCGCGCGACTTGAGCAGGCGCGCGCCGACGCGGAACAGAGGATGCAGACGAAGCTCGTCGAAGCGGGTTGCGACCTTCCGCCGGAAGTGGCGCGCGGGCTCGAACGTCTCGCGAGCGCACGCACGCGTCTGCTCGAAGGCGCGCCGCAGACGCGCACCGACGCGTTCCTGCGCTGGCTCGACAAAGAGGTCGTGCCGGGCCGCGTCGTCTCCGTCGGGCGAGGGACGCGTCGGCTCGTCTTCGTCACCGAACGGCGCGGCGACGGGCTCGCGGGCGTGCGCGACAACGGCCGCCGCGTCACGCTCGCGTTGGAGCGTATCGGGCAGGTCTTCGAGGAGAAGCATGCGACGGGCGAACAGTCGCGCGACGCGGCCTTCGATCTCGTGCGCGCGGGGCGAGCCACGTCCATGCGCGAGCCGCGTCTGCGCGAGGCGCGCTCGGACACGGAGGATGCGGTCGCGCTCATCAACGATCTAATCGAATCGCTCTCGGGCGTCGGCGAGCGAGCGCGTTGCGAGCAGGCGCTCTGGGCCGTGATGGAGGAGGCGGAGACCGTCGAGCGCATGGAGCGTCGCATCGAGTCCGTGCGCGGCGAAGTCTGGCAGCCCTTCGAGCGGCGCGCGCGCGTGCTCCACCACTTCGGCTATCTGGACTTCTTCGCCGAGCGCGTCACGGAGAGCGGACGCTGGCTCGCCGACTTGAGACTTGATAGACCTCTTCTGGTCGGAGGCGCAATCGCTCGCGGGCTCTTCGCCTCGCTCGACGCGCCGCGCGCCGCCGGGCTCATGGCCGCGCTCGCGGCCGACGCCGAGCGCGACTACGGAGAGCTTGAGATGGACGACGCGCTCATCACTGCCCTCGCGAAGTTCGACCGCATCGCGTACGACGTGGCGAGCGTCGAGTGGCAGCAAGACCTTGAGCCCGCGCCGGAGATAAACTTCTCCGCCGCCGCGACCGCCGCGCGCTGGGCCGCGGGCGTTGACTGGCCGACGCTCGTACGCCAGACGCGCGCCGAAGAGGGCGACCTCTTTCGCATGCTCTCGCGCACGGGCGAATCGCTCCTGCAAATCTCCGGCCTACAGGACACACACCCCGACGCTGCGCGCGTCGCCGCCGCCGCCGCGTCGGCAATCCTGCGCGAGCCCGTACGCTCCTAGTCGGCCGTGTGAGCGGTTTGCCTTTGCCGAACGGCTTCTTTAAGATGAATGGCGCGGAACGAGCGGGCGAGTTCGGCCGTATGGTTCGTGTAGGAGGTTACTCACGAATGGCTGACATGAACGATTCGAGATACAAGACCGGCAATCCTATCGCGGACGCGCTGCGCTTCATTTGCGACGCGTCGTACGCGGTTCTCCCGCGCGACGCCGCGCACCAACTCGGCGAGTTCGAGAAGAATCTTTGGGGCGGCCTGCGCTGGTGCGCGGAGCGCGGCGTCGAGCGCATAGACGAAAGCCTCGCCGCCGCCGACCGACTCCGCGAGGAGTGGCGAAAGGGGCGTGCTACTACTACCGCGCCCGCCCCCGAGCCGATGACTTCGACCCCGCCGCCCGAAGGCATGGGGTGATTGAAAGCGGTCGGCACTCAGCTATCAGCTTTCAGCCAAACCCCTTCGCGGTCTTTGCGTCTGCTCGGCGCCATTCGCGGTTAAGCGCGGACAGCCTGAGCGCAAAGGAGACCGCGGAGGCTCGAAGGGCGCGAAGGCTTTAAGGCTGACTGTTGACCGCTGAGTGCTGAAAGCTTCTTATGCAAGTTCTTCTGGCTGAAGAGTACGGATTCTGTTTCGGCGTCGAGCGCGCCGTGGAGATGGTCGAGGGCGCGCTCTCGGAGGGCGCGAACGTGCGCACGCTCGGGCCGCTCATCCACAACACGCAGGAGATTCATAGGCTCGAAGGCGCGGGCGTACGCACCATCAACGCGCCCGTCGAAGTCAACGCGGGCGAGACCGCGGTCATACGCGCGCACGGCGTGACGCCGGAGGTTCAGCGCGAGCTTGAGTCGAGGGCCGAGCGCGTGATTGACGCGACGTGCCCCTTCGTCACGAAGGTGCAGAAGCTCGCCGAGCGCGCCGCCGCCGAGGGGCGCGATGTGGTCGTCGTCGGAAGCCCCGACCATCCGGAGATGATAGGCGTGAAGGGCTACGCGCCCGACCGCGCATACGTCGTGCGCGACGCGGGCGAGGTCGCGGCGTTGCCGCCGCTGCACGCGCCGTTAGTCGTCTCGCAGACGACTCTGAAGCTCTCTACATTCCTCGAAGCCGCCGAGGCCGTACGCGCGAAGTCGGACTCCGAGCCGCAGGTCGTCAACACCATCTGCTCCGCGACGCGCGACCGGCAGGACGCGGCGCGCGCGCTCGCCGGACACGTTGACGCCTTCTACGTCATAGGCGGGAAGCACTCCTCGAACAGCCTCAAGCTCCTCTCGGTCTGCAAGGAGCAGTGCGAGAAGAGCTTCCTCATCGAGACGCCTGAAGAGATAGACGCCGGAGACCTCGAAGGTGCGTCGCGCGTCGGCGTCACGGCCGGAGCCTCCACGCCCAACTGGCTCATCGAACAGGTCGTCGCACGCCTGCGGGAAATAGGCGCTCCGCAAAGTCAAAAGTAAAAAGGTAGAAGGCAAAAGTGAAGAAGGGGGATGAGAGTAAGGCTTACTCTCATCCCCTTCTTCATTGAAAACAGCGCGGCCTTCATCATTGATTGATGAAGGCCGCGCCTCTTCTTATCCGAACTTTTGCCTTCCGCCTTTTTACCTTTGGCCTACTAAAAGTCTTCCTCGTCCTCTTCGACCTGTTCGAGTGCGTGGACGATTATGCGCGCCTCTTCGGAGTCGTATTCGACGGCCTGCGCTTCGAGGGCGGAGCGGGCGGTGTCGGCGTCAACGGGGTCGCCGAGCAACGAGACGAGAGTGGAGGTCGGCAGTTGCAGCAGCGCCTCCTGTGCGACGGCGCGTACGGACGGGTTCTGGTCGCGCGCCATCTCGGAAAGCTCGCTCGGGACGAGGCGCGCGCTCATAACGTCCGCGAGCGCGTCAACGCGTGCGTAGTCCTTCGCTCGCACCGCGCGGGCGAGTAGCTGCGAGAAGACTTCGGCCGAGCGCGCCTGCCGTTGGAGCACGGAGGCGCACGTCTCTGCTACGCGCAGAAGGTCGCGCAACTGCTCGTCGCTCAGGCGCGCGCCGTTCTTCTCGTCAGCGCGCTCGTCGAGCGCGGCGAGCAGGCGGCTCAACTCCCACTCGGAGCGCGCGTCGTATGCTGCGTCGGTGCGTGAGACATTCGCTGCCGCCGCGGTCTGCGTGGCGTTCGTGGTGGTCGTGAGGGCGCGCTCGACGAGGTTTCGCGTCGAGGGCCGCAGGCCCTGCCAGACGCTCGCCACGCGCGCTCCGAAATCTTCAATCGTCATCCTTCAAACTTCTTCCCTCGGCCCCATATCGGCCGAACGGCGGATACTATAGCAAAAGGAGTGACGAGTGACGAGCGGGGAAAAAGCTGTCGGCTTAAAACCCTTCGCGGCCTTCGCGACCACTTTGCGCTCTGTGCGTTTAGAGAATCGAACTTAAACGCACAGAGCGCCAAAGTGGTCGCGAAGGCCGCGAAGGTTGCAAAGCTAAAGGCCGACGGCTACAGGCCGACAGCTAATTATGGTCGATTATCTCGGTGATGACGGAGAAGGCTATCTTGACTACCTCGCCGTCGGGGCGCTCTATCTTGACGCTCGGGCGCGTGAGCGCCTGCGTCTGCTTGAGGCTCTTCACGACGCCGCGCACGCGCACGCCCGTCTCCGTCACTATCTCGACGTTGTCCCTGCCGTAGAGCGGCTGGAGCGCCGCGAGTGCCTTGGTCACTTCCACTTGGCCGTCTCCTTCGTAAGTGAGCAGTGAGCGATGTTTGATTTAGAACGAGCGTCGGATAAGTTCTTCAACTGCTCACCGCTCACTGCTTACTGCTCACTGCATCCGCCATGCCGCTTGCGCGGAGGCGCGCGCGGGGCCAGAATGTATCAAGACGTTCGTGCTTGCGGTATGTTAACGAGTCTAAGCCCCGAGCGCGCGGGATGCAACCGGGGCGCTCCACGAGGCGTATAATTCCTTGCACCAGAAGTCGCGCGCGCCCACTTCAAACGCGCGACATAAAAGGGAAGGAAATGGAGAGCCTGCATGCGAGCTGAAAACGACATAGCCAACTGCCCGAGCTGCGGGGCGACGCTGATAGGCGGCCTGCGCTTCTGCCGCAAGTGCGGCTACCGCCTCGGCGAGGGGCTCGACGAGTACGTCCCGACGCAGAGGCTCGACCCCTCGACCGCACAACCCTTCGCCCCGCCACGCCCATCGACAGACCCCTTCGCCGCGCGGCAGACGTGGGGAGCGGCTCCGATCCAGCCCATGCGCCCCTTCGGCGAGCAGAAGGGCGCGACTTCGTCTCTCTGGTCGAAGACCTGTTCGACGAGTCGCGGCGGCTGGTGGTGGCTCTGGATGGTCGTCGCGCTGATGCTCGTCTTCGGCGTGGGCGGCACTGTCTTCAAGTCGAAGTTCCGCGTCGGCGGAGTTCGCATCGGCGGTGCGCCGGTCGTCTCTAACTCGCTCATGGCAGAGGCCGACGCCTACGTCACTGCGGACGGCGGCGGCGCGATGATAGCCGGACTCGCGGGGCCGGGCACTTCGCTCGAAGCCGCGGGGCTGGTCGGCGGCGACATCGTCACGAGCTTCGACGGCCAGCCCGTGCGCGACGCCGAAGCGCTGAAGAGACTCATCGCCGCGACGCCCATAGGCAAGACGGTCGAAGTCGTATATATCCACGACGGCGAGACGAAGAAGACCACTTTGACGACGACCGGCGCCGAGGGGTTCCGAGGTATGGACACGCTCAGGCAGCGGCCGGGCGGGCGCGGCGTCCTCGACGTTAACTTCAGCGACGACGACCGCGTGCGCGTGCCCAACACTAACATCTACGGCGTGCAGCTCGACGACGTGGCCCGCAACGGCCCGGCAGACATCGCGGGGCTGAAGGAGGGCGACATCATCATCACGTTCGGCGGGAAAGCTATACGGACGGCGGGCGATCTGCGATACAGGGCAGGTGCGGCCACGCCCGGCGAGATGGTTGACGTGGTCGTCGTGCGAGACGGGCAGCAGATGAGCATCCCCGTCAAGATGGGTCGGCAGAGGTAAACGTCAGGCGGCGGGAGTAGACTTCCGCCGCGCTTTATTCCTTCGTGTTACTCACTCGACTTCTCGCCGCGAGGTTCGCCCGAAGCTTCACGTGGCGCGACGTACTCTCTTAGTCGCGCCTCCATCTCGCGGCGCACGTCCTCTCTGTCCTCCTCCTCCTCCTCCGGCTCGAACAGCTCGAAGAGAGCGTAGGGCGGCTCCGCGATTAGACGAAGCTCCCAAGCCTCGCGCCCGCCCTGCGACGCGCGCGTGAACCACATCGCGTCAACGTCGGACTCGGAGACGGGCGCGCCCTCGTACGTCGCGGCGGCGTCGTTACCAGCGCGCAGGGCTTCGAGCGTCTCGGCGCGCGCGAGTACGCGCACGAGTCGCCAGCCGTGCTTCTTGTATGTCGAGAGCGCGTCGTCAAACTTCTTCGTCAGGCTCATCTCAAACGTCCCGCTGCCTGTTGTACAATCCTTCGTCGGCGTAGGTTTATGGTCGCGCGCCTTGTATGGGGCACGCGTCGTGTGGTAACACGCTCTGGATTGTAGCGGAACGCGCGCGGCCTGTCTCATCCCGCGCCGACACACGACCGCGACGAAAGCTCGCTTTTCAAAACGCGCCGAGGGGAGAGCCGACCGGGCTTGTCTTACGAGATAGAAGAGGGAATCGAGGGTAGTTCACCTTTCCACGTCGCGCTCGCGCGCGCCTTTGCGCGACGCGGCATGAATCTGGAATGCTTCTGCCCCGCGGGCGATGCGCTCGCGCGACGCGTGCTCGAAGAGTATGGCGCGATGTTCGTGGCCGAGGGCGTGAGCCTCCCGCCCGTCTGCGTCTTCGAGACCGAAGGAGAGGTCGAGAACTTCCAGCGCGAAGCGGGGTGGGTCGCGGCCGAGTTGGGCGGCGCGCTTGTAGAGCTTCAGCCCGCCGCGATGGAGGCGCTGCTCAAGGCTTGCGAAGAGGCGCGGGCGCTCCATCTCTCCGTCTCGCCGCGCGGAGGCGCGGAGGCCGCGCGGCGTAACTTCGAGGACTCTCTGCGGCTCTGGCGCTCGCGCTGCGACCCCGCGCTCGAACACTGGTGCGGGCAGGGGCGTCTGCACGAAGCGGAGGCGGAGCGCGTGCGCGGTCTTGCCCTGCGCGAGCAGGTCGCGGCCGTGTTGGAGCTGGAACGCGCGGGGCTCTTCTTCAGCAAAGACCTCTCGAAGAGCATACTCCGCTCGGTGGCCGCGCCCGGCGCATCGCAGCACCTCGCGATGCTCGCCTTCGACGCGACGGAGTTTCAGGACGAGCGCGTGCGCGTCGTGCTCGCGCGCCACGGCTGGTTTCAGACCGTGCTGAGCGACCTGCCGCACTTCACATACCTCGGCCTCGAAGAGCGCGACCTACCCTCGCGCGGCCTGCGCCGCGTCGAAGAGTTCGGCCAGACCTTCTGGGTGCCGGACATTTGAAAGCTGTCAGCGTTCAGCACTCAGCTTTCAGCTTTCAGCCCTTTGCGTCCTTCGCGGCTTCTTCGCGCTCTTTGCGGTTAAGCACGGAAGGTCTAAACGTAAAGAGCGCGCAGAAGGTGCAAAGAGAGCGAAGCGGGTTCGGCTGAAAGCTGATAGCTGAGTGCTGACTGCTCCTTTACTTTTTCATCCGTTTATGAGAAAGACTTGTCTCCACTCGTAGAGCTTTCGCACCCGCTCGCGTGAGGATGACTTCCAGCTTGGCCTGAAATTTAACCGTCACAATAGAGTCGAACGCGCACGATACCTGCCCCGAGGCTTTCGGCGCGAAACAGAGTCGTCAAAGGAGAGAACCATGATCGCTTGTCCTTCCTGTGGAGCAGGTAACGTCGAGGGCACGCGCTTCTGCGTGAAGTGCGGCACGACGCTCCCCACAGCCCCCGGCCCCGAGTCCTGGCGTCAGAGCGGCGACCTCGGGCAGCAACAGTCGCAGGGCACGCCCTCGGGCGGTTTCGCGTCCGGCTCGCAGCCCTCCGGCTATTCGACCCCGGACCCGTACGCGCCCGCAGCGCCCTCCGCGTGGCCGCAACAGCCGCAGGCCATGCAGCCGGGCTACAACACCGCCGGGCTCTTCTCGATAGGCGAGAAGCGCGACCCAATGATGGTCGTGCTCTTCACGCTTCTGACCTGCGGCATCTACGGCATATTCTGGTGGTACAACACCATCAACGAGGTCAAGAACGCGCTCGGGCGCGAGGACATAAATCCGGGGATGGAGATTCTGCTCGTCTTCGTGACCTGCGGCATCTACGGCTTCTATCTCTACTACAAGTATCCGCAGCTCATGCTTGAGATGCAGGATCGCGCCGGTCGCCCGCGCAACGACATCACGATGATGTCTCTGCTGCTGGCTATATTCGGCCTCGCGATTATCAGCATCCCGATCATGCAGTCGGAGCTTAATAGCATCTGGGACGCCGCCGCCGCGCGCAGATGAACGACTCGGTAAGACAGCTAACGGGTGGGGGCTTGCGTGTCGCGCAGGCCCCCGCCGCGTACACGCCACAGGTCGCGCGCCGCCCGAACGCGACGAGGCGCTCTCTCTTTGTGCTCACGCTCACGTCGGCGGTCTTCGCCGTGAGCGCGGTGTGGAGCCCGAAGGATTTGCCGGGCTTCGTCTTGTGCCCCTTCCGCGCCGTGACGGGGCTGCCGTGTCCGGGCTGCGGGATGACGCGCGCCTTCTGCTCCATCGGCCACGGAGACTTCGCGGGCGCGTTCGGCTTCAACCCGCTCGCGCCCTTCGTCTTCCTGGCCGCGCTGCTCCTGTGGGCGCACGCGCTCGCGACCCTCCTTAAGCTTGACCCTGCGCGCGCGGCGCTTGAACGTCTGAGGCCGACGCCAAGCGCGACGCGCGCGATGCTCGCCGTCACACTCGTGTGGTGGGTTGTGCGCCTCTGCGGCGGGTTCTGAAAAGCGGCGCGCCAGGCGGTCGCGGCCGTCCTCACGTTGAAGAAGTAAGAAGCATGAACAGTTGCCTTGCATGCGGCGCGGACAATGCGGAGGACGTGCTCTACTGCTCCGAGTGCGGCAAGCGTCTTGAGCCGCCCGCGCCGCCGCCCGAGTTCTGGCGCTACAACACGGAAGACCTCAACCCGCCGAGGCCCGTCGAGCCG
>JBJMGR010000244.1:0-13061 GCA_045807805.1 Pyrinomonadaceae bacterium | reverse complement strand
GCGTATGTAGATCTCCGTCTTGCCGCTGCCCGTGACGCCGTGCAGGAGAAATGCCGCGTACTTGCCGCGCTCCTGCGCCGCGTTTATCTCGCGTAGTGCTTCGGCTTGCGCGTCGGTCAGGTGAAACTCGTCGCGCTCGGGCAGCAACGCGCCCGCGAGTGGGTCGCGCCGCACGTCGCGCACGAAGACCTCTACGACGCGACGGCGCTCCAACGTCTGCACGGTCGAAGCGCCCGCGCACGCGGCTTCGAGCAACTCCGCGAAAAGCATCTCACCGCCCGCGCTCATTAAAGTCTCGATGACCTTCTGTTGCGTCGCCGTCAACGTGCGCGCGCCGTTGCCTTCGTGCACTTCGGGCGGGAGGAGTCGCACGGCCTTTCGACGTTTGGCACGCGCCTGAGCGCTGCGCGCGCGGTGCGCGACCGTGACCCAAGCTGCGCGCGCAAGCTCGCGTACGGCCTTCGATGCCTTCGCCTGTCCGACTTCGCGCGCGGCCTCGCGCATCGTCGTCGAGCCTTCGAGCGCGGCGAGGCGAAGCACCCGCGCCTTCGCCGTGACGGCGCGGTGCGGCGGCAGGCGCGCAAGCTCGTCGCGCCCCGCGCCGGTGATGGTGATTATCTGTTCGATGGTCGAGTTGAGACCGGCGGGAAGCGCGGCCTTCAGGACTTCGCCCCACGGCGCTGCGTAGTAGTCGCTAATCCAGCGCGTAATCTCTATGGCCTCGGGCGTGAGCATCGGCTCGGCGTCGAGCAGCTCTTCGGCCTCCTTCAACTCCGAATCTTCGAGGCCGAGCGCGGGGTCGAGCGACGTGTGGAGCGCGACGACGTAGCCGGTCGTGAGCGTGCGGCCGAAGGGGACGAGCAGACGCGCCCCGACGCGCGTGTCCTCGCGCAGCGCGAGCGGCAGTTTGTAGGTGAAGGTCTGCGCGAGCCTCAGAGGAAGCGCGACCTCCGCGTATGCGTGTGACTCCGCGCTAATCACTTGTCTTGCTTTTGGAGGAGCGCGCGAACCTTCTTCATGTCCTCCCAGACTTCGCGCTTCTTGGTCGGGTCGCGGAGGAGGTACGCGGGGTTGAAGGTCGGCATCAGGGGCGTGCCGTCGTAGTCTTGAAACTCGCCGCGCATCTGGGAGATGGGCTTCTTCGTGTGAAGGAGCGCGCGTGTCGGAGTGTTGCCGAAGGCGATGATGACTTTGGGGCGTGCGGCCGCGAGTTCACGGTGAAGGAAGGGCGTGAAGAATGAGAGCCACTCGGGCGTTATCTCTTCGCCCTGACTGATGGCCTTGATGACGTTCGTGAGATAGCAGTCCGCGCGCGCGAGGCCGATGCTTGAGAGTATGCGTTCGAGCATCTGTCCCGCTGGCCCCATGAAGGGGCGGCCGGAGTCTATGTCGGGCGGGCCGGGCGACTCGCCGACGACGGCGACCTTCGTGCTCTTCTTCCCTTCGCCGAAGATGAAGATACGCTCCTTAAATTGCGGCAGACTCTTCGCGCGCCGCAGGAGTTCTTCGTTAATCTCCTCGACCGTCTCGTCGGACGCGGGCGGCTGCCCGCCGAACAGTGAATCCTGCATAGTTTTTGCGCACCCGGAATCCGGTTGCGTGCGTCAGCGACGACGTTCGCAGACCCGAGAACGGCGTTCGGAACCATACAAACGCCTTTGCGAATCCTCACAACGCCCTTGTGCGTCCTCACAACACTCTTGTGTGTCGCCACAACGTTCTTGTGCGTTCATACAACGCTCTTGTGCGTCCTCACAACGCTTTTGTGTGTCGGCACAACGCTCCTATGCGTCCATACAACTCAATTGTGCGTTCATACAACGCTCTTGTGTGGACGCACAATTGAGTTGTATGGACGTACAATTGACTTGTATGCCTTCAAAAGTGAGTTGTGTGCAGTCACAACTGACTTGTGTATCGTCGCAACGGCGTTGTGAGCCGTGACAGAGCCTTCGCGCGGCGGCGCAACGTTATTTTCACCCGCCGAAGCGGCAAGCGCGCGGCGGCGGCTCAGGTCTTCACCGAGTTCAGGTAGTCGCGCACCTTCTTCATGTCGGCCCAGACTTCACGCTTCTTCGAGGGGTCGCGAAGCAGGTAGGCGGGGTGGAAGGTCGGCATGACCTTGATGCCCCGGTAGTCCTGAAACTCTCCGCGCAGGCGCGTGATGCCCTCCTTCGTGTCGAGCAGGTTCTTCATCGCGGTGTTGCCGAGGACGACAATCACGTCGGGCCGCGCGATGTTGATTTCGCGTAGAAGGAAGGGCTTGCACGTGCGCGCCTCTTCGGTCGTGGGCGTGCGGTTGGCGGGAGGGCGGCAGCGGTTGACGTTGCCTATGAGTATCTCCTCGCGCTTGAGCCCGATGGCCTCGATTATCTTGTTGAGTAGCTGTCCCGCGCGCCCTACGAACGGGCGGCCCGACGCGTCCTCGTCCGCGCCCGGCGCTTCGCCCACGAACATGAGGCGTGCCTTCTGGTTCCCCTCCGTGTGGACAATCTTCGTGCGGCCTTCGTGGAGCGGGCAGCGCACGCACTCGCCTATGTCCTCGCGTATATCCTCGAAGGTCTCGCCGGGGTGCCCGAGGCTCAGTTCGTCCTTCGGCGTGATGTCGCCGAAGAGCGTCTCGCGCGGGGCTGGCGGGTCGGGCGCGGGTGCGCGCACGGGTCTTTTAGTCGGCATGGCGCTCTGGTAGAGAATGTTCGGCGGCTCTTCCGCCTTTACGGCCCGTGGGGGTGGTGGGGGCGGCAAAGTCCTCTTGATGGGAGGAGGCGTGGGTGGACGCTCCGCGCTCGCGTTGCGTCGGAGCGCGGGCGAGACCGTCGTGGCCGCATGCGTCTTCGTCGTGGGCGATTCCACACGCGTTTGCGGCGCGTAGTCGGATGAAGAGACTCCTTCGAGCCCTTCGACGCCCAACTCGCGCAGGTACGTTGCGGCCTCCGCAACATCCTCCGCGAGCGACTTCAGAATCTCCTGTGCCTTCTCATCCATCGGGAACGGACGCGATTATGCCACGCGCGCGGACAGAACCGCGAGCGGTAGCGAGCGGGTTTCAATTTCCATCAGGCTTGCTTTCATCGGAGCTTGATACCCGCTCGCTACCGCTCGCGGCTCTGTTTAAGCGGTATCACGAACTCGCGCCGCGTGTAGCCTTCGGCCGAAGGCTCGAAGGTGACTATGAGCGTGTACTCGTTCGGCCCGGCGGGCGTGACGGTGAAGCCCTCGCCCGCTCCGGGCGTGTAGGGCGTCCGGAGCCTGAGCGTGTAAGGGCGGCCGCCGAGACCTTCGAGCAGGAGGCGAAGCGCGCCGGGCGTGGCTTCGGAGCGCAGCACTCGCAGAGAGTCGCTGCGAGCGCCGGGCGCGGGCGGCTCGCGCGCGAGGTAAACGTCCGAGCCTTCGTCGTACGCGATGGTGACGACGCTCTCGCGCCTCACCTCGACGTTCGCCTCGACCAACTGCACGTCGCCTACCCGTTCGACGTGGAAGGGAAGCGCGCGCCCGTCGGCTTTGACCGAGCGCACGCGCGCGTCGAGCGGGAAGGCGGGCGCGATACGTACGTTCGTGCTCGCGGGCGTTTGGTTGGTCGGGCTGTCGGAGTGAATCTTTATCGTCATCACACCGTCGCCGCGCGCGAGCGAGAAGTCGAGCGTGTTCGCGCGGGCCGAGACTCGCCTGACTTCGACCGAGTTCCAGTCGGCTGGAAGCTGCGGGGAGAAACGTACGGTCTTGCCCGAGTCTTCTACTTCGACGCCGAGCATCCCGCGCAGGAGCGGCGTGACGGTCATCGCCTCAGACCAGACCTGATGGTGAGACGACCGGCCGAAGGGCGCGTTGAAGTCGCCTGAGAGTAACTCCGTGACGTAGCCGAGCGCGCCCTGACGTTGCAGAAGCACGTTCGACATGAGCGCCTGAAGCCCTACGTGCGGGCGGCCGTAACGATACGCGCCCATCGACGCCCATCCCGTGAAGAGCGGCCACACGGAGCCGTTGTGATAGGAGAGAGGGTCGTAGAGACGGCTCTCGTCCGTGATGATGCGCGCGCCCCAATCGGTCGCCACGTGCCCGCCGCCGAGGTGGTCAAGCTCTCCCTGTGCGCGCTCGTCTTCGAGCACGCCGAACCATAGAGGCACGGCGGGCATCACTGTGTCCTCGTCCCAAAGCTTCAGCCTGTCCAACTCGTTCATGCGCTTTTGGCGCGTCTCTCGATTCGGGCCGGGGTCAGCCTCGCGCGGCGCGTCGCGTGGCGACTCGCGCGGCGTGTTCGTGGCGAAGGCGTAGAAGCCTCGCTCGCCGAGCCAGTATGTCTCCTCGATGGCCTGCGTCGTGCGCTCGGCCGCCTCGCGCGCCTCGTCGGAGAGCTTCCCGTCGTTAAGCTCCGACGCCATCTCTTCGACGCCGCGCAGCGCCTCGACCCACAAGCCCTGCATGTAAATCTCTTCGTGCGGCGGGAAGAGCGCGCCGCCCTCGACCCATCCGTGGCCGAACTTCTCGTTCTCTATGAGACCGTTGCCGTCCGTGTCAGACGCTTTGGTGAAGCGGTAGGCTTTGACGATTGAGTCCCAGTTGCGGCGCACGAAGTCTATGTCGCCCGTGGCGCGCAGGTAGTCTGCGTGGGCGATGATGTAGAGCGGCGTCGCGTCGGCGCTGGCCCAAGGGTACGGGTAGTCCGTGAACCAGGGGATGAGCGTTGCGCTCTGCGAAATCTCGTGCGGGATTTTGCCGTCGGCGCGCTGGAACTTCTTGAGGAAGTCGAGCGCGTCGCGCGTCGTCGCGAAGTCGCCGTAGGAGTCGAGCGCGAGCGCAGTCCAGAGCGAGTCGCGGCCGAAGAACCATGCGAAGCCCGGACGCTCCGACTCGCCCGCCGTGCGGAAGCCCGCGACGAGTCCGCGGCCGAGAAGCGGGTTCTCGACGACGCCTTTGTCTATTCCGACCTTCGCCCACTGCAAGGCTTCGTTCATGCGCGCGTCGGGCGTCGTGACCGTCGTAGTCTCTTCGAGCAGACGACGATAGTGCTCGACGTTCTTCTCGTAGAGGCCGCGCGCGGAGCCCAGCAGGCGCGTGTAGACGGCGCGCGCGTCCTCGCGGCCTCGGACGCTTCCAGCGATGACGACGGGGACGAAGCTCGTCTTCAACTCCGACGGCGAGACTTCCAGACGGAACTGCGCGGGCACGTCGCGCGGCTCCTCCTGAAAAGGCATCACGGACACTTCGCGCGCGGCGGGGCTGCCGACGACGCCGACGAAGCGATTCGTCTCCTCCCCTATGAAGTATGCGCGCGCACGCTCGTCCCATGAGAGCGAGCCAGTCATAAGACCGGCGGGCCACATGAGCTTGAGGCGCGGGCGGAAGCTGACGGTGATGCTCAAGGGTAGCGCCGAGTCAACGTCAAAGAGCATGACGACGCCGGGCTCGTCGAGCGGCGCGAAGATAGTCTGTCGAACCGTGAAGGCCGCGTGCGAGTATGTGATGACGGTCGCCTCGGGCCGCACCTCTATCGTCGAAGACGCGTCAGCGCCGCGAAGCTCAAGCGGGTAGCCTTCGAGGCGGAAGGAGAGTTCGAGGTCGTCGAGTATCTGAAGCGGGTAGGCCCACGCTTCGAGCCGCCCGTGTTCGTAGCCGAAGACCGCCGCCCTTCGGCCGAGCACGTCGAGGAACGCGCCGGGGCGCGTGCGACGTTTGAGCGCGAGGCCGGAAGTCTCGAAAGGGAATCGGGGCGTGAGAGTCGGAGTCTGTACGAGCGCGGGCGTCCGCGCGGCGCGGGCCGCGGCCGGGAGTTGTGTAATGAGTAGGAGGCAGAGCGCCGTAAGGACTGTGCGGCGTAAACGTGTCACGGATGACTCCCGGAAGGCTCTCGTTCTGTTCAGGACAGTCTCGCTTGCTCTCGCACATCTTATAGCGATTCACGGCCGCGTGCGACTCGGAAGCGAACGTTTACAGCGGTATGCAGTCGGATGCGACACAACAACAGAACCGCGAGCGGTAGCGAGCGGGTAGCATGTTACGTCGAGAGCCCGCCTGTCGAAACCTATACCCGCTCGCTACCGCTCGCGGTTCTGTTTGGCCGTCTTCGGCGCTGGTCGCATCCATCCGCAAATTGCTATAAGACTTAACGATTAACCAACGCAGAGGCAGAGAGGCACGGCTAAGACTCAATTAGCCGTGCCTCTCTGTCTCTGCGTTGGTGAAACTGTCTCCGGCCGTTAAATCCCGAGAACGTCTATGAGTTCCTGCACGGAGGCGGCGCTCTTCTGTAGAGCGATGCGCTCCTCGGTCGTGAGGTTGATCTCGATGATCTGTTCGAGGCCGCGCGCGCCGAGCTTGCAGGGCACGCCGACGTATAGGTTCTGCACGCCGTACTCGCCTTCGAGGTAGGCGGCGCACGGCAGAATCTTCTTCTTGTCCTTCAGTATCGCCTCCGTCATCTCGACGGCCGCGGCCGAAGGCGCGTAGTATGCGGAGCCGGTCTTCAACAGTCCAACTATCTCCGCGCCGCCGTTCGCCGTTCGCTTGACGATTGCGTCCAACTGCTCCTTCGGCAGAAGCTCCGTGACGGGGATGCCCGCGCAGGTCGAGTAGCGCGGGAGCGGAACCATCGTGTCGCCGTGGCCGCCGAGGACGAAGGCCGTCACGTTCTCGACCGAGACGTTCAGAGCCTCCGCGAGGAAGCAGCGCATGCGCGCGGAGTCGAGCACGCCCGCCATGCCTATCACGCGGTGCTTCGGGAAGCCCGAGCGCTTGAACGCGACCTGACACATCGCGTCGAGCGGGTTCGAGACGATGATGAGCACGGAGTCGGGCGAGTATTTGACGACCTCATCGACGACGCTCGAAACGATTCCGGCGTTCGTCTTCAGAAGGTCGTCGCGGCTCATGCCGGGCTTGCGCGGAAGGCCCGAGGTGATGATGACCACGTCGGAGTTCGCCGTCTGCGAGTAGTCGTTCGTAGCGCCGACGAGCGCCGCGTCGAACCCTTCAATCGGCGCGGCCTGCGCGAGGTCGAGCGCCTTGCCCTGCGGCATCCCCTCGACGATGTCCACGAGCACCACGTCGCCAAGCTCTTTGCTCGCGAGCCAGTGCGCGGCGGTCGCGCCGACGTTGCCCGCGCCGACCACCGTAATCTTGTTTCGCTTGCCCATCTCTTTTCTCTCCCTTTCGTCTCTGAAAGATTCCCGGTCGAATGAAGCCCGCGCCCGACCGCACGCGCGCCGCCGAATTAAGGCATAATCTGACGCGTCCGCGCTGTGAAAGTTCGTCACGGTCGAAGGACGCGGCGGCGCGCATAGGTCGGAGTTGGAAGAGCGCGAGTGTAAGATGCGTCCGAACGCGTGTCAAGGAACACACCCGACCGCACGAAGAGAGGTTTCTACCCTTTGCGCTCCCTGCGCCTTCTTAGCGACCTTAGCGATTAGAGAGGCTATAGCAATCTGCGAACGGATGCGACGAGCGCCGCGGGCGACCAAACAGTACCGCGAACGGTAGTGAGCGGGTATAGGTTTCGACAGGCTTGCCTTCATCGGAGCTTGATACCCGCTCGCTACCGCTCGCGGTTCTGTTGTGGTGGTTATACCTAACTGCGAATCGCTATAGCTTGACTGCTAAGGTCGCGGAGTAGTCGCAGAGAGCGCGGAGAGAGTCCCTTCCCTTGATTCGTAGCCCTGATGAGACTGTCGGAACTTCTAAAGAGAATCTTCGGCGAGGCGAGTCGCGCGCCGGAGCGGGAACCGGCCGAAGACGAGTGCGGCGTAGACCCGTTCGACCCTTTCCCGGAGCCTGTGCGCCTTGAGATAGGCGACGTGTTCGACCTTCACACGATACGGCCGCGAGAGGTGCGCGCGGTGGTCGAAGAGTACCTGCGAGAGGCGCGTCGAAAGGGCTTCCGCAGCGTGAGAATCATCCACGGCAAGGGCGTCGGCGTGCAGCGTGAGACCGTTCGCACGGTGCTGGCGCGCACAGACTTCGTCGAACACTTCTCCGATGCCCCGCCCGAAGCAGGCGGATGGGGAGCGACCGTCGCACGCTTGCGCGCGAACGACTGTGAAGACTAGACGGGTCAGTACCGCCCGCGGTAGCGAGCGGGTGTGTGATACTCTAACGGGCCTCTGTAAGCGCGATACGTGGACTGGACGAATCAACTCTACTACGGCGACAACCTTCGCGTGCTGCGCGAAGAGAATCTCTACCCTTGATTCGCATACATAGTTACACTCAACTGCAAAGTGCTGTGGCGGTTCAAGTCAAAGGAGGCTTCAGATGGCTAAGTGCGGGATAAAGGCGATTGACGACTTCTTCAACGGCGGCACGGCGTCGCCGATTCTGACGGGCAGCACGGACAGGCAGGCCGTGGGGCTCGTGCAAGACCTCCTTTCAATCGCGGGCGTGAAGGGGATGCCCGGCGCGAGCAGCCCGAACTACGGAAGCTTCGGGCCGACGACGACGAAGGCCGTGCGCGACTACCAGAAGTCGAAAGGACTGCCCCTGCACGCGGACGCGTCCGTCGCGTCAGTGGACTTGGAGACTCTGAAGTCTCTCGTCGTCTCGGAGGCGACAAGCCCCTTCGCGTGCGGCGGCTACGTGTCGCTCGCGCTCGACGTGCCGTTCACGGGGCTGCTGCGCGTGATGACCATCACGATGATCTTCGAGGGCGGCGGGAAGTTCACGGCCTTCAACGCGAACACGGACGGCGCGGGCCTCTCGTTCGGCCTCATACAGTGGGCGCAGAAGCCCGGCCGCCTGAACGAGCTGCTCCGCGCCTTCCGCGACGACGCGCCCGACGCATACCTCAACGTCCTCTGCGGCGGCGACGCGGCCCTCGCCTCGGGGCTTATCAACCACACGGCCAAGGCCAACGGCGGCGTCGTGAAGGCTACGGGCGCGACGACAGACCCCAAGTTCGACCTGATACGCGAGCCCTGGGCCGGGAGGTTCCGGCGCGCGGGGCTAGACCGCGCGTTGCAGCGCGTGCAGGTGACGACGGCGATTGACGCCTTTGCGTCGTCGTTCAAGATTCTTAAGGGCTTCGCGCCCGAGATACGCTCGGAGCGCGGCGTCGCCTTCATGCTCGACGTTGCGAACCAGTTCGGCGACAGCGGCGCGAAGAGGGTCACGGCCGCCGTACGCGCTACGAAGCCGGGTGTCTTCGCGGACGAGTCGAAGCTGCTCGTCGCGATAGAGAACGAGACGGTGGCGCGCGTGACGGCGCAGTTCGCGGGGAAGAGGAACGGTGCGGCCATCATACAGTCGACGAAGAACCGCCGCGTGGCCTTCCGCACGACCGCTCTGCTCTTTGACGCGCCCTTCGACCCGAGCTGACGGCCGAAGCGCGCGACGCCCGTAGATAGATACGAGAAGAGAGGCGCGACCTTGCGCAAGGACGCGCCTCTCTCTTTCACATCCAACGGGGCCGCGCTACTTCCTAAGCCAGCCGAAGAGGCCGTAGATGACAGTCTCGCGGTTCTCTTCGTAGATGGCCTTCGTGAGCGGGAGCGACATGGGGCATGCGCGGACGCAGTTCTGCGCGTTGCCGCAGTTGGTGATGCCGTCGTCCTCCATGATGGCGGAGAGGCGTTCGTCGCGCGTAATCTTGCCCGTCGGGTGCATGTTCATCAGGCGCACCTGCGCGATTGCCTGCGGGCCTATGTAGTTGCCGTCGCCGTACTGCGGGCAGGCTTCGAGGCAGCAGCCGCACGTCATGCAGCGCGAGTATGCGTAGCGCTCCGACACGTCCTCCTGCGACATCTTTGGGCCGGGGCCGAGGTCGTAAGTTCCGTCAATCTCAATCCAGGCCTGTACGCGCTTGAGGTGGTTGAACATCTCCGAGCGGTCGACGACGAGGTCGCGCACGTTCGGGAATTTCGACATCGGCTCAAGCGTTATAGGCTTGTGCGGTTCGAGGTTGTCCACGAGCGCCGAGCAGGACTGGCGCGCGCGCCCGTTGATGACCATCGTGCAGATGCCGCAGACCTGCTCCAAACAGTTCATCTCCCAGACGGGCGGCGTCGTCCTCTTCCCGTCGCGCGTGACCGGGTTCTTACGAATCTCCATCAGGCAGGAGATGATATTGAGGTTCGGGCGGTAGGGAATGGAGAACTCCTCCCAACGCGCCGCCGCGTCCTGCCGCTCGCGGCGGCGTATGCGAAGGACGACCTCTCTCGGCGGGTTCTTCAAGCCCTGTTGTGCTTCGGCGTTCGTTTGTGCGCTCATGAATTAAAATCCACCTTGTCGTAGACGGCGCTAAGATTCAACGTGCATTCGATTGACGGCAGCGTCAAAGTACTATCCAGCCCCTCGGCCGCCGCATATGTCCACTTACCTTCGCCATTCCTGACGTATTGCTCGATCAGCGGTTCGTTCTGCGAGACGAGCACGTACTCCTTCAACGATTCAATCGTCTGGTAAGCCCTGAACTTCGCCCCGCGGTCGAATGCCTCCGTGCTCGGCGAAAGCACTTCGATAACGAGGTCGGGGTTGAGAATAATGTCCTTCCGGTCATCGTGAATCTGTAACTCATCACAGATGGCCACAACGTCCGGGTAAAAGAACTTACGCGAATCGGGAAGGCGAACTTTCAAGTCTACCCCGAGCACGCGGCAGGGACGTGCACGAAGCTGCGCGCCAAGTTCGAGAATCAAGTTGATGGTGATTTGATTGTGATTAATGCTGCCGCCGGTCATCGGGTACACGCCTCCGTCGAGATACTCGCTGCGGTAATCCGACAGCCTCTCGGCGGCGAGGTATTCGTCGGGCGTCACGTATGTGATCGTCTGCGTCGTCATACTCTTCATCAACACAAGGCGAGCTGTGTTGCTCTCGTGGCGGTCGTCTACTTCGTGCTACTGCTTCTCGGTCTTGCCTCCCGCTTCGTCAATCGAATCGCCGCGCTCCGTGCGCGGGGTGACTTCGCCCGCGACGGCGTTGTCAACGGCCTCCTTCTTCTGCCCCCACGTCGCGGGGCCGGAGGCGTCGGGCGGCCTCTGGTCAGAGCCGGGGGCGGGCACCTGCGCCGCGCCGTCCTTCGTGGGCGACTGCTCGGCCTCGCCCCCGGAAGCGGCCTTCGCCTTCTGACTGCCCTTCGAGTAGTCGCGCTTGCGCGGCTCAAGGAGGCCGACATCCACGGCCTCCCAAGAGAAGACCGGCCCCTCGCCCGAGAACTCCGCGATGGTCGTCTTCATGAAGTTCTCGTCGTCGCGGTTTGGGAAGTCGGGCTTGTAGTGCGCGCCGCGCGACTCGTTGCGGTTCAGTGCGCCGAGCGTGATGACGCGCGCGAGCTGAAGCATGTTGTAGAGCTGACGCGCGTGCGGCACGGCGTGCGTCGCCCACATGTTCGAGTCGTTGAGCGAGATGTGGTTGTAGCGGTCAATCAGTTCGAGCAGCTTCTCGTCGGTCGCCTTGAGCTTGTCGTTGTAGCGCACGACCGTCACGTTGTCCGTCATCCACTTGCCCATCTCTTCGTGTATGACGTACTGGTTCTCCGTGCCCGCCTGCTTCAGAAGCCCTTCGTTAATCTCCTGCTGCCGCTTCAACTCGTCGTCGTAAATCCGTGAGCCTTCCGAGCCGTTGCGCTCGACGTTTTTGGCGAACTCCAACGCGGCGGGCGCGGCGACGAAGCCTCCGTAGACGCAACTGACGAGCGAGTTCGCGCCCAGACGGTTCGCGCCGTGGATGGAGTAGTCGCACTCGCCCGCCGCGAGCAGGCCCGGAATGTTCGTGCGCTGCTGGAAGTCAACCCAGAGCCCGCCCATCGAGTAATGTACGCCGGGGAAGATTCGCATCGGCACGTGGCGCGGGTCGTCGCCGACGAACATCTCGTAGATTTCGAGAATGGCTCCGAGCTTCTTGTCTAACGTCTCGGCAGGGATGTGCGTCAGGTCTAAGTAGACCTGGTTCTCGCCGTAGACGCCCATGCCGTCGAGACAGACCTGGAAGATTTCGCGCGTCGCGATGTCGCGCGGGACGAGGTTGCCGTAGGCCGGGTACTTCTCTTCGAGGAAGTACCAGCGCTCCGACTCAGGGATGGAGGAGGGCTGGCGCTTGTCCTCCTTCGCCTTCGGAACCCACACGCGCCCGCCCTCGCCGCGCGCCGACTCGGACATCAGGCGCAGCTTGTCCTCGCCCGGAATCGAGGTCGGGTGAACCTGTATGAACTCGCCGTTGGCGTAGCGCGCGCCCTGCTGGTAACAGGCGGAGACGGCCGAGCCGGTGCAGACCATCGAGTTCGTCGACTTGCCGAAGATGAGGCCCGGCCCGCCCGTCGCCATGATGACCGCGTCGGCGGGGAAGGCTTTCATCTCAAGCGTCGAGCGCTCCATCGCGATGAGTCCGCGGCAGACGCCGTGGCCGTCCAGGACGAGCGACATCATCTCCCAGTGCTCGTACTTCTTGACCTTGCCCGACGACTCGTGGCGTCGCACCTGCTCGTCGAGCGCGTAGAGGAGTTGCTGCCCCGTCGAAGCTCCCGCGAAGGCCGTGCGGTGGTGGAGCGTGCCGCCGAAGCGCCGGAAGTCGAGGAGACCTTCGGTCGTGCGCGAGAAGGGGACGCCCATCCGGTCGAAGAGATAGATAATCGAAGGGGCCATCTCGCACATGGCCTTGACGGGCGGCTGGTTCGCGAGGAAGTCGCCGCCGTAGACCGTGTCGTCGAAGTGCTTCCAAGGCGAGTCGCCTTCGCCCTTCGTGTTAACAGCGCCGTTGATTCCGCCCTGCGCGCAGACGGAGTGTGAGCGCTTGACGGGCACCACGGAGAAGAGGTCTACGGAGTGTCCGCCTTCGGCAATCTTCATCGCCGCGGCCAATCCCGCTAAGCCCCCGCCGACGATTGCCACGCGTATGCCGTTAGTTGCCATGTCAGTAAAGAATCCCTCCGAGTAGTCCGCCCTGCCTTATGAAGGCCACCTCCGCGTTGATGCCCACGACGAGGAGCAGGTGTCCGAGAGCGATGCACGCGTAGCCCGTCAAGCGCTGCGCGCGCTCGCCTATGACGACGCCCCAGTCAACCGCGAAGAGCCAGATGCCGTTCGCGAGATGCCACACGGTCGCGGTGATGCCGACGAGGTAGACGACGAAGATCGCCG
>JBJMGR010000243.1:0-5893 GCA_045807805.1 Pyrinomonadaceae bacterium | reverse complement strand
TTGTGGATGCGGCGGCGGCGGCGCGTAAGCCTATGCGTCGATGACCCGCGTAGGTCAGTAAGAGGAGTGTGAGCGCGGCGGCGATGAGCGCGAGTCTCGACGTACGTTGCCCTGACATCAAAGCTCTCCGGCGTCGGCCGAAATCGTAGGATGTTCCGATTATTCCACGGAGAAACCGACTCGTTCGGCCGCGGTGCGGTTGGTCGTTCGGTCTGTGGCCGTCAACTGTAGGACGTAGCGGCCCGGCGGCAGTTGCTCAAGTGAAAGCTCCGACCAGAAGGGGAGGCGCGCGGGGTCGGCCGTAGACGGCACTTTGAGCGGCTGTGTGTTGATGAGCGGCGTCGTCCCTCGAAAGACCTGCGCCTGAACCTGCACGTCGCTCGCTTCGCGCCCGCCCGAGCGCGCGGCGTTGTAGACGTAAGTCTGGAAGCGTAGGACGCTCGTGCGCGCGAAGCGGTGGTCAACGTCAACGACGAGCGAGCGCGGTCGGCTCGTCGCTCCTTCGGCGGCGGGGGCCGCTTCGAGGTTACGCTCGCCGAGAAAGATACTGCTCAGGGCGAAGTCGCCCTTCGTGAGGTCGGGAATTTCGACCCACTGCATTGCGCCCCCGACGCGACCCGTGGCGCGGTCGCGCAGGGCTACGCGCACCTGATATAGGCCGGGCTTCAGGCGAAGTCGTTGATGCCAGATGAGGGGCTGTGAGGCTTCGGGGTCGGCCGGGTCGGGAGTGATGGTCAACAACTGTTTGAAGCTTCCGAACTGACCTCGGTCGTCTATGGCCGCGCCCGCCACGTCCACGAGGGCCTTGCGCTTGTCTCCCGCCGAATCGAAGTCGAAGGCCGTCCGTCCCAACTGCATAGAGATGTTTAAGACCGTGCCCTGCTCGCCCGTGTCGAGATAGCCGGCCGAGAGCGCGACCTCCATCTCCCGACGCGGGTATAGGGAACCGAGCGCCGCCAGCAACTCGCCGTCGTTCGCCTTCGCTTCGGCCGCCTTCGACGCGTTGCCGACCGCACTCGTCTGTTTGGACTCGCCTCCGCTCTCTTTTGCTTTGGCCTGCTGCTGCTCCCGCGCGGGCTGCACGGGTTTTTTGCCCTCGACGGCGGGGACGCTGTAAGAAGCGGCTCTCAGACGCACGCGCCATTCGGGATGCCCCTTGACGGAGACTTTCAGACGCGCCCCTGTCTTACGCTGCTCCTCGGCGTCGGGACGCCACGCGAGCAGATAGTAGTCGGCGGTCTCGCGCAGGGCCTGCTGCACCACCTCGTCCACGGAGCTTGAGTTGAGGATGGCGCGCCCGCCGGTCTGGTCTGCTATGAGTTGAAGCGGCTCTCTGGTGGAAGAGACTTCGCCGAAGGTGAGCGCGGAGCGGCGTGCAGAGAGATCTATGTAATCGTTGGTGCTGGCGTCAACGCTCGAACCGAGGCCGGAGAGGTTATCTTCACGCAAGTCCATCGTGTAGACGACCGCCCCCGCGCGCGCGGCCTCCTGCGCGACGCCGCGCATCGTTTCGAGAGCGGCCCCTTTGCGCGCGTTGATGATGAAGCCGTCTGACAGAAAGAAGACGAGCTTGCGGCCGGGAAGCGCGCCCGCCGAGAGCATCAGGCTGTGCAGCGCGTCGAGCGTCGCGGCGGTCGCCATCTCGCCCTGCGCGCGCACTTGCAGCAGCCGGTTGCGAAGGTTGGGCGCGGCCGAATACGAGGCCGCGAGGCGATGGTCTCCGTGGCGGCTGCCCGGCCCCATCTGCTGTTCGAGCTTGGTGGACTCAAGAAGGTAGGCGTACAACTCGCTGTTGCCGCCGTCGAGCACCTGAGTCGCCGCGTACTCGCTGATTCGCGTCTTGCCGGAGTAGTTCTCAAGGTTCTGTCTATACCCGATTCGCTTGATGGCCGCGCGCAGCACCGCCGGGTTGTCGGTCAACTGCTGAAGGAACCCTATCTGCCCGCTGGCCGAGACGATTGCGACCTGATCGTTCGGGTTCATGTCGCGGTCAACGTAGCGCTGCAATGCCTCGCGCGCGCGTGCGATTCCCGCGCCGCTCAAATGCAGGTCGTCGAGGAAGAAGAAGATGAGTCGCCCGCGCTCGGGCGCTTCGGCGCTCGCGGGCCCGCTCGGTTCGATTGTCCCGTCGGCTGCGCGGCTTCGCGCGGCGGCCAACTGCGACGCTTCACTGCGACTGCCCGCCGTAACGCGCTCGAAGAATCTGATGGGCTGAGTCCTGCCCTCCACCTGCAACTCGAACTGTTCGGGCCGTAAGTCTTCGACGAAGCGCCCGCGCTTATCGAAGACAGCAACGTCCGTCTGCACCAGCTCGGTCGTGATACGGACTACGTCGTCCTCCTGCGTGGGCCGACGCGACTGCTGAGGCTGTTGTGCATAGGCCAAGGCACAGAGAAGGAGACAGAGGGCGACGGCCGACGAAAGGCAGCGCGATTTAACGTCGTCTTGCAGGGGCATTTGAGAGAGCCTCATAGGGAAGGAGCAGGTCAGGGGAGACATGCTCCGCCGAGGATATTAGCGGACGGGCGGTGTGTCAACGGCTACGCTCTTGGACTCGACCCTTCGCGCCACGAAAATCCTGACAACCCGCGGCACGACGCACACGGGGAAGTATGTCGAAGGTCAGCGTATGCGCGTCATCTGCCGCCAGAAGAAGCGGCCGAGGCGTGAGAATGCGTTGCGGTCTCTTGGGCCTTGCTGCGACTGCTCGGCGGTCATGCCGAGGGCTGCGAGGAGTTGCGGGTTGGGGGGGGCGATGTCCTGATCGCCGCGCTTTTCAGAGAGCCAGCGGTCGAAGGTGCGCGTGACCATGCGCCGCTGCTGAAGCTCGGCCTCGGCGACGAAGGCGGCGCGCAGGTCTTCGAGACCCGCCACCTCCAGACGGTTCGCCTCGTAGTAGGCGCGTAGCGCCTTGAAGAACTTCGCCTCGCCCAATAGTTGCCGTAGCGCGACGAACATCAGCGCGCCCTTCGTCGAGACGATGGCCGCGTACTGGAAGGAGTTTCTGTACTCGCGCGTGGGCGAGTCGGCCGCACGGTCTTCGCCGCCGAACGTCCTGTAAATCTGGTAGACGCCGCGCAACTGATCCTCCTGCACGGTGCGCGCGCTCTCCTCGCCGCGCACGTCCTGCACGTATAGGAGCGCAGACCACTGCGCGAGCGCCTCGTCCACGACGGCCGCGCGCGCGGGGTCGTTCCCCACGGTCTCGCCCCACCACTGCTGCGCCATCCCTTGCGCGGCGGCGAACTCAAGGCTGTCCTCGACGCTCGCCCTCTGCTCGCGCACAAGCTCCGGCAGAGAGCGCAGCGCGGGCGAATCGAAGTCCACGTAGAAGGCGCTGGCGATGACGGCGAGTCCCGCGAAGTCCGCGCTGCCCAGACCCGCGACGAGCGGCGCTTCAGTGACAGTGACGGTCTTCAGAGGGAGCGGGCCGAAGCGCTCCTGAAAGGTGCGCGCCGCGTCGGCCGCGACCGAGAGCACGCGTCGGCCGACCTTCTCGTGCTCGGCCGTGAAGACCGAGCGCACTCGAAGCCCGCCGACCTCTCGCTCCTCCCTGCGCAAGCTGCGCCCCGCGACTATCGCGAAGCCGCGCAGGCTCTCGCCCTCAAACATGTGCGCGTTGTGCCCGAGGTCTGCGACGTAGTGCTCTTCGCCCGAGGTGAAGACGGCCACGTCTGAGGACGCGTAGAGTGAGACCTCATAGTCGGCCGTGTCCGCGAAGAAGGTGTCGCCTATCGTCGCCTCGACTCTGCGCTGCCAGTCGCCGTCGTCGCCGCGCACCGCGAGCACGGGGTAGAAGCTGCCGAGCAGCATCACGCCGCGCGAGACGAAGTTCATGTCGCGCGCGCGCCTGACTTCGCGCGTGTCGCGCATGGCCGCGCCGACCTGCTGCACGACGTGCGCGGGGAGGCTCGTCTCGTCCGGGTCGATCTCGGGCACGGAGCCCTTAAACGAAAGCTCGACCTCTACGGACGCGCCCGACGCGAGCGGCTCGCGCAACTGCACGCGCAGGGTCGCGCCGTCGTCTTCAGGCACGAGCGCGAGCGCCTGACCCGCGGCGCGCGCCTCCGTCACTTCGAGGCGCGGCTCGTCGGGCGCGGCCCCGACCTGCGATTGCGCGCCCGCGCGCTCGTCTTCGGCGCGCATGTTCGGGTAGAGGTGGAAGTAGAGGATGGAGGCGGGCCGGTCGTCGCGGTTCGTCCAGCGCACGCGCTCCGTGCCCTGATAGCCGCGCCCGTTGAAGTCGAGGCTCAAGATGATGCGGTAGAGAGTGCGCGCGTCCCTCTCCTCCTTCGCCCTCTCATTCGCCGCGGGCTTCTGCTGATGCCGTCGCAGGCCAGCGGCCGAGACTGAAGACGCGCCCGAAGTCGAGACGTAGACCGCGCCGCAGACGATGATGAGGGCGACGCCGAGCGCAACGACCAAAGAGGTCGCGCGCCCCCTCGCCGCCCTGAATTCGCAAGAACCTCTGAGCCCCCTCGTCATAATCAAACTTTCTACTGCCTCTGCGCCGCGCGCGTCTCGGTTATGGTGACGGCGCGTATGCGGTCGCCGCGGGCGATGCGGTCTACCACGTCCATGCCTGAGACGACGCGGCCGAAGACCGTGTAGCCGCCGTCCAGGTGCGGCTGCGGCGAGTGTGTGACGAACCACTGCGAGCCGCCCGTGTCGCGGCCCGAGAGCGCCATGCCGACCGCGCCTCGGTCGTATGGAACGGTGTTCATCTCGTCGCGAATCTGGTAGCCGGGGCCGCCGTTGCCGTCGCCGCGCGGATCGCCGCCCTGTATGACGAAGTTCGGAACGACGCGGTGGAACAGGACGCCGTTGAAGTAACCCTTGCGCGCGAGACCGACGAAGTTGTCAACGGTGAGTGGCGCGTCCTCGGGCAGAAGCTCGATGGTGAAAGCGCCCCTGTCCGTCTCGACGAGTGCGCGCACCTGACGGCCTATGCGCGCGGCGGCGCGTTCGTAGTCGGCGCGGTGGTTGCGCGTGTTGACGGTCTCGATGCGGCGCGCCTCAGTCGAGCCGCCCGCGCGCTCGCGCAGGATGTCGGCGGCGCGGCGTCGCACCAGATAGTCCGTAGTTTCGAGCGCCGTCTCGACGGCCGCGTTCACGTCCGCGCCCTGCTGCTTCGCGAGCGCGCCGAGCACGGAGAGCGCCGCGTCGTTTATCTCGTCGGAGAGCGCGCGCGGCAGGGTTTCGACTAGAGCGTGCGTGTTGTCCGGCTCGGGCGGAAGGTCGGAGAGAATGTCGGCGGCCGTCGCGCGAACAATCACGTCGTCGGCCTTAAGTTGCGCGCGCGCGACCGCCGCGAGGTCAATCGGCTTGAAAGAGGCGAGCGCGCGCAGCAGGTCGGGCACGGCGAGCGGGGGCGTGTTCGGGCTCGTGATGAGCGAGCGCAAAGCTATCTGCGCGTCGGCCTGTAGGCTCACGACGCTGTTGCCGACCTGCGCGCTCGTCACGCCGGACATCTCGCCCAACCCCTGCCCCATCGCGGAGACCTTCTGCCACGTGACGGACGGGTCTCTCGAAGGCACGCGCCTGAAGAGGTCTGACACCGCGGGGTCGCGCACGTACTGCGCGGGCGCGATGCGCGCGAGCGCAGTCTCTAGCTGCGGGGCCACGAGGCCCTCGGCGCGATAGGCCCTGAGCAGCTCGACGGCGCGCTCGTCGTTCGTGTTCGCGAGCACGGTGCCCAACGCCGTGAAGATTTCAAGAAGCTCGTTGACGGCCGAAGGCACGCGCGCGTTCGCGACTCCGCTCCGCTCAAGCCTGTAGTCCGCGTGCAGGACTTCCGCACGCTCGCGCAGAGGTTGTCCCGCTCGCGCATCCTTCAGAGATGCGAGCGCGCGCACGGCGCTCACGCGCACGCGCGAGTCCGTGTCTTCCGCGA
>JBJMGR010000242.1:0-9813 GCA_045807805.1 Pyrinomonadaceae bacterium | reverse complement strand
CGTGCTGGTCGCCTCGCACTTGCCGGCCGCGCCCGCGTTGAAGATGCTTTGAATCTCGGCCTTGCTGAGCGCGCGGTTGTAGACGGCGACCTCGTCAATCAAGCCGAAAAAGCTGTTCCTGAAATTGTCGCCGCGCGCGCCGACGGCGGCGTTGGTCGTAAACTCAAACTGGTCTCCGTAGGAGAACGTGGCGCCCTGAACTCCGTCCAAATAGAAGGTCAAGTTGCTGCCCGAGCGCGTGACCGCGACGTGATGTAAGTTCGTGTCGGTGAAGGAGAGTTCGGGGCGGGCGCCCGAGGGGTTTGACCGGAGTTCATTCACGCCGATCTTGCCGAACACCAGATGGCCGTCGTTATTAATATAGAAGGCGTAGCCGTTCTGCCCGTAGCCGAAGATGAGGCCGGAGTCGGGCGAGTCAACGGTCGCCTTCGTCGCGCTCGCGCGCTTGACCCACGCCTCGACCGTGAGGTTTTGCAAGCGTAGCTGCTCGGGATTGCCAACCGAGATGCCGCTTGAGTTGCCGTCGGATGAGAATGCCTGCCCGACCTGCCCGGCGGCGAAGTTCACGTTGCCGTGCACCGTGCCGTTATTGGCGCGCCCGATGTCGTTCGCGTTGCCGTCACCCGGATACCAGGCGACGAGGCCCGCCGGCTGCGCGGTGCAGGAGCTTTGCGCCTGTGTCGCAACGGGGACGAAATACGAGCCGAGAGCCGAGAGGAGCAACACCGACAGGGCGACGATTCGACCGAGAGGCCGCATTTGTTCAATCTCCTTGGGGCAAGTCTCAATCCTGAAAATCTCTTCGCCCGTCTAGAGCGGAAAGCGCGCCGCAAAACTCCCACCCGCCAAAAAATAAATTCGCCGTGTCCTCTTTCGCAGGTAGAATCCGCTCTTACAGGAGGCGATGTGAGTGCACGACGTGACGGCTCTGCTACTAGATTGGAGCGCGGGCGACGCGGAAGCGCCCGCCCGACTGATGCCGCTCGTCTACGACGAACTGCGGAGGCTTGCGCGCAACTACCTCCGGCGCGAGCGCGCCGACCACACTTTGCAGCCGACCGCGCTCGTCAACGAAGCGTTCCTGCGTCTCGTAGACCAGACGCGCGTCAATTTGGAGAACCGCGCGCAGTTCTTCGGGCTGGCGGCGCGGCTGATGCGAAACATTCTGGTTGACCACGCGCGCGCGCTGGCCGCGCAGAAGCGCGGCGGCGACGGCGACAAATACTCGCCGCATCTCTCCCTCGACGAGACGCGCGTCGCCGTCGAAGAGCGCGCGGCGGGACTGGTCGCGCTCGACGAGGCTTTGAAGAGTCTGGCCGAATTTGACGAGCGCAAGAGCAGGATCGTGGAGATGCGTTTCTTCGGGGGCGTGAGCGTCGAAGAGACCGCCGCCGCGCTCGGCGTCTCCGGCAAAACCGTGATGCGCGAGTGGCGCATCGCCAAGCTGTGGCTGCACCGCGAGCTGAGCGGGGAGGGCGGCGTCAACGGTGATGGTTGAGCGACGAAAGCGTCGGGGCGTATGAGAGTCGAGCGTTGGCGGCGGATCGAAGAGCTTCTGGGCGCGGCGCTCGAACGCGACGACGGCGAGCGCGCGGCGTTCGTCGAGCGCGCCTGCGCGGGCGAGGTGGGCCTCCGACGCGAAGTCGAATCGCTGCTCGCGCACGACGCTGCGTCCGCAGGCTTCATCGAGAGTTCGGCCTTCCCGCTCGCCGCGGAGCTTTTGGCCGACGACGATCTGGACGAGGAGCAGGCGCATTGGGAGAACCGGCGGGTCGGCGCTTATCGAATCATCCGCGAGATAGGGCGCGGCGGGATGGGCATGGTCTTCCTGGCCGAGCGCGAGGCCGGAGAGTTCCGACAGCAGGTCGCGCTCAAGGTCGTGCGGCGCAGTCTGGCCGACGCGGAACTCGCTCGCCGCTTCCGGCGTGAGCGGCAGATACTCGCCACGCTCAACCATCCGAACATCGCGCACCTGCTCGACGGCGGCATGAGCGCGGACGGCGAGCCGTTCCTCGCGATGGAGTACGTCGAAGGCGAGCGCATCAACGACTACTGCGCGGCGCGCGACCTCTCGGTTCACGAGCGGCTCAGGCTTTTCCTTAAGGTCTGTCGAGGCGTCGCCTACGCGCACCGGCACCTCGTCGTCCACCGCGACCTCAAGCCGTCGAACGTGCTGGTCAGGGAAGACGGCACGCCGAAACTTCTGGACTTTGGCATCGCCAAGCTGCTCGACGCGGAACAGTCGGGCGAGAGCACGCAGGCCGTCCTCCGCGCCTTCACACTCGAATACGCCTCGCCCGAACAGCTTCGCGGGCAGAACGTCACCACCGCCTCCGACATCTACAGCCTCGGCGTCGTCCTCTACGAACTGCTGACGAACACGCGCCCCTACAAGTTCAGGTCGGGCAGCGCCGAAGAGATAGCGCGCTTCGTCGAGTCGCAGCCCCCGCGCCCGAGCGCGGTCTCGACGGACTCCGCGCGCCCAGGCATGGCGGCTGGCGACAAAGGCCGTAAAGCGAAGAGCGACGGGCGGCGTCTCCCGGGCGACATCGACAATATTCTGTTCATGGCGCTCAGGAAGGAGCCGGAGCGACGTTACACCTCGGTAGAGCAGTTCGCCTCCGACATCGAGCGCTACCTGGCGCGGCGCCCCGTGCTGGCCCGCCCGAACACACTCTCGTATCGCGCCGTGAAGTTTTTACGCCGCAACCGCATCGCCGTCACGGCCTCCGCGCTTGTGCTGTTAACGCTCGTCGCGGGATTGGGCGTCTCGTTGCACCAGTACAGCCGCGCCCGGCACGAGCGAATCAAGGAGGAGGCCGTCAACGGCTTTTTGCAGAAGATGCTGCTCTCCAAAAACCCTGGGGTGAAAGGGGGGGACAGCGACACGACAGTCAAAGACGTGCTGGACTTGGCCGCGCGCGGGCTTGAGGGCGAAGACCTGTCGGCGCAGCCCGAAGTGAAGGCGCAGTTGCAACAGATCGTCGGCCAGACCTACCTCTCGCAGGGGCGCTACGAGCAGGCGGAGAAACTATTGCACGCGGCGTACGCGGCGCAAGTCTCGCTTTACGGCGAGGGCAGTCCCGAATCGTCGGAAACACTGATTCCGTTCGCCCAACTCCTCCTTGCCAAAGCGGATTACGACGGGGCCGAACAAATTTACAGGCAAATCCTGCCCAGACTGCGCGCGGGAAGTCGGCAGGGCTCTATCAAGCCGCTCCTGCTGCAAAGCGCGCTCAACGACTTCGCCGTCCTGCGGCGGGCGAAAGGCGATTCAAACGAGGCCGAGAAGCTACTGCGAGAGGCCGTCGGTCTGCGCGAGACAATCTCCGCTGAGTCGCGGAGCCCGACGAGGCAGAGCGAGACCGTCTTGGTACTGACGCTGCTCGATCAGGGAAAGTTTGACGAGGCCGAATCATTCGCGCGCGAACTCGTCACCGAGTTTCGCCGGATGCCCAACGCCGAAACGCCGGAGATGTGCGGCGCGCTCACCATCCTCGGCAGCGTCCTCTTGGAGAAGAACGATTTCGACGGGGCCCTGGCGAATTTACGCGAAGGCGAAGCCATCTACCACAAACTCTTCAGCCCGAATTTCATCCCCACCCACGACAACCTGCGGCTACAGGCGCAGGCGCTCTACCTCCAGGGGCTTCTCCCCGAAGCCGAGAAGACGATTGATAAGGTGCTGGATAACTACCGGCAGAACTCAAACCCGCGCTACATCAACTTCGCCACCGCCCTGACCGTCAAGGGGTTGATTCTGAATAAGGGAAGGCGTACCGCCGAAGCTGAAAAAATACTGCGCGAGGCGTTGAAGTTGCGCGAGGAGAACTTGCCGAAAGGCCACTTCATGACGGCGCTCACGGAAGGCGCGCTCGGCGAATGCCTGACGGCGCAACAAAAATACACCGACGCCGAGCCGCTTTTGCTCGCGAGCTACGACTCCCTGGTTCATTCGCAAGAAGGCGACAACCCGCGCATCGCCCTGGCAAAGCGCCGCCTGTGTGAGCTTTACACGGCATCGGGGAAGCCAAAGGATTTCCGTTGCAAAGATTGATTCGAGTCACAGGGGCTCGTGAGGCGTCACGTCTCCGCAGCAAAGCGCTTCCCTGACATCAACATTGAAGTGCAACACTGACTAAGATTCGTCGAAGCATTCGAGCGGCGTCCTGAACCCCAGCCGCTTCCTCAGCCGCGTGTTGAGCTTTCTGGCAATGGCGTTGCACTGGTGCTGACTGAGCCCCGCCATACTCACCCCCCTTCGGCAGGTACTGGCGCAGCAGCCCGTCTACCAGCGCGAAGTCCTCGGCCGTAAAGTGGCTGTTGCGGCGGGAGCGGGAGCGGCGGCCGTTGGTGCGCTCCTGCGCCGTGGAGGCGCGGTACTGGCCGTCGGCCCTCGTGCTGTTACGCCGAACCTCGCGGCAGACCGTGCTGCGGTGGCGGCCGAGGGAGCGTGCGATCTCGGACTGGTTGAGTCCTTGCCTTCTCAGCGCGGCGAGCATATATCTCTCCTCGGGGGAGAGCTGGCGGTACGTCATGGCTATGACCTCTTTGTGGTGGTTGAAGTCTTAGCCAGTATCACCGCTTCCCCCCGCTTCAAGGAAGCGTGTTGCACTTAGTATATGAATCCGCGCAATCTAACAACGGCATGCACCCGACCCGCGACACGACGGCCTTCATGTATCTCCCGCGGGGCCAGCGGGCGGGTGATTGGCGGCGTTAGATTGCCGCGAGGTACATCCTGCCTGCTAATACCATGAGATGGTCATTGATTTGAGCAAAGACATCCAGTCAGCCTCAAGGATCACTTCTAGTCTTCTCAATGAACCGCTAGTCGAGGTCACACCCCTGATTGGCAAGGGCAGCGTTAATAAGGTCTTCATCGTAGAGACGGTAAATCATAAAGTCGTCGCCAGGATGAGCGACAGGGCTGAAGCCTTGGAGGAGTACACTAAGGAGGCGTGGTGCATTGAGCACGCAGCCGCCCGCGGCGTCCCCGTCCCATCAGTTATTAGCGTAGGCCGGTGTGAAGGACTTGCTTATATCATCCAATCGTATATAGCCGGGGACGAAGGCAGAGACAGCCCTGCGCCTAAGCTGGGCATCTGGCAGGAGCTAGGTAAATACGCCAAGCTGATACATTCCATCAGCGTCAAGGGATTCGGATTAAAACTGTCCGAAATGACGCAAGGCGACGCTCGAAAGTCGTGGCTTCGATACCTTAAGTACAGGTACGCGCGCGACCGCTGTGGGCAAGAATTTAAACCGGGACAGAAGCCAAAAAAATGTACATTCAAATTTCTGAAGTTGGCTTCAGAAATTTGTTAACCGAATCAGAGTTCGGGCCTCCCATGAAGACTAAAATGTTAGTGGTTCTTTGCTCTAAGCCATTTCATTAAATGACTTATAGTTCGGCCCCGGAGTAAAACGCCGTGGTGGCCTTTGAGTTGCCTGATGCAATTAAGTAATTCTCTAACGGCAACGGCATAATCGAGGAATGAAGTCTCCGAAGCAGTCAACGAAGTTAGGCTGCCTGAGACCTCCGAACCAATGATTTCGCTCCACCGAACGCGCGCGACCAACACCTTTAGGTGACGGACGGCGCAGGCGTGGATGTCGTTGGGGTCGGCGGCAACGTTGCCGCCTCGCCCGGGCAATTCTCCGATTCAACGTTACGATAGAGGATGGTCTCCCCACAAAAGCGCCCCGCTGCCTCAAAACCAAGATCTGCCTGACACTTCAGGCTATGACCGCCCCGACCCTCGGTTGCGGCTCTTATAGCTCTGAGAACGACTACGGTCTCCCCGACGGCGCAAGTATGAAAGGGATTTTTAAGTACGTGCGTCGCCAAACAGCACTCACACAAGGTAGGGGACAACTATGACAATGAACAGGAACATCGCCAGGCGACTCATAGAGGTCGCGCACGCATTGTGCCTCGTGCTGGTCTGTGCACTCGCGGCGCAGGCGCAGGCTACGACCGGCAACGTGCGCGGCACGGTAACCGACCCGACGGGCGCGGTCGTGCCCAACGCGAAGGTCACTATCAACAAGAAGTCGAACAACGAATCGAGGGACACGCAAACGTCGGACGACGGCGTGTTCCAGTTCAACAACCTGCTCGTCGGCGACGACTACTCGATCACAATCGCGGCGACGGGTTTCAAGACCCAGACGATCAACAACGTCAGTGTGCAACTCAATCAGTTTACTGACATCCCGACGCAACTAACCGTCGGCGGCGTCGGGGAGACGGTCGAGGTGACGGCCAGCGGCGTCGAGTTGGTTGACACGACGACGGCGAATCTCTCCAAGAGCTTCAGCAGCCGTCAGGTCGTCGAGTTGGCGCAGACGACTGTCGGCGGCCCTGGTGGCGGCCCCGGCGCGGGCGTCAACAACCTCTCGCTCATCGCCCCGAACGTCTCCTCTTCGGGCGGCGTCGGCGTCGGCACGGGTGGCTCGGTCGGCGGTCAGCGCCCGCGTAACAACAACTTCGTCGTTGACGGCATCGATAACAACGACAAATCGGTGACCGGGCCGCAGAGCTACATCTCGCCGGAAGAGGTCGCGGAGTTCACGCTCCTGCAAAACCAGTTCTCGGCCGAGTTCGGGCGCTCGAACGGCGGGCAGTTCCTTACCGTCACCAAGAGCGGCACGAACGACTTCCACGGCTCCTTCTACGGCTTCGTCCGCAACCGCCGCTTCAACGCTCTCGACAACCAGTTGAAGATCGCCGGCATTACACGCGAAGAGAACCCGCGCCTCGACTACTTCCGCGGCGGCATGAACTTCAGCGGGCCGGTCTATCTGCCCCGCTTCGGCGAGGGCGGCCCCGCGTACAAGGGCTTCCGCAACAAGCTGTTCTTCTTCAGTTCGTACGAGCGACTACAGCAGGGAAGCGGCGCTTCCGCGACCCCAATCTTCGCGCCGACCGCAGCGGGCTTTACCGCGCTGAGGGGCATCCCCGGACTCTCCGCGAACAACCTTAACGTCTTTACCACGTTCGTCCCGGTCGCGGGGAGCGCCGACGCCGGCACGATATCCGTCGGCGGCGTTCCCATTCCCATCGGCACCGTGTTCGTCGCCGCGCCGAACTTCTTCAAGCAGAACCACGTGGTCGAAAACCTCGACTACGACCAGAGCAGCGCGACGCAGCACAAGTTCCGCTTCACGATGACGAACCTCGCGGACATCGACAACGCCGCGAACCTGCCGCAGTTCTTCATCGCGCTCCCGCTCAAGCAGCGACTCTTCTCCTACACGCTGCTGCACACCTTCACGCCGAACCTGATTAACGAGACGCGCCTCGCGTTCCGCCGTTCGACGCAGAACTTCCCCGTGCCGGGCATCCCGTTCCCCGGCCTCGCCGACTTCCCGAACGTCACGATTGACGAGCTGGGCGTCAACATCGGGCCGGACCCGAACGCGCCGCAGTTCACCATCGAGAACAACTATCAGGTGATAGACAACGTCTCTTACCAGTTGGGGAACCACGCGCTCAAGGTCGGCGGCGACTTCCGCAACATCATCTCGCCGCAGACCTTCACGCAGCGCCTGCGCGGCGACTACGAGTACGGCAACCTCGAAACGTTCCTGCGTGACATCAGCCCGGACGTGTTCGGCGAGCGCAACGCGGGCAACAACGTCTACTACGGCAACCAGCACATCCTCTACGCCTTCGCGCAGGACGACTGGCATGTCCGCCCGAACTTAACATTGAACATGGGCGTCAACTACTCCTTCCAACAAGTGCCCTTGGGCGCACGCACGAGCCAGCCGCTCAACGCCATCTCCTCCGTGCCGGGGCTGATCGAGTTCCGCGAGCCCAAGGCGCAGACGAAGAACTTCGCGCCGAAGGTCGGGTTTGCCTACTCGCCTAACTTCAAGAGCGGGGTGCTCGGAAGTCTCCTGGGTGAGGGTGGCAAGACCTCCATACGCGGCGGCTTCTCGATGGCCTACGACTACATCTTCGACAACCTGTACATCCTTTCCAACCCGCCGCAGCTACAGCAGACGAACGACGTTTCCACGACCACGACGGGCTTCCTCGCGGGCGGCGGGCTGCCGAACACGCCCGTGGCGATCACCAACGCGGCGGACGCGCGCGCGCAGACCGGCGGGTTCATCCCCGACCAGCAGGTGCCCTACTCTCTGACGTGGACGGGCAGCATCCAGCGCCAGTTTATGAAGAACTGGTCGGTCGAAGTCCGCTACCTTGGCACGCGCGGCGTCCACCTGCTCACGCAGAACCGCATCAACGTTCAGGAGAAGGTGGACCCGGCGCTCGGCCTGAGCGGCCTGCCCACGTTCGTGACCGCCCCGTCGCAGGCGCAGATCGACGCGCTGACGCTGACGCTGGCGCAGATACAGGCGCGCCCGAACATCGTGCCGCGCTACGCCGCCGCCGGCTTCAACAACATCAACAGCCCCGTCGTGGCCTTCCTCTCGAACGGCAACTCGATCTACCACGCCGGGTCGGCCCAACTACAGAAGCGCTTCTCGAACGGCTTGCAGTTCACGAGCGCCTACACGTTCAGCCACCTGATAGACGACACGACCGCCGAGGTCTTCTCGACGGTCTTGAGCCCGCGCCGCGTTCAGAACTTCCAGAACCTGCGCACGGAGCGCGCCAACTCGGCACTTGACCACCGCCACCGTTTCGTCACCTCGGGCATCTACGAGCTTCCGTTCTTCCGCAACGACTCCAGCCACTTCCTGCGCGCGGCGCTCGGCGGCTTCAGCCTCGCCGGCACCTACACGTGGGAGAGCGGCGAGCAGGTGACGGTCAGGAGCGGTACCGACGCCAACCTTAACAATGACTCCGCGGGCGACCGCGCCATCTTCAACCCCAACGGGCAGGAGGGCGTCGGCTCCCTCGTCGACCCGCTCAGGCGCACGGACGGACAGATCGTCGGCTACGTGGCCCGCAACCCGAACGCGCGCTACCTACAGGCGGCGGCCGGCGCGGTGTCGAACCTAGGCCGCAACACCTTCTCGCTGCCACCCATCAACAACCTCGACTTCTCCCTCTTCAAGAACTTCAGGTTCGGGGAGACGAAGTTGTTCCAGATACGCGCCGACATGTTCAATGTGCTCAACCACCCGCAGTACGTCGCCGGCTCGGTGAACGCCGTCGACCCCATCGCGACGACGGGCGTCACCCGCTTTAACCAAGTGAGCCCGACCAACGCGGACTTCCTGAAGCCTTCGCAGATCTTCAGCAGCAACCCGCGCGTCCTACAGTTCGCGGCGCGGTTCAACTTCTAATCCGCGTCCGCGGCCTTCGCGAAGACGCAATTGGAAGGGAGTAGCGACTCGGTCGCTACTCCCTTTTTGTTAGGTCTGACGACCCGCGCGACACTCAATCGGAAAACACTCTAAGGACATCAATAGAGTTTCAGCGCCACGTCGTAGCTATACGTCGGCGTCGACGGCAGGAGTTGTGGGCCAAGGTTTTGCCATGTGAAGGTTCCGCCGACGCCGGGGAGGATGTTAGCGTGGTAGTGTTGCAAAAAATATTTTGGTCGCAATTTGTAGTAGTGTGCCCTGAAGTCTGGACACATTTATAAACCGGCCTCTAGGTTGAGCCGACCGTGATGTCCGAGCAACTACCACAAGTCATCGCCCTGGGTCAGCAACTCGACGACGCCGCGCACCAGACTCAACTCGGAGCGCGCGCGACGCCGGGAGCGCACGCGGCGCAACAACGCTGCACGGTCGCCGCGCTCCAACAACGCACAGCCCATCCGCGTCAGCACCAGCAGCGCGAGAGCCACCAGCAGGAACATCCGCGCCCACGCCTCGACGCACGCG